>NZ_JBYOJU010000012.1:0-184150 GCF_057798855.1 Cupriavidus sp. 96C5-1 | reverse complement strand
ATTCCGAAGAATCTCGCTCTTTCGAGCGGTCGCTCACTCTCAGAAAACTGACTGGCTACGTCCGAAGACATAACCAACATGTTTTACTGTGCGAGCACTTTATAACTTGTAAGCTAAAAGACCGAAGTCTTCCGCATCCGCTATCAAGCGCCCACACTTATCGGTTGTTTGTTTGTTAAAGAACTGGCCGCGGTTCGCTTTGCTTACCGCGTCGCCGCGTTGTCTGCAGCAGAGAAACGAGATTATGAAGAACAATCCGCGTTTCGTCAACAGGTTTCGCAAACTTTCTTTGCTGCGGCCGGCGCCTGAACACGGCTCGCCAACCTCCCCTGCCAACCCCCGCAACCCTGGTCCCGTCTGCGCTGCAGCGGTCTTTGTGTGGCGAAGGGGGCGAATCTTAAGGGACTCGCCCCCTTATGGCAACTGTTTTGTCACACAAGTGTGATCCGGTCCACGGAGGGGCTGGATCAAGCCATTGATCTATAAAGACATTTGGCTTTCTATTACATCGCAAAACGATAAATACCTGATGCATTCACTCGGGTATTTACCTGTCGAGCTTTACCGATGCTTGAACTCGGGCGCCCTTTTCTCCACAAAGGCAGCCATCCCTTCCTTCTGGTCTTCGGTGGCAAAGGTGGAATGGAACAAGCGCCGCTCCAGATGCACTCCCTCGGACAAGCTGGTCTCGTAGGCGGCGTTGATCGACTCCTTGATCATCATCACCACCGGCAAGGAGAAACCGGCAATGGTCTCGGCCGCGGCCAGGGTTTCGTCGAGCAGCTTGTCCGCGGCGACCACGCGCGACACCAGTCCGGCGCGCTCGGCTTCCGCTGCGTCCATCATGCGCGAGGTCAGGCACAGGTCCATGGCCTTGGCCTTGGAGACCGCGCGCGGCAGGCGCTGGGTGCCGCCGGCGCCCGGCATGGTGCCCAGCTTGACTTCAGGCTGGCCGAAGCGGGCGCTGTCGGCGGCGATGATGATGTCGCACATCATCGCCAGTTCGCAGCCGCCACCCAGGGCGTAGCCGGCCACCGCGGCAATCACCGGTTTGCGGATGCGGCGGATGGCCTCCCAGTTGCGGGTGATGTAGTCGCCCTTGTACACATCCATATAGGAGTACTTGGCCATCATCCCGATATCCGCACCGGCGGCAAAGGCGCGTTCGCTGCCGGTGATGACGATGCTGCCGATCGCCTCGTCGGCGTCGAAGGCAAGCAGGGCCGCGCCCAGCTCATCCATCAGCGCATCGTTGAGCGCGTTGAGCGCCTTCGGACGGTTCAGCGTTACCAGGCCCACGCGTCCGCGTGTTTCCACCAGAATGTTTTCGTACGGCATGTCTTCTCCTTTTGGTCCTATTGGTCCTGTTGGCATTGGAAGGGGATCGATCTTGCGACCAGCCAGACGATGCCCGGTTCGTCGGGCATCGAGATGCGTGGCGGCAATCGTGCCACCGATCCCGATGCGCACGCAAGGCGCCTCATAGGCCGCAAACATCTCGCCGTACCTGCCATTCAGTCCGGGCGCTGCCCCCAGAGCGGAAATGGGTCGGCAAACCCGGCCCAGGCCGCGGGTCCCATTTCCATCTCCGCGTCGGTCAGCAGGCAATGGTCCAGGCGTGCCCGCAGCGCCATCTCGTCCATGTCCAGGCCGATCAGCACGAGTTCCTGCCGGGCATCGCCGGTCTGGTCGTTCCAGTAGCTGAGGATGGTACGCCGGGCATCCGCGTCCTGCGGCCAACGCTCCCGCGGCACCGCTGCCCACCACATGCCGGCCAGCCCGTGGCGGCAGACGGCCCCGGCCTGCGACCAGTTCCCGGCGAACGTGGGACGCGAGGCCAGCCAGAAGAACCCCTTGGAGCGGACCACGCCCGGCCACTCGCTTTCGACCATGCGGAAGAAACGCGTTGGATGGAACGGCCGCCGCGCCCGGTAGACGAAGCTTCCAATGCCGTACGCCTCCGTCTCGGGCATGTGTTGGCCACGCATCTCCCTGAGCCAGCCCGGTGCCGAGGACGCTGCCTCGAAATCGAACAGCCCCGTGTCCAGGATGCGCTCCAGCGGGACCCTGCCGAACACGGCGGTCTCGATGCGCGCCCTCGGGTTGAGCCCGCCCAAGATGGCGATCAGCCGCTCGCGCCCGGCAGCGTCGACCAGGTCAAGCTTGTTAACAACAATGACATCGCAAAACTCGACCTGCTCGATCAGCAGGTCCACCACCGTGCGCGCATCCTCGTCGCCCAGCGATTCGCCGCGCTGCGCCAGGCTGTCACGCGAGCTGTAGTCCCTGAGGAAGTTGAAGGCGTCCACCACGGTGACCATGGTATCCAGCCGCGCGACGTCCGCCAGGCTCTGGCCCTGCTCATCGGTAAAGGTGAAGGTTTCGGCCACCGGCAGCGGCTCTGAAATGCCGGTGGACTCGATCACAAGCTGGTCGAAGCGCCCTTCCCTGGCCAGGCGGAACACCTCCACCAGTAAATCCTCCCGCAGCGTGCAGCAGATGCAGCCGTTGCTCATTTCGACCAGCTTCTGTTCGGTGCGCGACAGGTCCGCATTGCCGGCCCGCACCAGCTCCGCATCGATGTTGACCTCGGACATGTCGTTGACGATCACGGCCACGCGCCGCCCCTCGCGGTTGTGCAGGATATGGTTGAGCAGGGTCGTCTTGCCGGCGCCCAGGAAGCCGGAAAGGACGGTGACGGGCAGCAGGGATGGCGAGGTCATGGGATGCGCTGAAGTAGGGATGGATCGGAAAGGCCCGCACGCTTGCCGCGACGCCTGACGTTTTTGCAACAGTGTTGCATTATATCCATCATTTGCAACTATGTTGCATTTGAAATGACCAGCCCCCCGAAGAGCGCCTTCAGTCCGCCCCGACGACTCGACCGTGCCTGGCCCCGGCATTACCTCCCGGCCGGCGCCAGATACCGTTCGACGCGCGCGCCATGCATCGCATAGCCGGCATATCCCATCATGGTTTCGGCGCTCTCCACCCGCATGACCCCACTGACCCAGACCGTATCCATCGTGCGCAAGGCGGGCAACGGGTGGTCGGTGCGGACGTGAATCACCTGGTTGGCCGGCGGCGGCGGTACATGGATGCACGCGCCGAAATAGGGCACCAGCAGGAACTCGCGCATGGCCTCGCCCTCCGCGTCCAGCGACACCACGAAGCCGGGCAGGCGCACCGGCACGCCATCGAGGCTGCGCTCGACGGGCGCCCTCTTCCAGTATTGACGCGCCTTGTACAGCGCGATCTGCGCGCGTGGGTCGCCATCCTCTATCTCTTCGAGCTTGAGTCCCTTGAAGGGCGCGAGCGGGTCCCAGCCCTTCGGCAGCAGTGCCTGCCAGTCGATTTCCCGGTAGCCGGAGGCCGGAGCGCTGGCTGCGGCCGGTAGCTGCGGCAATGCCTGCCCTACGGCGAAGTTGCCTTGTCCGTCCGGCGCCTCGGGAACTGGCGCGGCACGCCCGGATGGCTCTTCTGGCGACAGCGGCCGAAATCCCCGCCATGCCGCGACGGCGGCGGCCAGAGCCAGCATTGCGAGCATGGCCACGACTACCGGTAGTACGCGAGGGATCAGCGCTTTCATCGGTTCAGGGAAGCGGGCGACCATGGCACGGGGTACCAGACACCTTGCCGTCCAGACGTTCCATTTGCCGCAGGATCAGGGCCAGGATCACGGTCAGGTATTGGGGGTCAGGCCGTCGATCATGCTGAGCCGGTAGGCCCGCCATCCCGGCAACAGGGAAGCGGCGGCGCCGGCGGCGATGATCGCGAAAAGCAAGGGCAGCTCGCTGGCCCGCGGCGAGGAGATCGGCAGGGCCAGTCCCAGGCTGGCTTCCAGCCATGGCGTGATCGCCAACGACATCGCACTCAGCAGCAAACAGCCCGCGAGCGTGCCGGCCAGCATCAGGACGACGCCCTCGGCCGCCAGCAATATCAGCAGGTCGAGCGGACGCGCGCCCACCGCGCGCAGGATCGCCAGCTCGCGCCGCCGCTCTCCCAGTGCGGCGAGGATCGAAGAGACCAGCCCCGCCAGCCCGACCGCCACCACCAGCGCCGACATCAGCAGCAAGCCCTTTTCGCCGATGCCGACGATCTCCCACAGCTCGTCAAGCGCCACGCCTGGCAGCACGGCCATCAGCGGCTCATGCGCATCGGCGGCGATTTCGCGCTGCAAGGAAAATACGCGCGAGCGCAGCTTCAGCCCGACCAGGACCCCCGTCACGCTCTTGGGCGTCAGGTCGAATCTGCGCACGAATTCAGGCGGGATCGACAAGCCGGGCATCGGGACTCCCGCCTGCCATTCAAGGTGAATCGCCTCCATGGCCTCCAGGCCGATATGCACCGTGCGGTCCACCGGCGTTCCGGTAGGGGCAAGAATCCCGCTGACCACGAAGGGCTTGTCGCCATGCCGGGACTGCCCGGCCATCGCGCCCGTGGCATCGCCGTGGCTCAGCACGATGCTGTCGCCCAGTCTATAGCCGAGCCGGCGCGCCACTTCCGCGCCCAGCACGGCATCGAACAATCCCTGGAACGGCAATCCCTGTGCAAGCACCAGGGATTGCCGGCCGCCATGGCGGAAATGGCGGAAGTAGTCCTGCGAAGTCGCCAGCACCGGGAAGCCGCGATGCGAGTCGCCAAGCGATATGGGGATCGTCCAGGCCACCAGCGGGTGTCGTGCAATGCGCTGGACGCTGTCCCAACCCATATTGTTCGTCGCAGCGCCAAGATGGAAGACGGTATAGAGGATCAGCTGCATCGGGCTCGAACGCGCGCCCACCACCAGGTCCGTACCGGATACCGACTGGGAGAAGCCGGCCCGGAGCTGGTGCCGGATGCGCTCCACGCCAAGCAGCAGCGCGGTCGACAAGGCAATCGCCAGCACCATCAGCAGCAGGTTGTAGCGACGGTTCCAGGCACTGCGGGCGGCCAGCCCGAACCAGGGCATCAGGCGGTCTCCCGGGCGGAAACCGCCGGCATGGCGAAGCGCCGCCCGAAACGGGCCGCGAGCCGTTCATCATGGCTGACAAAGACAAGGCTCGCACCGACCGCGCGGCACTCGCGCTGCAGCAAGTCCATAAACGCGGACTGCCGGTCCGCGTCCAGCGCAGAAGTGGGTTCATCGGCCAGCACCAGTTCCGGGCGGCCCAGAAGTGCCCGGGCGGCCGCCACCCGCTGCTGCTGCCCGACCGAGAGCCGTGCCGCCGCCCGCCGCCAGTACGCTTGCGGCAAGTCCAGGCGCTCCAGTAACATGCCGGCCGCCTCGGCGGGACTTGCCCCTTGCTCGGCCGAGCGACGCCTGCGGTGCGCGGAGAACCTGCACGCCAGCAGCACGTTGTCCAGCACGGACAGATACGGCAGCAGGTTCAGTTGCTGGAAGATGATGCCGATGTGATCGGCCCGGAAGCGGTCCCGCTGCGCGCCCGTCAGGGCGTTCAACGCCATGCCCTTCACGGCGACGCGGCCGCGCTGAGGTACGATGACGCCCGCCAGCAGACCCAGGAGCGTGCTCTTGCCGCTGCCGCTGGCGCCCGAAACGAAGACATGCTCGCCCGCGGCCGCATGGAACCGGTCCAACACAAGACACGCCTCACCCTCGCCCGGCCACGAGAATGCGACGCCGGACAAGTCGACAAGGAAGTCGGCGGCGTCCGGATCCACCTGGCTGACCTCGCCCATCACCACTTCACCCGGGCATTGGCCGGCGTCAACGTGGCGCCGGCCTGCCCTGCCGGCGCAAGCAGTTGCACCGTCACGCGGCGGATCGCCGGAAAGGCCTCAAAGAGCCTGAACTCCAGTTCGTGCAACGCCGAGGGATTGCCGCAATGGAATATGTATGCGGCATCCAGATCGGCATGTGCGTCGCTGCGCGATCGCGCCGCCTCCGGAGGGGATCCATCCGCGGCAAGCAAGCCGTCGCCCAGGGCGCCGAAGTCCAGGCTTGCCGATGCCAGGCGGCAGTCCGCGGCGGCAGGCGTCACAAAAAGCGCCTCGCCCCGGCGCAGGCGCCCTACCGCTTGCCGAACAGCCGTCGTCTCCGCGGCGTTGCGCGGCAAGCGCTCGAAGCCGAACAGGTTCATCAAGGGAGACGCCAGCTGGACGGAAAGTACCTCCCCGTCCACCGCAATGTCCACCCTTGCCTGACCATGAGTGTGGGCCTCGTGGGCCTTCGCGGCCGATGACAGCAGCAGCGCGCCGGCAAGAACGAAACAACGGGTGGGACGCTTCATCTGCGCTTCGCCTCTGGAAGGGGCACGGGCCCATAATGCAACAGTGTTGCATTATGGGCCCGTGCGGTTCTTCAGCGCAAGATGCGGTGGTTCAAAGCACGCACAAAGCCATGACGCCGGATGGGGCGTGGCCCCCGATCCAAGGTTTCAGGCGCCAGGAAAGGAGGGCAGGCGCATGCCATGGGCGAATCGGCGCAGGTCCCGGTCTTGCCGGGCAAGCGTCAACTCTTCCGCGCGGTCTTCGCAACAAATGGCGTCGGCATATGCTGGACCGTTTCGCTGCCGCATTTGGGGCAAGGCGGATGGGCCGTGGCATGTTCGGCAAGATGCTCAGCGTGGTCGAACACTTGGCCGCACTTCTCGCAGCGGTATTGATAAGTAGGCATGGCACGCCTCCAGCCTGCACTGGGCAGGTGCTCGCCGGAGCCACGGACATTGGCGGCTTTCGGCAGTAGGGCATTTCATTTTAGGTCACCCGGACGGGCAGCAAGCCGGCGCCACCTCATATCTTCTCGCAGCACTCCCGGGCCTTCGTGCGGATGCCCGGGCAGCCGGCATGGCGCCCGCGACGCAGGAAGGGATCGCGCTCCGTGCGTCCTTACCTATCATTGGAGCATGCCCATGCTTTCCGGCATGCGGCATGACCACCGTCGTCGCTCAGGAGTCGACCATGAAAAAGCCGTACAAGGCGGATTCTGGCAAGACGCGGCGAACCGGATCGCCGGATCGGCCGCGCTCGGAACGCACTATTCCCAGCATCCTGGATTCCATTGACCCGGAGGACATGTGGAAAGAGACTGCAGAGGCCGTCGAGGAACTCACCGATCGGACCGCCGAGCCGATCGACTTTCCCCACGGCCATGAACCGGACGAGGACGAGGCACCGGAAGACGGCATGAACGAGGTGACCCGCGCCGCCGAGAGCATGCCGGTAGGCACTCCCGCCGACCGCGCCGACCACAGCGCGCAGCGCGAAGAGCACCCGCCTGTTCCGCCTAGTATCGATGATGTGCTGGACAAGGACCTGACACCCGATCCAGCCGACGATCCCCCCCGCGCCAGGACACCGCGCAAACGCTAAAGTCCAGAGTCTGAAATTAGTTGAAGAAATAGATCTGTCGAGAAGGCGTGGGAACCTGGAAGCGAAACGCGGCAAGGCTGAAGCCTTGCGAGCATGCGTGCCGACGGATCGCGCGTCTTGTCGGCGCCCCTGGCAAAGGACCCGCCGGACTTAACCGACAGACCGCTGCTCGCACGCGCGAATTGATGCTACCATTCGCCGACCGACTGGTCGGTTAATTTTTAACGGCGCCACGGCTCCTCCACTATATTGGATGGAGCCCGCAGCCGCGTGCCGATCCGCCGAAAATCATAGCCACCACTGTCCACTGACATGGCAGGAGACCAACGATGCCAGATTTGCCCCCTCAGGTCAGCCTCACTTCCGGCCCCGTGCTGCTCGCCTGGCACGGCCAGGTAGCGGCCATCACGCTCAATCGCCCCGACAAGCTCAACAGTTTCACCCGCGAGATGCATGCGACGCTGCAACAGGCGCTGGATCACGTCGAAGCCGGCAGCGCCCGCGCGCTGCTGCTCACGGGTGCGGGCCGCGGCTTTTGCGCCGGGCAGGACCTGGCCGACCTGGACTTCACGCCCGGCGCCATGACCGACCTGGGCGAACTGATCGACGTCTGGTTCAACCGCCTGATCCGGCGCCTGCAGAAACTGCCGCTGCCGGTGATCGCCGCGGTCAACGGCACTGCGGCAGGCGCCGGCGCCAACCTGGCGCTGGCCTGCGACATGGTGCTGGCGGCGCGTTCGGCCAGTTTTATCCAGGCCTTCGTCAAGATCGGCCTGGTCCCGGACTCCGGCGGCACCTGGCTGCTGCCCAAGCGCATCGGCATGGCGCGCGCCATGGGACTGGCCATGACCGGCGACAAGCTCAGCGCCGACGAGGCAGAGAAATGGGGGCTGATCTGGGAAGCGATGGAGGACAACCTGCTGCCCGCGCAGGCGCTGGCGCTGGCCACCCACCTCGCGGCCCAGCCCACGCGCGCGCTGGCGGCGATCAAGCAGGCCATGTACACCGGTGCGAGCCAGGGGCTCGATGCCCAGCTAGACCTGGAGCGCGACCTGCAGCGCGAACTGGGGGCGTCCCATGACTATGCCGAGGGCGTGAACGCCTTCCTGGAAAAACGCGCGCCGCGCTTCACCGGGCGCTAACGCCGTCCGCCCGGTTCCGCTCCCCTGCCCCAATCCCCAGCCTGAACAGGAGACCCGCTTGACCCACAATCCCCAGGCCCTCGCCGAAGCGGCCGCCGCCAGCATGTACGAAGCCGATGCCTGCAGCCGCTGGCTGGGCATCACCCTCGAAGCCGTGCGCCCGGGCTATGCGCGCCTGTCCATGCCGGTACGGCAGGAATTCCTCAACGGCCATGGCATTTGCCACGGCGGCCTGATGTTCACGCTGGCGGATTCAACCTTCGCCTTTGCCTGCAACAGCCACAATATCAACACGGTGGCGGCGGGCTGCAGCATCGAATTCCTCAAACCCGTGCAGGGTGGCGACGTGCTGACCGCCGAGGCCACCGAGCAGGTCCTGTCGGGCCGGCACGGCATCTACGATATCCGGGTCACCAACCGTGCCGGCGAGATGGTGGCGATGTTCCGCGGCAAGTCCGCCCAGATCAGGGGGCATGTGGTTGCCCCGCCGGAAGCTGGGTGACGCGCGCCGCGGCCCACGCCCCAATGCCACATAGACGCCGATATACATAGATAAGCCCCCAAGCGCAGGAGACACCATGACGCGCCTCACAGATCTGCCGCTCGAGCCGATCGAGACCGCCAGCCGCGACGAATTGCAGGCCTTGCAGCTCGAACGCCTGAAATGGTCGCTCGACCACGCCTACCGGAACTCGCCGGTCTACCGCGCCAAGTTCGACGCCGCCGGCGTGCATCCGGACCAGGTCCGGACGCTGGCCGACCTGGCCCGCTTTCCCTTCACCACCAAGCAGGACCTGCGCGACAACTATCCGTTCGGGATGTTCGCCGTGCCCCAGGACCGCGTGGCGCGCATCCATGCCTCGTCGGGCACCACGGGCAAACCCACGGTGGTCGGCTACACCCTGAAGGACATCGACACCTGGGCCACGGTGATGGCCCGCTCGATCCGCGCCGCAGGGGCGCGGCGCGGCGACAAGGTGCATATCAGCTATGGCTACGGGCTCTTCACCGGTGGCCTCGGCGCGCACTACGGCGTGGAAAAGGCTGGGCTCACCGCGATTCCCTTCGGCGGCGGCCAGACCGAGAAGCAGGTGCAGCTGATCCAGGATTTCAAGCCGGAAGTGATCATGGTGACGCCCAGCTATATGCTGGCGATCGCGGACGAGTTCGAGCGCCAGGGTATCGACCCGGCCTCCACTTCGCTGCGGGTCGGCATCTTCGGCGCGGAACCCTGGACGCCCGAGATGCGTCTCGCCATCGAGAAACGCATGGGCATTTCGGCGGTGGATATCTACGGACTGTCGGAAGTGATGGGCCCGGGTGTCGCCAACGAATGCGCCGAAACCAAGGACGGCCCGACCATCTGGGAAGATCATTTCTACCCGGAAGTGATCGATCCAGCTACCGGCGAAGTGCTGCCCGACGGCGAGTTCGGCGAGCTGGTCTTCACCTCGCTGTCCAAGGAAGCGCTGCCGATCGTGCGCTACCGGACCCGCGACCTCACCCGGCTGCTGCCGGGCAGCGCCCGTCCGGCCTTCCGCCGCATGGAAAAGATCACCGGCCGCTCCGACGACATGATGATCGTGCGTGGCGTCAATGTCTTTCCCTCGCAGATCGAGGAACTGATCCTGAAGCACGCCGAGCTGGCGCCGCACTATCAGTGCGTGCTGAGCAAGGACGGCCATCTCGATGTGCTGACCGTGCGGGTGGAATGCGCGCACGGCGTCGACCCGGCCAGCACGCAGCAGGCCAGCAGCCAGCTGACCTATGACATCAAGGCTTATATCGGCGTCACGGTCGGCATCGAGATCCTGCCCTCGGGCGGTGTGGAGCGCTCGGTGGGCAAGGCGCGGCGCATCGTCGACCAGCGTCCGCGCTGAAGGCGTAAAGACGTGGCCGGCCAGGACCAGGCGGCCACGCTTTCATCAGCTGCGCGGCATCAGCACCCACATGCGGCCGCCCTGCTTCATGCGGCCGGCGGTCTCGCCGGCCGCATCGCCCGCGCCCCAGAAGAAGTCCGCGCGCACGCCGCCCTTGATGGCGGAGCCGGTGTCCTGCGCGAACATCAGGCGCTGGATCGGCTCGGTCGAGAGCGGCCGGGTGGTGGAGAGGAAGACCGGCACGCCCAGCGGGATGGTGGCGGGATCGACCGCGATGGAACGCTCCGCGGTCAGCGGCACGCCCAGCGCGCCGACCGGGCCATCGTTGGTCGGCGGCAGTTCGCGGAAGAAGACGAAGCGCGGATTGACGTTGAGCATTTCGTCGACGCGCCCCGGGTTGGCGCGCGCCCAGCCCTTGATGCCCTGCATGGTGGCCTGCGCCGGCGTGATCTCGCCGCGGTCCAGCAGCCATTTGCCGAAGGAACGGAACGGCTGGTCGTTGGTGCCGCCGAAACCCACCCGCATCATGGTGCCATCCTGCAGGCGGATCCGGCCGGAACCCTGGATCTGCAGGAAAGCGGCCTCCACCGGATCGTCCACCCACGCCAGCTCCTGCCCGCGCAGCGCCGGGTTCTGCAGCAGTTCGGCGCGCGCCGGCAGCGGCCGGTTGCCCCATTGAGGCGGCTTGCGGTACAGCGGCACCTGGTACTGGCCCTGGCGCGTGCGAGAGCCGTGCAGGATGGGTTCGTAGTAGCCGGTAATCAGTCCATTGTCGGTGCCGTCGCCGTTGACCACGCGATAGGGCTGGAAGTTGGATTCGAAGTAGGCCCGCATGGCGTCCAGGTCGCCGGCGTCGACCATCAACCCAAGCGCGCAGACGCGGTTCCATTCGGCGCGCCGCTTCAGAGCCAGGCAGCTGGCCTGCAGCGCCGGCCACGCGGCGCGCACGTCGTCCTGGCCCCAGCCGCCGATCTCGGCCCAGCTGGCCGGCTGCAACTGGCCCTTCTGGGTGGAGCCGGCCGGCGGCGGCACGGGACGCCCGCCGGGGCCCTCGACGCGCGGCGGCGGGCCGCTCATGCAGCCGGCCAGCAGCGTGGCTGCCGCAGCCAGCCCGAGCCAGCCAAGCCGGCCCCCTGAGCCGCCGGCGGGCGGGCGGGCCGGCGCCGCCGGGGCGCGCAAAGTCGAAAAAGGAAAGCGGAATGAGAAATGCAGATGTGCCATCTTGATTGGATGAAAACTCAGCGGTTCGCGGATATCACGGATGTCGCGTCCGGTCGCTTGTGCCAATGGCCTACAATGCCCATCGTCGCCCCCACGTAGCCCTGTCATGAGCCAGTTTTTCGAAGCCCATCCCATGCTGCTGTTCGCCCTCGAGGCCGGACTGGCGCTCTTCCTGCTGATCTTTATCGTGGTGTGGACCATGGGCACGGCCAAGAAGAACCCGCGCCCCAGCCGCGCGCCGGACGATCATCCCTCGCGCGCTGGACAAGCCTCCGCCCGTACCCGACAGGATCAGGACAGCACGCCGGGCCAATAGGTTCCACCGGTGCCATTGCGTTCCACGGGTTCCGGGCAAGGCCCGCGTGCGCCTCAGTGCAGCATGCGCGGCAGCACCAGCGCAAACTCCGGAATCGGCACCTCGAAGCGATGGCCGTCCTCGGCCACGCAGAAATACGCTCCCTTCATCGAGCCCACCGGCGTGGAGATGGTGGCCCAGCTGGTGTACTCGAAATGCTCGCCCGGCTTGAGCAGGGGCTGGTGGCCCACCACGCCAAGGCCCGCCACTTCCTGGGTACCGTTGTCGCTGTCGGTAATCACCCAGTGGCGCGAGATCAGCTGCGCCGCCACCTCGCCGGTATTGTGGATGGTGATGGTGTAGGCGAAGGCATGGCGCCCGCGCTCGGGGTCTGACTGGTCGGCCAGGTACTGGGTACGTACGGCCACGGAAAAGGCGTATTCGCTCATTGTCGGCGTATCAGGGGCTGGATCAGGGTAGGCGCATTGTGCGGCAAGGCTCCGGGGGCGGCAAGCAAAGCCGCCGCAAGGTTCCCGCCCGGTCGGCAGCAGTGCGCTGCGCGGGGAGGGTAATATACTGCCTTCCCCTTGAAGTCCCCTCCTCCGAGCCCCGCCATGAGCACGCCCACCTATCGCATCGCCCCGTCCATCCTGTCCGCCGACTTTGCCCGCCTGGGCGAGGAAGTGCGGCGCGTGACCGCGGACGGCGCCGACTGGATCCATTTCGACGTGATGGACAACCATTACGTGCCGAACCTGACGGTGGGCCCGCTGGTGTGCGAGGCGATCCGTCCCCATGTGACGGCGCCCATCGACGTGCACCTGATGGTGCGCCCGGTGGACCGGATCATCCCCGACTTCGCCAAGGCCGGCGCCAATATCATCACCTTCCACCCGGAGGCCAGCGAGCATATCGACCGCTCCCTGGCTCTGATCCGCGAGCACGGCTGCCAGGCTGGCCTGGTATTCAACCCGGCCACGCCGCTGCACCATCTCGACCACGTGATGGACCGCATCGACGTGATCCTGCTGATGTCGGTCAACCCCGGCTTCGGCGGCCAGTCCTTCATCCCCGAAACGCTCAACAAGCTGCGCGCCGCCCGCGCGCGCATCGACGCCTATGCCGAGCGCACCGGCCGGCGCATCCTGCTGGAAGTGGACGGCGGCGTGAAGGTGGACAACATTGCCGAGATCGCCGCCGCCGGCGCCGATACCTTCGTCGCCGGTTCCGCCGTGTTCGGCAAGCCGGACGCCGATGGCGGCTACAAGGGCGTGCTGTCGGCGATGCGCGGCGAGCTGGCCAAGGTGGGCCAATGAGCCTGGCCCAGCGCAATCGCACCGACTGGCGCGGTATCCGGGGCGTGATCGTCGACCTGGACGGCACCATGGTGGATACCGCCGGCGACTTCCATGCCGCGGTCAACGCCATGCTGAAAGCGCTGGTCCACCTGCACCCGCAGCTCGGCAACGCCGAGCCGCTGGGCCGGGAGGAAATCGTCAGCTTTGTCGGCAAGGGTTCGGAAAACCTGATCCGGCGCGTGCTCGACGCCCGCTTCGCGCCCGCCCACGCCAACGGCATGTTTGCCGATGCGCTGGCCCTGTACGACCGCGAATACCTGCGCATCAACGGCCAGTTCTCGCGGGTCTATGCCGGTGTGGCCGAGGGGCTGGCGGCGCTGAAGGCCGCCGGCCTGCGCCTGGCCTGCGTGACCAACAAGCCGCATAACTTCACCGAGCCGCTGCTGGCCAAGACCGGCCTGGGACGGTTCTTCGAGCTGGTCTACGGCGGCGACGCCTTCGCGCTGCGCAAGCCGGATCCCCTGCCGCTGCTCAAGGTGGCCGAGGCGTTCCGGCTGGAGCCGGCCGAAATGGCCGCGATCGGCGACTCGGAAAACGACGCGCAGGCTGCCCGCGCGGCCGGCATGGGGGTGCTGCTTGTGCCCTATGGCTACAACCACGGCAATCCTGTACAAGGCGTCGACGCCGATGGTATAGTCGATTCCATTGTCCAGGTTGCGGCGCTTTTTGCAGCACATCGGGCATGACCCGGCGGCCGGAAAGCCGCCGAACCGCATGTAAGCGGCAGTCGGCATCGCCAAACATCCAAACCATAAATCGCTGAACACGATTTCATGTTTCTGAACCGCAAACGCATCTCTTCTGGCAGTGATCGGCAGGCCTGGCCCTGGCGTCGCTGGCGCGCCTCCCAACAGGCGTAAAGTGCGTTCGCGAGTCTCCTGACCGCCCCCTTCCCGCATTCCCCGCGATGCGTCTGTACCAGGATGGGGCCGGCCAGACCGGCAGGTTGCCGGACCTTCACTGATTTTCCAGCCGCCCGACATCCCAGCCTTGCGCCGGTGTCCCCCGAACGCGCTGCACGCCCACCCCGGCCGTGGCGTGGACACTCGTCCGCGCCATGGTCTCTCCGGGGCGGGTCTGACGACCTTCCAGCCCCAAGTTGCCGACATCGCGGCGTGCGCCATACTGAAATACAGGCGCCGCGGCACAAGAGGATCGACATGACCGAACTGGAATTCAAATCGCTGGCCGAGCAGGGCTACAACCGCATCCCGCTGATCGCCGAGGCCTTCGCCGACCTGGAAACGCCGCTGTCGCTGTATCTCAAGCTGGCGCAATCGCAAACGCGCGGGGTCAATACCTTCCTGCTGGAATCCGTGGTGGGCGGCGAACGCTTCGGCCGCTACTCCTTTATCGGCCTGCACGCCCGCACCCTGCTGCGCGCCTCCGGCATGCGCACCGAAGTGGTGACCGACGGCCGCGTGGTGGAAACCCACGAGGGCAACCCGCTGGACTTCATCGCCGACTTCGAAAAGCGCTTCAAGGTGGCGCTGCGCCCCGGCCTGCCGCGGTTCTGCGGCGGCCTGGCCGGCTATTTCGGCTACGACGCGGTGCGCTATATCGAGAAAAAGCTCGCCAACACGCAAAAGCCCGACGATCTGAACCTGCCCGACATCCAGTTGCTGCTGTGCGAAGAGCTGGCGGTGATCGACAACCTGTCCGGCAAGCTCTACCTGATCGTCTACGCCGACCCGACCACGCCCGAGGCCTACGCCCGCGCCCGCCAGCGCCTGCGCGAACTGCGCATGAAGCTGCGCCAGCCGGTGGACGTGCCGGTCACCACCCCCTCGGTGCAGACCGACGTCTACCGCGAATTCGACAAGGCCGACTACCTCACCGCCGTGCACAAGGCCAAGGAATACATCATGGCGGGCGACATGATGCAGGTGCAGATCGGCCAGCGCCTGGTCAAGCCGTACCGCGACTCGCCGCTGTCGCTGTACCGCGCGCTGCGCTCGCTGAACCCGTCGCCCTATATGTACTTCTACAACTTCGGCGACTTTCAGATCGTGGGCGCCTCGCCGGAGATCCTGGTGCGGCAGGAAACCCGCCGGGTCGGCAGCAACGGCGACCAGCGCGAGGACCACATCGTCACCATCCGACCGCTGGCCGGCACCCGTCCGCGCGGCAACACGCCGGAGAAGGACGCGCAGCTCGCCACCGAACTGCTCAACGACCCCAAGGAAATCGCCGAGCACGTGATGCTGATCGACCTGGCGCGCAACGATATCGGCCGCATCGCCGAGACCGGCTCGGTCAAGGTCACCGACCAGATGGTGATCGAGAAATACTCCCATGTGCAGCACATCGTCAGCTCGGTGGAAGGCACGCTCAAGCCCGGCATGAGCAACCTCGACGTGCTGCGCGCCACCTTCCCGGCCGGCACGCTGTCGGGCGCGCCCAAGGTGCATGCCATGGAGATCATCGACGAGCTGGAACCGCGCAAGCGCGGTATCTACGGCGGCGCGGTGGGCTACCTGTCCTTTGGCGGCGAGATGGACCTGGCGATCGCGATCCGCACCGGCATCGTCAAGGACGGCAACCTCTATGTGCAGGCCGCCGCCGGCATCGTTGCCGACTCGGACCCCGAAGCCGAATGGAGGGAAACCGAAGCCAAGGCGCGCGCCGTGATCCGCGCCGCCGAGCAGGTCCAGGACGGCCTGGATTCGGACATCTGAAGGTCAAGGTAAAAGGAACAGGGGAACCGCCATGCTGCTGATGATCGACAACTACGATTCGTTTACCTACAACCTCGTCCAATACTTCGGCGAACTCGGCGCCGACGTGCGCACCTACCGCAACGACGAGATCACGCTGGAAGAGATCGAGGCGCTGGGGCCCGATCACATCTGCGTCTCGCCCGGCCCGTGCAGCCCGAAGGAAGCCGGCATTTCGGTGGCCGTGCTGCAGCACTTCGCCGGCAAGATCCCGCTGCTGGGCGTCTGCCTGGGCCACCAGGCCATCGGCGAGGCCTTCGGCGGCAAGGTGATCCGCGCCAAGCAGGTCATGCACGGCAAGGTCAGCCGCATCGAGACCACGCAGGAGGGCGTCTTCGCCGGCCTGCCCAAGCATTTCGACGTGACGCGCTATCATTCCCTGGCGATCGAGCGCGAGACCTTGCCGGATTGCCTGGAAGTGACGGCCTGGACGCCGGATGGTGAAATCATGGGTGTGCGCCACAAGACGCTCGCCATTGAAGGGGTGCAGTTCCACCCCGAGTCCATCCTGTCCGAGCATGGCCATGCGCTGCTGGCCAACTTCATCAAGGCGCCGCGATGAGACTGCTCGATACGCCCAACGCACCCGCGCACCCCCACGACACGACCGAGACCGCCATGTCCATCACGCCCCAGGAAGCCCTCACCCGCTGCATCGAACACCGCGAGATCTTCCATGACGAGATGCTGCACCTGATGCGGCAGATCATGCAGGGGCAGATGTCGCCGGTGATGGCCGCGGCCATCCTGACCGGCCTGCGCGTGAAGAAAGAAACCATCGGCGAGATCTCGGCGGCGGCGCAGGTCATGCGCGAGTTCGCCAACAAGGTGCCGGTCAAGGACCGCGAGAACTTCGTCGACATCGTCGGCACCGGCGGCGACGGCTCGCACACCTTCAATATTTCCACGGCGTCGATGTTCGTCGCCTCCGCCGCCGGCGCGCGCATCGCCAAGCACGGCAACCGCGGCGTCAGCTCCAAGTCGGGCAGCGCCGACGTGCTGGAAGCACTGGGCGTCAACATCATGCTGACGCCGGAGCAGGTCGGCGAGTGCATCGAACAGACCGGCATCGGCTTCATGTTCGCGCCCACCCATCACCCGGCCATGAAGAACGTGGCGCCGATCCGCAAGGAAATGGGCGTGCGCACCATCTTCAATATCCTGGGCCCGCTGACCAACCCGGCCGATGCGCCCAATATCCTGATGGGCGTGTTCCACCCCGACCTGGTCGGCATCCAGGTGCGCGTGATGCAGCGCCTGGGCGCCAAGCATGCGCTGGTGGTCTACGGCAAGGACGGCATGGACGAAGTCTCGCTGGGGGCGGCCACGCTGGTGGGCGAACTGAAGGACGGCGAGGTGCGCGAGTACGAGATCCATCCCGAGGACTTCGGCCTGCAGATGATCTCCAATCGCGGGCTGAAGGTGGCCGATGCGACCGAATCCAAGGAAATGCTGTTGGAAGCGCTCACCGACGTGCCCGGCACCCCGCGCGAGATCGTCACGCTGAATGCCGGCACCGCACTGTACGCGGCCAACGTGGCCAGCTCGGTCGAGGACGGTATCCGCCGCGCCCGCGAAGCCATCGCCAGCGGCGCGGCGCGCGAGAAGCTCGACCAGTTCGTGCGCGCCACGCAGCAGTTCAAGTAAGCCGGCACCGTCCTTCAAGCCCGTCCCGAGCCAACCAGCCGAGCGAGAGAATTACCGCATGTCCGATATCCTGCAGAAGATCCTGGCCGTCAAGGCCGATGAAGTGAACGCCGCGCGCAAGAAGCGCGACCTGCCCAGCCTGCGGGCCGAGGCCGAGAGCCTGCGCAGCGAGCCGGGGCTGGCGCCGCGCGGCTTTGAGCGCGCGCTGCGCGAGAAGATCGCCGCCGGCCACGCCGGGGTGATCGCCGAGGTCAAGAAGGCCTCGCCCTCCAAGGGCGTGCTGCGCGAGAATTTCGTGCCGGAGGCGATTGCCGAGAGCTACGCCAGCCATGGCGCGGCCTGCCTGTCCGTGCTGACCGATGTGAACTTCTTCCAGGGCCACGCCGATTTCCTCAAGCGCGCCCGCGGCGCCTGCCCGCTGCCGGCCCTGCGCAAGGACTTCATGATCGACCTCTACCAGGTCTATGAAGCCCGCAGCTGGGGCGCCGACGCCATCCTGCTGATCGTGTCCGCGCTCGACCACGGCCTGATGGCGGAGCTGGAAGCCTGCGCCCATGAGCTTGGCATGGACGTGCTGGTGGAAGTGCACGGCGGCGACGAACTCGACGCCGCGCTGCGCCTGAAGACGCCGCTGCTGGGCGTGAACAACCGCAACCTGCGCACCTTCGAGGTCACGCTCGACAACACGCTGGACCTGCTGCCGCGCATCCCGGACGAGCGCCTGGTGGTGACTGAATCCGGCATCCTCGGCCCGGACGACGTGCAGCGCATGCGCGACGCCAATGTGCACGCCTTCCTGGTGGGCGAAGCCTTCATGCGCGCGCCCGACCCCGGTGTCGAGCTGGCGCGCCTGTTTGCCTGATCGGGAACCGCAAAACAACATGGCCCAGGAAATCGAACTCAAGCTGGCGGTGCCGGACGGCGCCATGCCGGCGCTCGCGGCCTGGCTGGACGCGCAGGGGCGGGCGCAGGGCGAGCACACGCTGCTCAATGTCTACCTCGACACGCCCGCGCGCGACCTGGCCGGTGCCCGCGCCGCCCTGCGGCTGCGCCGCCGCGGCGAGCAATGGCTGCAGACGTTGAAAACCGCCGGCAAGAGCCAGGCCGGCCTGGCCGCCCGCCACGAGTGGGAAACCGAGGTGGCGGCCGAGTCCATCGAGCTCGATGCCTTCCCGCCCGAAGCCCGCGCCCTGCTGGCGCCGCTGGCCGCCACCCTGGCGCCGGTGTTCCGCACCGATTTCGCGCGCCGTACCTGGCTGATCGAACAGGATGGCGTCAGCATCGAGGCCGCGCTCGACGTCGGCACGATCTCCGCGCCGGCCACGGCGGCGCGTGAGGCAATCCAGGAGCTGGAACTGGAATGGCTGCCCGGCGGCGCCGGCAAGGCACCTGCGCAGGAACAGGCCGAGGCAGCGCTGCGCGCGCTGGCACGGCGCCTGCAGCACATCGCGCCGCTCACGCCGTCCGACCTGAGCAAGGCCGCACGCGGCTACCGGCTTGCCGCCACCGGCCGCGCCTGACGCTGCGCGCGCCGCACCTTCCGCATCCCCTATCAAAAACAGGTATCCCTCCAGCATGAGCAAGCACACCAGCGGACAGGCCGACCTGTTCGCAGCCCCCGCCGTGGCGACGGCCGCCAAGGCGCCCGCGGCCGTCCCCCCCAGCCTGTCCGCGCAGGCCGCCGCGCTGCCCGCCGCCTGGCGCGAGCTGCTGGCCCCCTGCATGAACACGGCCGGCTGGCAGGAACTGGCCGGCTTCGTCGACGGCGAGCGCGCCACCGGCAAGCCGGTGTTTCCGCACGAGGTATTCCACGCCCTGCACCTGACGCCGCCCGAGACCGTGAAAGTGGTGATTCTCGGCCAGGATCCCTATCACGGCACCGGCGTGGTCAACGGCAACGAGATACCGCAGGCGCACGGCCTGGCCTTCTCGGTACCGGACGGCGTGCGCGTGCCGCCCAGCCTGCGCAACATCTTCAAGGAAATCGCCGCCGAATACGGCGACGGCGGCACCACGGCGCCCGTCTCCGGCAACCTGGAGGGCTGGGCGCGCCAGGGCGTGCTGCTGCTCAACACGGTGCTGACGGTGGAACAGGGCCAGGCCGCCAGCCATGCCAGACGCGGCTGGGAAGCGGTGACGGACTGCCTGATCCAGGCCCTGTCCGCCGCCCGCCCCAACCTGGTCTTCCTGCTGTGGGGCAGCCATGCACAGGCCAAGAAGCCATTGCTGGCCGGTTCGCATTGCGTGCTGGAAGCGCCGCATCCTTCGCCGCTTTCGGCGCATCGGGGTTTCCTGGGCTGCGGGCATTTCCGCCTGGCCAACGACTGGCTGGAACGGCACGGCGCCACGCCGGTGGACTGGCGCGCAACCTGAGCGGCGCAGGGCGCAAGCCGCCTGCTCCGCTCAAACCGTCGGCAACCAGCCGAAACCATCGAACTCCCCCTCGCCGGGACCCGCCTGCAGCGTACTGACGCGGGCCCCTGGCGGCCCGCGCCGCATCCAGGCACACAGGGCTTCGAGCTGCTCCGGAGCGCCGTAGGCCATCACCTCGACCGAGCCGTCCTGCCGGTTGCGCACCCAGCCCCCCAGGCCGAGCGAAGTGGCTTGCCCGGCGCACGCGGCGCGGTAGCCCACGCCCTGCACCAATCCAGTGACGACGATGTGCCAGGTTTCCATCTGAATTGCCCCCTGAAACGCCGATTTCGCGCGGATTGAAACAGCCGCGACATGCACAACAGGTAAACTAGGCGCCCATTCAAAACGTTACCAGTAAGGGCACTGCAGCGCAGGTAACGTCGACGGCACAGCGCCGGGCCTGGCCGAACCCATTCGACTGGCCGGCAGCGCCGGCGTACGCGCACTGCCCCTGCCAACCCCTCCGATCCACGCCTGGGGCCAACCGGCCTTGCCCGGCAACCGCGCCACAGACCCTTTGCCACAATGATGCAGCAAGCCGAACACGACCAGGCCAGCACGGTCACCTCTCCTGGCTACGCCAGCCAGTTGCTGACGGCGCCGCCGAACCGCTTCGACCTGGCCCTGCTGCCCATCATCCTGGCGGTGATCGTGCTGGTGGCCTTCGCCGCCCGGCAGATGAACGTGCCCTACCAGCCCGGCGAACCGCTGGACCTGCACCTGGACATAGCCTACCTGCCCTATTACCTGATGCGCACCAGCATCCGCATGCTGGCGGCGCTGTCTGCCTCCCTGCTGTTCTCCTTCGCCTTCGCGGCGATCGCCTCCAAGAACCGCACCGCCGAGAAAGTGATGGTGCCGGCGCTCGACATCCTGCAGTCGATCCCGGTGCTCGGTTTCCTGTCGATCACCGTCACGGGCTTTATCGCCTTGTTTCCCGGCAGCCTGGTGGGTGTGGAATGCGCTGCCATCTTCGCCATCTTCACCTCGCAGGCCTGGAACATGGCGTTCAGCCTGTACCAGTCGATCCGCACCATCCCGAGCGACCTGCAGGAGGCGGCCGCCATGTTCCGGCTGTCCGCCTGGCAGAAGTTCTGGCGCCTCGAAGTGCCATACGCCATGCCCGGCCTGCTGTGGAACATGATGATGTCGATGTCCGGCGGCTGGTTCTTCGTGGTGGCCTCCGAAGCCATCTCGGTGTCCGGCAACGACATCAAGCTGCCCGGCATCGGTTCCTACATCTCGCTGGCGATCCAGCAGCAGAACCTGGCGGCGATCGGCTGGGCCATCCTCGCCATGCTGATCGGCATCGTGCTCTACGACCAGTTGCTGTTCCGGCCGCTGATCGCCTGGGCCGACCGCTTCCGCTTCGAGACCATGGCGCAGGAGAACGAACCCCAGTCCTGGCTGCTCGACCTGCTGCGCCGCTCGGAATGGGTGCGCGTGCTGCTGGGCCGCACCGCAGGGCTGGCCGAGCGCACGCTGGCCTGGCGCTCCGGCCGCAAGGCGGCAGCGCCGCAAGCCGGCAACGGCGTGCGCGCGGTCTGGTTCGAGCGCGCCACCAACCTCATCATCATCCTGATCGCCATGGCAGCCATGTACCGCGTCATGCACTTCGTGCGTACCGAGGTGGGCTGGGCCGAAGTGGGCCATGTGCTGTGGCTGGGCTTCCTCACCATGGTGCGGGTGATCGTGCTGATCGCGCTGGCCGCGCTGATCTGGGTGCCAATCGGTATCCGCATCGGCCTGAACCCGTCGGTGGCGCGCATCGCGCAGCCGGTTGCGCAGTTCCTGGCGGCCTTCCCGGCCAACCTGATGTTCCCGCTGGTGGTCATGCTGATCGCGCGCTTCGGCCTGAACCCGGAGATCTGGCTGAGCCCGCTGATGATTTTCGGCACGCAGTGGTACATCCTGTTCAATGTGATCGCGGGCGCCTCCGGCATCCCCACCGAACTCAAGCTGGCGGCACGCAACTTCGGCCTGCGCGGCTGGCTGATGTGGAAGCGCTTCCTGATCCCCGCGGTGTTCCCCAGCCTGCTGACCGGGCTGGTGACTGCCGCCGGCGGCTCCTGGAACGCGAGTATCGTGTCCGAGTACGTGTCCTGGGGCGACCACACCCTGATCGCCACCGGCCTTGGCAGCTACATCGCGGAGATGACGGCCAAGGGAGACTTCCCCCGCATCGCGCTGGGCATCGGCGTGATGGCGGTGTTCGTGGTGGGTTTCAACCGCCTGCTGTGGAACCGCCTGTACCAGCTCGCGCAGGAACGCACCCGTCTCTGATCCAGCGACTAGATTAGCTATTGCGCGATGGCCGTCGCGCCTTTGCATCCCGAACGGAATCCGAATATGGCAAGCAGCACCGCAGACGCAACCCCGGCAGTCATCGAACTGCGCGGCGTCTCAAAGATCTTCCGCACCGCCGACCACACCGACCGCGCCGTGCTGGAAGGCGTGGACCTGACACTCAAGCGCGGCGAGATCGTCGCCATGCTGGGCAAGTCCGGCTCGGGCAAGTCCACCCTGCTGCGCATCATGGCCGGCCTGGTCGGCACCGACCGCGGCGAAGTGCGCTTCCGCGGCCATCCGCTGCGCGGGACCGCCGAGGGCATCGCCATGGTGTTCCAGTCGTTCGCGCTGTTTCCCTGGCTGACCGTACAGCAAAACGTGGAACTGGGGCTGGAAGCACAGGGCGTGCAAAAGGAAGAACGCGCGCGCCGGGCCGAGGCTGCGATCGACATGATCGGCCTGTCGGGCTTCAACAGCGCGCTGCCGCGCGAGCTCTCCGGCGGCATGCGCCAGCGCGTGGGTATTGCCCGCGCCATGGTGACCGAGCCCGACCTGCTGCTGATGGACGAAGCCTTCTCCGCCCTCGACGTGCTGACCGGCGAAACCCTGCGCGACGAAATGCTCGACCTGTGGGAGAACGGCCGCACCAATATCAAGTGCATCCTGATCGTCTCGCACAATATCGAGGAGGCGGTGATGATGGCGGACCGCATCGTCATCCTGTCGAGCGATCCGGGCCGCATCCGCGCCGAGGTGAACATCCCCTTCCCGCGCCCGCGCAACCGCGATTCGTCGCAGGTGCGCGCGCTGATCGACGAGGTCTATACGCTGATGACCTCGCCGGCGGCGCTCGGGCCGCGCGTGCCCGCGCTGGCGGCCGCCCAGGACATCGGCTACCGCCTGCCGGACGCGGACATCAGCCAGATGGAGGCCATTCTCGACCTGCTCTGCGAAGCGCCCTTCTTCGGCCGCGCCGACCTGCCCCACCTGGCCGAGGAAGCCAGCCTGACCGACGATGAGCTGCTGCCCGCCTGCGAGGCGCTGCACCTGCTGCAGCTGGCCACCATCGAGCGCGGCGACATCAGCGCCACCGCCCTTGGCCGTGCCTACTACGAGACCGAGCCGCCCGAGCGCAAGGTGCTGTTCGGCAAGCAGTTGCTGCAGCACGTGGCGCTGGCCGCGCATGTCCGCCACGAACTCGAACAGGCCGAGGATGGCGAAATCAAGGAAGAACACGTGCTGCGCGAACTGGAGGCCTTCCTCAAGCCGGACGAGGCGCAGCGCGTGCTGACCGTCGGCATCGAATGGGGCCGCTACGGCGAGGTCTACGAATACAGCTACAACAGCGGCATGCTGACGCTGCCCAAGGAAGAGCAGCCAGCCCACACCGACGCATCGGCCTGACGGCGCCTGGCCCAGTGTCCTGATTCACAGATTCGTCGAATCAGTCCGTCGACGGGACGCGCGCCCCGTCGTCACCAATGCTCGCAAGGCTTCAGCCTTGCTGCGCTTCGCCCCCAGGCTCCCACGCCTTCCCGACAGACCTGTTTCTTCAACGGGTTTCAGACTCAGGTCAGGACATTAGCGCTGGCGCATCGCGCGGCCGATCGCGCCGGTACGCAGCGCGATCTTGGCGGCGTCCTCGCGCAGCGCGCGCAGGCGGCGCTCCAGGATGGCATTGGCGGTGCGCCCGGTCGAGCTGGCGGAACTGGCGGTGGCGCCGGCCTCGCTGGCAGCGCGGGCCAGTTCGCCCGACGCCGCGGCCTGCACCAGCACATCGGCGCGGCGGCGATCGGCGGAATCGGCCAGGCGGGCACGGCGCTCGCTGGCCTCGTCGGCTGCGGCCGCCGCGTTGGCGGCATTCTCGGCGGCGGCGGCCTTGACGGCATTCGCGACATCGTTGCCCGGCATGACGCCGGCAGCGACAGCAGCGCCGCTGCCGGCGATATCGGCCGCCATGACCGTAGCGGCGGCACCGGCCAGCATCGCACCCGGGCTCTGCGTGTTCCCGACCGTTTTTGAGCGGTCCGGCGGCTGTTGCCCCTCGGCCGCCTTCGCCGGCTCCTTCGCCGCACGGATGAATCCCGCACCGCGCCCGCCCGCCCGATCGTCGTCGGCCAGCCGCTGGCTGGCCAGTTGCAGGCTGTGCGTGGCGGCATCGGTGGCCTGCCGGATCGCGGCTTCGGCAGCCGGCAGGTCGAGCTCGCCATAGTGCTCGCGCACCTGGATGCGCGCCGCGGCCACGTGTGCCGCCACCAGGTAGTTCTGCACGATGAAGCGGTTCAGGTTGTCCACCGCGCGATGCCGGCTCTTGGGCTCGTCGAGCATGCGCTGGAACGACCCGATCAGCGCGGACAGGCTGTCCATGAACTGCTTGCGCTGCACCCGGTAGGCAAAGTCGTCCTTGGCCACGCGCAGCAGCAGGTCGCGCGTGGCGGCGATATAGCGGCGGTTGGCCTGCAGCACGTTGTCCACCAGCGCGGGCAGCGCGCGGTACTCCCAGCTCGGCAGCACGAAGCTGAACACCGACGCGATCAGCCCGCCGATCACCGTATCGATCAGCCGCTCGCCCGCCACCGTGGAACTGCCCGGCATCAGCAGGTTGATCTGGATCAGCACCTGCACGCAGGCGGCCACGGCGGTATAGCGGTACTTGATGGTGGAAAACGCCGTGCTCGCCACCAGCGCAAGGAACAGCACGCCCAGCAGGATCAGCGGCTGGTGCACCACCTTGAGCACCGCCACCGAGATCGCGCAGCCGATCAGCGTACCGATCAGGCGGTCGTTGTAGCGCTGCTTGGTCATGCTGAAATTGGGTTTCAGGATGACGATGATGGTCAGCAGGATCCAGTAGCTGTGCGAGACATAAGGCAGGTGGTCGGCAATCCACAACCCCGCTCCCACCGCCATGGTGATGCGCAGCGCGAAGCGGAAGGCCGGCGACTTCCAGTTCAGGTTGTCGCGCAGCACCTTCAGCTCGTAGCGCTGGCGCGTCAGGAACGGCGTCATGTCCGGCCCGGGCAGGACCTTGCTGGGCTCGACGGGCGTGCGCGAAGCCTCGTGCAGCTGCTCGACCAGCGCGATGGCGCCCTTGATCATGTCGAGCGTTTCCGCCAGCGCCGTCATCGCCGCCGGGTTGATGTGGTGATAGCGCAGCTGCGCAATCTCCTGCTCGACCGCGCGCAGTACCTGCCGGTAATCCACCTCGGCGTAGGAAGGCCGGCCCCGCGTGATGTCGAAGGCGATCGCCTCGACGTCCTTGCACATCAATTGCACCAGCCGGCGCAGGTGGTCGAGCACCGGCGTGCTGCCGAAGGTCTGCCGCAGCAGCGGGTAATCGGTGTTGGTGGACAGGATGTACTCGTACAGGTCCAGCATGCGCATGTGGACCTGCACCAGCAGCCCGTCGTGCGTCGTGCGGTTGCCGCGCAGCACCAGGTCCCGCGCGGCCTGCTGGCGCTCGGCCACCACGATCTGCTGGCGCACCAGCTGGTTGAACAGCGCCTCGTAGTCGTTGCCGGCGTCGTAGAAGCCGGCCTTGATTTCCAGGTAGCTCGCCATCTCGTACAAGGACTCGGCCAGCACCTGCTGCTTGGTGCGCCGCTGCGTCGCCCAGCTCACCGCCATCGCGTAGGCCATGTAGGCCACCGCGCCCACGGTGAACAACAAGGCATGCTCGATGGCGCGGCGCACCACGAAATCCTCGTTGATGGTCAGCGTCATCACGAACAAGGCGGAGAACTGCAGGGGCAAGGTCTTGTTGCCGTACGCCGTCATCATGCCGGCCATGAAGGTCACCAGCACCAGCACGAATGGCATCACGCGCGGAAAGGGCGTGGCCATGGCCACCAGCAAGGTCACCGCGCTGCACAACAGCACGCTGGCCATCATCTCGTTGAACTTGTGGTTCAACGGATTGGGCAGGTCCATCAGGCTGGTGCACAGCGCGCCCATCGACACCACCATGGCGGTGGGCAGGTCGGCGAACTGCAGGGCGATCAGCGTGGCGCCGATCACCCCGGTCGCGGAGCGCAGTCCGCGATAGACGTAGTGCGAATAAACGAAGGTGCGTGCGTCGTGCGCGTATTGCATGTGGCGTCGTTGCGTCCTTGCTGGGGGCGCGGGCTTACTGGCCCAGCCAGCGCGCCCGCATCGCTTGCCGGCCGCCTTCGGCCGTCACGGTGTATTGCACGGCCGGCTCGCGCGCGAAGGTCAGCGGCAGCACATGCAGCTCATCCCGGCGGAACACGTGGCACTCGGCGCTGTCGCCGGCGCGGTAGCGCGCCAGCAGCTTGTCGAGCTGGCCGGGCACCACGCGCAGGCTGTCCACCGCGGCCAGCAGATCGCCTGCCGAGAGGCCCGCCGCCTGCGCGGCGCCGCCGTCGAGCACCTGGGTCACGCGCACCCAGCCGTCTTCATTCTTGGTCTTGATGCCGAGCGCGGCGCTGCGCTCCGGCTTGGTGGGCACCGCCTTGACGCCGAAGGGCTTGAGGAGCGCCGCCAGTTGCAACTCGCCGGTGCCTTCGGTCAGCGAGCGCAGCAGCGCGCCCAGGCGCAGGCCGCTCACTTCATCGAACAGGGCGTACAGCCCGGCCTCGGTCACGCCGCGCTGCTCGGCGCCCGGCGCGTAGAAGCCGCTGCCGTAGCGCTGCCACAGCGCGCGCATGATGTCGTCGAGCGAGCGGCGGTTGCGGGTCCGGGCGCGGATGGTGAGATCCAGCACCAGCGCCACCAGCGAACCCTTGGTGTAGTAGCTGACGACGGCGTTGGGCGCGTTCTCGTCCTGGCGGTAGTACTTGGTCCAGGCATCGAAGGAGCTCTCCGCCACGCTCTGCTTGGTGCGGCCGTTGCCGCGCAGCACGCCGTTCCAGGTCTTGGCCAGCAACTCCACGTACTGCTTCTCCGTGATGGTGCCGCTGCGCACCAGCATCAGGTCGTCGTAGTAGCTGGTGAAGCCTTCGAACAGCCACAGCAGCGGCGTGTGGGTTTCCTCGCGCAGCCGGTACGGCACGAAAGCCGCGGGCTTGATGCGCTTGACGTTCCAGGTATGGAAATATTCGTGGCTGCACAGGCCGAGAAAGGTGCGGTAGCCCTCGCTGGCCTCCGCCTTGCCGCGTGCCGGCAGGTCGGCGCGCGCGCACATCAGCGCGGTGCTGGCGCGGTGCTCCAGGCCGCCGTAGCCGTCGGTCGTGACCATGGTCATGAACACGTAGCGGCGGTTGCTGTCGAGGAACGGCGCCTTCTCCGTCCCCGGCTCGAACAGCCGGATCTGCGCCTCGCAGATCTGCTTCAGGTCCCGGCACACGCGGTCCAGGTCGAGCTGCGGCACGCGGCCGGTGAACACCACGTCGTGCTGGGCGCCGCAGGCGCGGAAGCTGCCCAGGGTGAAGTTGCCCATCTCGACGGGATGGTCGACCAGTTCGTCGTAATCGGCCACCTGGTAGCGGCCGAAGCCGTAGCGCTTTGCGCCGCCCCGCCCCGGGGCCTCGCGCATGGCAGTGGCAACGCGCCAGCCAGCGTAGGCTTCGCCCAAAGGCGCATGGATATCCACCGTGCAGGGATGGTCTTCCCGCCCTTCGGCGCACAGGAAGACCGAGCTGCCGTTGAAGAAGCCGTGCGTGGCGTCAAGATGCGCGGCACGCACCGACAGGTCCCAGGCATAGACCTCGTAGCTGAGCGTGAGCGGACCGTCCACCGGCGCCGCCTGCCAGCTCTGCTTGTCGAGCTTGGTGAGCGCCACCGGCCTGCCCCCGGCATCCGCGCGGATGCGCACGATATTGCGGGCGAACTCGCGGATCATGTAGCTGCCTGGAATCCACGCCGGCAGGTAGAACTGCTGGCCGGCGGGATTGGGGACGTCGACCGTGACGGTGACGGCAAACAGGTGCGCTTCCGGTTGAAGCGGGGCGATGGCGTATTGGATCGGCTTCATGAGCGTGATTGTAGCGCCATGCCTGCGCCCCGCCCCCCGCGCCCGCTCAGGCGTTGACGTTCACCACCACGCGGCCGCGCATGCCGCCGTCGACGATCCTGCGCCCGGCCTCGATCGCCTCGGACAGGCCGATCTCGCGGGTGATGGCGCGCAGGCGCTGCGGCTCCAGATCCTGCGCCAGCCGTTGCCAGGCCTCTTCGCGCCGCACCATCGGCGCCATCACGCTGTCGATGCCGTAGAGCGTGATGCCGCGCAGGATGAAGGGCGCTACCGAGGCCGGGAAGTCCAGGCCCTGCGCCAGCCCGCAGGCCGTCACCGCGCCGCCGTAGCGCACCTGCGCGCAGGCATTGACCAGCGTGTGGGAACCCACCGAATCCACCACCGCGGCCCAGCGTTCTTTTTGCATCGGTTTGCCGGGGGCGCTCAGGGGCCCGCGGTCGATCACCTCGGCCGCACCCAGCGCCTTGAGGAAATCCGCCTCGCTGGTCTTGCCCGTGGAAGCCACCACGCGATAACCGAGCTTGCCCAGCACCGCGATGGCAACCGAGCCCACGCCGCCCGAGGCGCCGGTCACCAGCACCTCGCCGTCGCCCGGCCTGACGCCCGCGCGCTCCAGCGCCAGCACCGACAGCATGGCGGTATAGCCGGCGGTGCCGATGGCCATGGCCTGTTGCGTGGTGAAGGCATCCGGCAACGCCACCAGCCAGTCGCCCTTGAGGCGGGCGCGCTGCGCCAGGCAGCCCCAGTGCGTCTCGCCCACGCCGTAGCCGTTGAGCACCACCTTGTCGCCGGCCTTCCAGCGCGGATGGGTGGATTCCAGCACGGTGCCGGCCCCGTCGATGCCGGCCACCATCGGCCACTTGCGCACCACCGGCGAGCGGCCGGTGATGGCCAGCCCGTCCTTGAAGTTGATGGTGGAGTAGTCGACCGCCACCAGCACATCGCCCTCGGCAGGCAGGTTGGATTCGTCGAGCGCGGTCACGGCGGCCTGGGTGGCGCCATCGGCCTGGGTCAATAGCAGGGCCTGGAACGTCATGGTGTCTCCTTCCGGTTTCCGGATTCTGGTCTTTGCGCAAAGACGACCGGCCTTCCCGGCACGGCAGTGCCGGGAAGGCCGCCGGCGCTGTGTGCTTACTTCTTGAGGCTGGCGAGCTTGCGCTCGAGCGTGGCGGCGTCGGCGGCGCCGGGAATGCGGGTGCCGTCCATGAAGAACACGGCCGGCGTGCCGGTGACATTGAGGCTCTGGCCGAGCGCCAGGTTCTCATCCACGGGGGTCTTGCAGCTGCCGTTGCCGGTCAGCGCCACCTTGTTGACCATCCAGTCGCGCCAGGCCTTGGTGCGGTCGGCGGCGCACCAGACCTGCTTGGCCTTCACCTCGGAATCCGGCGACAGCACCGGATACAGGAAGGTATAGACCGTGATGTTGTCCATCTGCTGGAAAGTCTGCTCGATGCGCTTGCAGTAACCGCAATTCGGGTCGGAGAACACCGCCACCTGGCGGCTGCCGTCGCCCTTGGTCCATTTGATGGCGCGCGCCAGCGGCAGGTCCGTCCACTTGATGCGGTTGATGCTGGCCAGCCGCTCCTCGGTCAGGTTGGTGCCGGTCTTGGTGTCGACCATCTCGCCGTTGATGATGTAGCGGCCGCTGGCATCCGTATAGACCACCTGGCCGCCGATGTTCACCTCGAACAGGCCGGGCACCGGGGTCTTGGCCACGCTCTTCACTTCGGCGCGTCCGCCCAGCATTTTCTGCATCGATTCCTTGATGCGGTCGACGCCGGGCTCGCCCGCGGCCATGGCGTGCAGCGCGAAGCCGGCTGCCGCAAGGCCACCGGCAATGGTGACGGAAAGGGCGGGACGGCGGCGCAGGAATTGCAACATGATGACTCCAGTGAATCGATGGTTCGGGGCGCGCAGGGAGCGCAAAATAGCGTGCCCGGGGCTCAGCCCAGCGCGCGACCGATTAGAAAACGTTTAAGCAGCGACTGTCCGCCCACCACCCGCATGCCGGTATTGCGCACCGTGCGCGCAACGCCGCCGGGCAGGGAGAACAGCCGGTGCAGGCCATCGGTGGCGGCAGTCAGGGAGAGCAGGTCGGTGGCGCGCGCCCGCTCGTAGCGGCGCAGCAGGCGCAGTTCGCCTTCGCCGCGGAAAGACTCTTTGGCGGCCATCACGCGGCCAAGTTCCGCGACATCGCGCAAACCCAGGTTCATCCCCTGCCCCGCCAGCGGGTGCACCACATGGGCGGCATCGCCCACCAGCACCACGTGCGGCTGCACGAACTGCTCGGCGCGCTGCAGCACCAGCGGGAAGCCCTGCGCCGGCGTAATGCAGCGCAGCGCGCCGAACTGGCGGCCCACCGCGCCGCTGGCGGCCTGCATCACGGTGGCGGCCAGCGCCTCCGGCGACAGCGCCAGCAACTCGCTGGCGTGGCCTTCATCGGCCGACCAGACCATGGAGACGCGGCGCCCGGGCAAGGGCAGGATGGCAAGGATCTCGCCGTTGGCGGGTTCCTCGTCGGCCATCAGCTTGGGCGGCACGCCCAGGAACCACTGCCAGGCCGTATCCTGGTGCGGCAGCTCGCACTCGAAATTGGCCACCACGCCAAGCTGGCGATAGCGGCGCTTGGAAACCGGAATATGGCATTGATCGCGCAGCCAGGAGCGCGCGCCGTCCGCGCCCACCACGCAGGCCGCGCGCACCTTGTCGCCGCCGGCCAGGGTCAGCGTGGCGCCGTCATGGTCGCGCAGGAAGGCCGCGGCGGTGTCGTCATGCCAGTGCACCTGGTGCTGGAAGCGCAAGGCCGTATCGAGCGTGCGCTCGACATGGCCCGACTCGATGATCCAGGCCAGCTGGGGCACCGTGGCGGCATAGGCGGAGAAATGCAGGTCGCCGGCGGCCGTGACATCGGCCCGGGCCGCGCTCGCATCGCCGAACACGCGCATGTCGCAGACCGGCTGCACCCGCGCGGGATTCAGCGCCTCCCACACCCTCAACCGCTCGAGCAGGGCCTGCGAACTGGCGGAGAAAGCGTAGATGCGGCTGTCCCACTGGTCCGCTTCCGGCGCGGCGGCCGGCGGGCGCGGCGCGATCAGCGCCACCTGCATGCCCTGCTGGGCCAGCAGCAACGCACAAGCCTTGCCGACGATGCCGCCGCCGACCACGGCAACCTGGAAACGGGAGGGAGATGGACGAGTCATGCGTGGATTATAGCCACCCTGCCGTGACGGCTTCGGCTCGCTCTCGCACGTTCGCGCCTGCAACACTGGCGCACAACGCCCAGCCCTTGTGGGACGGCCTTGGGTCACATGCCCGGTTGCAACGAGCAAACCAGGCCGCGCCTGGGCCTGTACCAAACACCCATCCCGCAAGAATGGGTCCCCCGGACTCGCCCCGTAGCGGTCCAGCGCGGTGCCAGGGAAGGTTACAATAGCCGTTTTTCTGATGGCAAATCCAGTACAAAACCGGTGAAGCGTCGCCCCGTTTTGCTGGTTTTGCCTCGTGCCCGGTGTTCCCCCTGAGACGTCGCCAAGCCGCCCTTGCCACGGGCCGGATGCACCCAGGACAACCCGGGACGAACAGCAACCCATTGATTTATAAGGTTTACCATGAGCCTCAAATGCGGCATCGTCGGCCTGCCCAACGTCGGCAAGTCCACGCTGTTCAACGCCCTGACCAAGGCCGGCATCGCCGCCGAGAACTACCCGTTCTGCACCATCGAGCCCAATGTGGGCGTAGTGGAAGTGCCGGATACGAGGCTTGCCAAGCTGGCAGAGGTCGTCAAACCCGAGCGCGTCCTGCCGGCCGTGGTCGAATTCGTCGACATCGCCGGCCTGGTGGCGGGCGCCTCCAAGGGTGAAGGCCTGGGCAACCAGTTCCTGGCCAATATCCGCGAAACCGACGCCATCACCCACGTGGTGCGCTGCTTCGAGGATGAGAACGTGATCCACGTGGCCGGCAAGGTCGACCCGCTGTCGGACATCGAGGTGATCAACACCGAACTCGCGCTGGCCGACCTCGCCACGGTGGAAAAGGCGCACGCCCGCTACATCAAGCCCGCCCGCGCCGGCGACAAGGAAGCACTGCGCCTGGTGGCCGTGCTGGAAAAGGCCCAGGCCGTGCTCAACGAAGCCAGGGCCGTGCGCACGCTCGACCTGTCCGACGAAGAATGGACAGCCATCAAGCCGCTGTGCCTGATCACCGCCAAGCCCACCATGTACGTCGCCAACGTGCGCGAAGACGGCTTCGAGAACAACCCGCACCTGGACGCCGTGCGCGCCCACGCCGCCAAGACCAAGTCGCCGGTGGTGGCGGTCTGCGCCGCCATCGAAGCCGAGATCGCCGACCTCGACGAGGCGGACAAGGCCGAGTTCCTGGCCGACCTCGGCATGGAAGAACCCGGCCTGGACCGCGTGATCCGCGCCGGCTTCACCCTGCTGGGCCTGCAGACCTATTTCACCGCTGGCGTGAAGGAAGTGCGCGCCTGGACCATCCACGTGGGCGACACCGCCCCGCAGGCCGCCGGCGTGATCCACACCGACTTCGAACGCGGCTTCATCCGCGCCCAGACCATCGCCTATGAGGACTTCATCGCCTACAAGGGCGAGCAAGGCGCCAAGGAAGCCGGCAAGATGCGGGCGGAAGGGAAGGAGTATGTGGTGAAGGATGGGGATGTGATGAATTTCTTGTTCAACGTCTAAGCCAGATACCGGCCGCCAGCCAACATTGGCGGACAACAAAGACCCCGTAAGGCCTTGTGCCTGCGGGGTTTTTTATTTTTATCCGCGGCGCCGGCGGGCGTCATATTCGTGCGCTGCCGATACCATTGCTGACCGGAACGTTGGATCGTCCACGCTTTGGTGTTTTGAGCGTCGGCGGCTACATGGGGGGCGCGCTGATGCTCGGCAGGATCGAGCGGCAGTGACCGCGCCGCCTGCCCGTCGAAGCGCGGCGCCGTCTCTTGCCGGCACCGCACGCGCCGGGCTCGCACGGCATGACAGGGGGCGGCACGACGCCGCGCCCTTGCCGACCTCAATCCGTACCGTACTTCGGATTGCGCGGCCCATACAGGATGCTGCCCGGGCGCCCAGCCGACAGCAACCGCTGGCTGGTCACGCCGGCCACGGTATGACCCGCTTCCGTGACGCTGTTGACCACCTGCTTGATCGCCGCGGTAACCAGCATGCCGACCAGCCCGCCGCCACTGTTGCCGCCTTCGTCGTTGGAGGCCGAGGCGGAGCCGCTCCACAGCGTCTCGCCGGTCTTCAGGTCGACCAGCTTCGCGCTTGCGGTCACCACGGTGGCGCTGCTGAGCACCATATAGGTGGTGCCGTATTTCGTCACGGTGACGTACAGCGCCGCATCCGCCCCGAAGATGTCCTTCAGCTTTGCCGGCGCGACGCCGTGGATATCGCCCGCGGTGGTCAGGCCGTTCTGCTTGAAGGTCTCATCCACCAGCGCCACCGGCAGCACGTAGTAGCCGGCTTCGGCGAGCGGATAGGTGACCTGCGACAGCATACTGTACGTCGCCTGCACGTCGGGCGACTCGTTCAGCGGCGGCAGGACCACGATCGAACGGGGGCGGCTCTGCTTGAAGGCGGCATAGTCGACCTGCTTGGGCGCGGCGCACCCGGCCGCCAGCAAGGCCACCGCCGAGATGGCGAGTATGCGTTTGAACAGTGGCTTCATTTCTTATCCCCACCCCGCTTGACGTTCTTCAACAGGAAATCGACATAAGTCGCCGACTCCGGAAACAGGGTCTTCTCCGTCTGGAATTGCTGGACCATCTGGTCGTCCTTGCCAATATCGGCATACAACAGGCCCAGGTGCGCGTGGTAGCCCGGTGGCGCCTTGCTGCCCGCCGCGGTGATCTTCTGCAGATCGCGCTCGAGCGCCTCGACCTGCGCCTGCTTCGATTCCCCCTTGAAATACTCGTAGACCTGGGGCTGGTAGCTCTCCCATTGATACAGGCTCTTGGGCGCCGCGCACCCTGCCAGCAAGACGCTTCCCATCAAGACCGGCGCCAGCGGGCGCCATGGCCGAAATATCTTGTTCATCTCTTTTCCTGGTCGGTCGTCAATGCTCAGGGATTGCCCGGCTTCCAGGCACCGCTTTCGATGCCGGTGACCAGATTCGTGACCGCCTCGCGCATCGCCAGATCCAGCACCTTGCCGTTAAGCGTCGAGTCGTAGCTGGAGGTTCCGCCGAAGCCGATGACCTCGCGGCTCGACAGTGCGTACTCGCCCGCGCCCTGGGCGGAGAAGACGACTTCCGACGTCGCGATATTGACCACGTTCAAGGCAACCTTGGCGTAAGCCACCTGCGATTTGCCACGGCCCAGAATGCCGAACAGCTGCTTGTCGCCGGTCTCCTTGCGCCCGAACTCGGTCACGTCGCCGGTGACCACATAATCAGCGCCCTTCAGCCGCTGCGCCTGGCTCTTGATCGCCGCCTCGCGCTTGATCTCTTCCATATTGTCGCGATCCAGCACATTGAAGCGGTTGGTTTGCTGCAGATGCGTGATCAGGATGGTCTTGGCCTGGCCGCCCAGCCGGTCGACGCCGTCGGAAAACACGCCTCGCATATAGCTCGAGCGGTTATCGAACTTGCCAACGGCGATCGGGGTCCGCACGCCGGCGTAGGGGCGGCTGGCGCTCTCCACCTTCTGCACCGGCAGGGCGGTCGAGGTTTCCGTGGCGCACCCGCCAAGCAGGGAGGCAAGCAACACCGTTGCGCCGAGCAGAGGGATTGCAGTTGTTTTTTTCATTAAGACTTCTCCTGATTATTCCGGCATGAAGCGAAGAAATTGCGCCGCCACCGAGCGGCAGCGCAATGCGCAATGCCGAATGGATAACGACTGCCTGGTTAACAAGCCATACCCTTCCGTGGTTGGGTGGACAACACTGGCGTGCGTTATGGCGGAGTACCGAACCGGGCCGCCTTCTGCGGCTCTATATGGCCGCGCTGGGGAGATTACCGGAAAAATAGGAAGATAAATCAAACAAATGTCATTCGAATTAAACAAATGTGGATCGACTATAAAGATTAATCTTCAGGGAAGGCTTCGACGGTGTTGCCTGCCCTCGCCCAAGGATCGAGCGTGAGTCCGCTGGACAGCCGGGATCGAGGCAAGGGCTTGCGGCGCCGTCAGCGAAGCGGTCTTCCGGTCCTCTGCTCGATTGCAGCGACGGCCAAAGCATAGCCTCGCAATCGCGGACGCGACACCGGCCGAAACAGGAGTTCACATACCATGTGCGGTCCGCCGGCCAACCACCCTCCCCGCTCACAACGCCTTCAAATCCTCCCCCCGCAACCCCACCAGCAGCGCCTGCCCGTCCGCGTTCACCCGAAACTCGCCATAGCGCGCTTTCTCGAACCGTTCGCCCTGCCCTTCCTGGAAAAAATACGCATCCGTCGATACCTGGACCTGCACGCCGCCCCAGCGCGACGGCACGGTCTGGAAGCGCAGCAACTGCTCGCCGGGCACCAGCGGTTCACCGGCATGCAAGCGCACCAGCGTCGCTTCGCCCCGCGCGTCGCGGCGGATCACCGCGACTTGTTCCCGCGCCGGCGCCATGTCCTGCTGCTGGCGCGCCGAGCGAATGGCGTCGGCGATCGCAAAGTTGAGCGCCATGTAGTCGCCTTGCATCAGCGAGCGCGGATCGACCGGCGCGAGCCGCAGATACACCGTGTCACCATGCGCCAGCAACCGCTCCTTGCTGCCGACGGCAACCGCGGCCAGCCCCAGCGTGAGCACCCAAGCCAGCCATATCCAGCGTTTCATGCCTGCCTCCCTGCGCCGTCGCGGCGCGTCAGTCCCATGCGCAATACCAGTACCGCCAGGCCGGCGCCCGCCAGCGTGGCGGACTTGATCAGCAGCGTCCAGTGCAGCGCACTGTAGTACCAGATGAAGCCGCCGCCGAGCGCGGCAATGGCCAGCCCCAGCCAGGGCAATGAGCCGCGCCGCAAGGCCAGCCCCAGCGCCAGCGCGGCGGCGACCACCGCCGGCGCGCCGGCCAGCAGCGCGCTGAACAGGATGGCGCCGACTAGCGCGGCCAGGCGCACTGCCGGGCGTAGCCGCAGGCGGCCCGACTCGGCAAGCACGAAGGCGGCGAGCACCGCGCCGCACAGTGCGCCGGCTACCCAGTAGGCGCCGGTGTGGCGTCCGGTGTCGGCGTCGAACAGCAGTGCGTAGGGTTGGCCGATCCCGGTGACGAACACGGCAGCGCCAAGCGCGAACAGCAGCGTGGCATCCGCCGCGGGTTCGATCCAGCCGTAGAGACCCGCCGCGCAAAGCCGCGCTTCCGCGAGCACGAAGCCGGTCAGCAGCGTCAGGGCGAGCGGCGCCAGCCAGCCCAGCGCAAAGCTCAACGATTGCCAGGCATGGTGCAGGCCCGGCATCATGGCCAGGTGCAGCGCGAGCGCCACGCCGGTCCATACGCCCAGCGCCGCCAGGAAGCGATGCAGCCGGTTGGGCACCAGCGCGTATAGCACCGCCTGCAGCAGCGCCAGCGAGCCCCAGAAGGCCGCGGATTCGAGCAGGCGGCTGCCGTCGTAGATTGCTCCGGCACCGTACACCAGCAGGCCCTGGCCGCTCAGGCTGATGGCCAGCGCGAATTGCTCGAGCGCCGTACCGCCTGCGCGCCGCCGGTACAGTACCGCCGCCAGCGCGATCATCGCGGCGCCGCAGAACGCGATCGCCGCGCCGTTATCGCGCGCGGCAACAAATACCGAGCCGAGCAGGAAGACGAGAAAGAACACGGCGCCAAGCCAGCCCGCCAGCCCCATCAGCAAGCGTACCGCCCATGGTGTGCGGGCTTGCGCTGGCGCGGGCTGCCCCTGCACCAGCCCGCGCGCGGCGAGTTCCTGCCACAGCGCCTGTACCGCGAGACGATCGCTGTTCATGCCGGCTCCCCCTTGCTTGCGCCATCCGGCGTGCCACCCGCGTCGGCCGGACCGTGCTGCCGGTAGGCGCGCAGCAGCCACGTCGCCGCCGTGGCGGACAGGCCGATGGTCAGCAGCCCCAAAAGCAGGAAGGCGCCGAAGCCCGCCCGGTTGACATCCAGCAGCAGCCGCGCCACCGCGGTGACCAGCACCACGATGCCGGAAAAGCTGGCCAGGCTGAGCGCAACCACGTCGAAGGCGCGCAGGCGGAACCAGGCAAGCAGGCCCCCCAGCGCCAGCAAGGCGATGCCGAACATGGCGGGGTCGAAGCGATTGTGCAGGATGCTGCCAAGGCCCAGCCAGCCGGCATACCCGCACGCCAGCGCGGCAAGGATGCGCGCGCCGGCCAGCCCGCGAAAGCCGAAGACCGGGGCCAGGGCGCACAGCGCGAACCAGCATGCCAGTTGCAGCAGGGCGGCGCCCAGCAGCAGCAAGGTGGTCGCGCGCTCGCTATCGGACCTGAACAGCAGGTCGAACATGCCGCCCACCCCGAGCCGGACGCTGAGATACCGCAGCAATGCCACATTGGCCAGCACGATCACCAGCCACCAGTGCGGCGCCGCGCGCGCCGCCAGCGCCCATGGCACCGCGAGCAAGGCCCACAAGGCGAACAGTTGCCAGGCGTCGGCGCCGCTCTGGTAGACCTGCCCGATCACCGCCAGCAATACGCCGGCCACCACCTGGGCGCCGCACAGCGCGGCGCGGCCCGCCATGTCGGCGGGCGGGCGCAGCAGGGCGAACGCGGCCAGCAAGCTCAAAGCGCCGGCGAGCAGACCGAACTTGGCGAACTTGTGCAGATCCTGCCAGTTGAAGGCGAAGAACACGATCACGCCGGCACACAGCAGCGCCGCGCCCAGCGCCAGCAAGGCGCGGTCGAGCCAGGTTCGCCAGCCGCCCGCATCGGGCTCGGTCGGCGGCCAGGCCGTGGCCACGCCGTCGGCGCCGAGCAGGCCCTGCTCGCGCCAGTCGGCCAGTGCCTGGCGCACGGCTCGCCGGGCTTGAAAGCTTTGCATTGAGGATGGCTGCATGAAAGCCCCATGTGATGGATACGCCAGTGCACTGTAGCAAAGGCGCGCGCCCTGCGCAGCTTGGCGCGACGCTGGCGGCAAGGCGCGGCATCCGCGCCCGCCGCCGCTTTGCCGCCGTGGCCCGGCCCGGTATGCTGTGCGTTTTTCCAATCCGGCCGCGCCCGGCCCGCCTGCCATGACCCTAGGTATCCTTGCTGCCATTCACGATGAAGTCGACGGCCTGGTGGCCGCCATGCGCCACGACGACGCGCGCGCCACGGTGCAGCGCATCGGCATGCGCGACTATCACGTCGGCCACCTGTACGGCCAGCGCTGCGTGCTGGTGCTGGCGCGCATGGGCAAGGTGGCCGCCGCGGCCACCACGGTGACGCTGATCCGCGAGTTCGGCGTGGACGAGATCGTCTTCACCGGCCTGGCCGGCGGCATCGGCGCCGATACGCGGGTGGGCGACGTGGTGGTAGCCGACCGCACACTGCAACACGACCTGGACGCGCGCCCGTTCTTCGGGCGGCATGAAGTCCCGCTGCTGGACCGCGCGGAATTCCCCACCGACCCCGCCCTGACCACCGCGCTGCGCGAAGCCGTGTCCGGCTATCTGCGCGAAGACCTGCCGGCCTCGGTACCGGCCGATGTGCTGGCCCGCTTCGGCGTCGGCGCGCCGGCGCTGCACGTGGGCATGATCGCCAGCGGCGACCAGTTCATCGGCTCGCCCGCCGCCGCGGCCGAATTGCGCGAACGCCTCCCCGGCGTGCTGGCGGTGGAAATGGAGGGGGCCGCGGTGGGACAGGTCTGCCATGAATATGGCGTGAAATACGCGGTGATGCGGACGTTATCGGATCGGGCCGACGATACCGCGCACGTGGATTTTGCTGCGTTCCTGACCGAGGTTGCCAGTCATTATTCGAGCGGGGTATTGAAGCGGTTTCTGGAGACGAGATAATCTGCAGGCGTATCTGGAGGCGTAATAGGGGGGAAGTCACCGCCCCCTGACCACCCCCCAGACCCCGACCATCACCCCCGCCCCCAGAATCGCAGCCCCCCACCCCATCATCTGCCCATCCACGAACAGGTGAACACCGCGCCCGCCATAAAAAGCGGCAAGCGCGCCCAGCACCCCAAACACCACCGCCGCCAGCAGGCTGATCCTGCCTGCGGGGTGCAGCGACCGCGCCGCCAGCCCGGCCAGCGCCCCCACTACCAGCGTATCCAACATCACTTTTCTCCTAGCTTCCGGGTCATCCGATCCGCGCGGCCACAAGCCGCCCGTGGCCGTAACGATACGGCAAACCCAGCCACAGCCATCTGGCTAGGGCGCAAGGTTCGCACCTGGCGCTATAATGTAGCCCGGTTCGGCGGCGCTTTGCGCCGGAATCCGTGCGCGAATCCGCGTCCGGATTGGCATCACATGCCCGCGCTGCGGCGTTCGTCGCCACGGCACGGAGCTCCGGCCCAAGAGACATGTTCCCCACCATGCAACTGCTCGCGATCGGTATCAATCACACCACGGCGCCCGTCTCGCTGCGCGAGCGAGTGGCGTTTCCGCTTGAGCAGATCAAACCGGCGCTGGGCGCCTTGCGCACCCACCTGGCGGGCAAGTCGGGAACCGAAGCCGCCATCCTCTCCACGTGCAACCGCACCGAGATCTACTGCGCCACCGATGTGCTGGTGTCGGGCTCGGAAGGCTTCGAGCATACGCTGCGCTGGCTGGCGCAGCACCATAACGTGCCGGCCGGCGAACTCGCGCCCCATCTTTACTCGCTGCCGCAATCCGAGGCCGTGCGCCATGCCTTCCGCGTGGCCAGCGGGCTGGATTCGATGGTGCTGGGCGAAACCCAGATCCTGGGCCAGTTGAAGGATGCGGTGCGTACCGCCGGGGAAGCCGGCGCGCTCGGCACCTACCTGAACCAGCTGTTCCAGCGCACGTTCGCGGTGGCCAAGGAAGTCCGCGGCCAGACCGAGATCGGCGCGCATTCGGTGTCGATGGCCGCCGCCGCGGTGCGCCTGGCCCAGCGCATTTTCGAAAGCGTCTCGACCCAGCGCGTGCTGTTCATCGGCGCGGGCGAGATGATCGAGCTGTGCGCCACCCACTTCGCGGCGCAAACGCCGCGCCAGATGGTGGTGGCCAACCGTACCGTCGAGCGCGGCGAAAAGCTCGCCGAGGCGCTTGCCGGCCAGGGCCTGACCACCGAGGCGATCCGCCTGTCGGACCTGGGCGCGCGCCTGCATGAATTCGATATCGTGGTGTCCTGCACCGCCAGTTCCCTGCCCATCATCGGCCTGGGCGCGGTGGAACGCGCGGTCAAGCTGCGCCGCCACCGCCCCATCATGATGGTGGACCTGGCCGTGCCGCGCGACGTGGAGCCCGAAGTCGCGCGCCTGGACGACGTCTTCCTGTACACCGTGGACGACCTCGGCGCCATCGTGCGCGAGGGCAATGCCATGCGCCAGGCCGCCGTGGCCCAGGCGGAGGCCATCATCGAGAGCCGCGTGCAGAATTTCATGCACTGGCTCGAAACCCGCAGCGTGGTGCCGGTCATCCGCGACCTGCAGGCGCAGGGCGAGGCCATGCGCCAGGCCGAACTGGAGCGCGCGCGCCGCATGCTGGCGCGCGGCGACGATCCCGAGGCCGTGCTCGAAGCGCTGTCCGGCGCGCTCACCCGCAAATTCCTGCACGGCCCCACCCACGCGCTGAACCACACCCAGGGCGACGACCGCGAAACCCTGCTGCGCCTGGTGCCGGGCCTGTTCCGCCACAGCAGCCACTCCGAGCGCTAGCCGCGCTCGCCCCGGCCGCGCGCGTCCTGCGCCCGGCCAACCTCGCGTCGCGCCCGGCGCGCAGGCCATTGTGCCGCCGCCCTGCACGCAGCCCCAGCCCGCAACACGCCGCATCCACCCGCCCATCCACCCGTCTTATCGCGCCCCTGCCCGGAATTCCATGAAAGCCAGCATGCTATCCAAGCTCGACCAACTGGCCGAGCGACTCGACGAAGTCAACGCCCTGCTCGCACGCGAAGACGCCACCGCCAAGATGGACCAGTACCGCAAGCTCACCCGCGAGCACGCCGAACTGTCGCCGGTGGCCGAGCAATATGCGCAGTACCGCCAGGCCCAGGAAGACCTGGGCACCGCCCAAGCGCTGCTGGACGACCCCGAGATGAAGGAATTCGCCGCCGACGAGATCACCGCGGCCCGCGAGCGGCTGGACACACTGGCGAGCAGCCTGCAGAAGCTGCTGCTGCCCAAGGACCCCAACGACGACCGCAACCTGCTGCTGGAAATCCGGGCCGGCGCCGGCGGCGAGGAAAGCGCGCTGTTCGCGGCCAACCTGCTGCGCATGTACACGCGCTACGCCGAACGCCAGCGCTGGCAGGTGGAACTGATGAGCGAGTCGCCCTCGGACCTGGGCGGCTACAAGGAAGTGATTATCCGCATCGCCGGCGATGCGGTGTTTTCCAGGCTGAAGTTCGAATCGGGCGGCCATCGCGTGCAGCGCGTGCCGGCCACCGAGGCGCAGGGACGTATCCACACCTCGGCCTGCACGGTGGCAGTGATGCCCGAGGCGGACGAAGTGGCCGAGATCGAGATCAATCCCGCCGACTTGCGCGTCGATACCTTCCGCGCCTCGGGCGCGGGCGGCCAGCACGTCAACAAGACCGATTCGGCGGTGCGCCTCACCCACCTGCCCACCGGCATCGTGGTGGAATGCCAGGACGACCGCAGCCAGCACCGCAACAAGGACAAGGCCATGAAAGTGCTGGCCGCCCGGCTGATGGACCAGCAATTGCGCGCTGCCCAGGCGAAGGAAGCCAGCACGCGGCGCAACCTGATCGGCTCCGGGGACAGAAGCGACCGTATCCGCACCTACAATTTCCCGCAGGGCCGGGTGACCGATCACCGCATCAACCTGACGCTCTACAAGATCGACATGATCATGGACGGCGACCTCGATGAACTGTTGTCCGCACTGGCCGCGGAGCACCAGGCCGACCAGTTGGCGGCGCTTGGCGAAGACCATTAATCGTCGCGCTATTACCACGATATTGCGACGAGACAACCCGCATTAAGGCAATGATCCGGGTTGTGCTGCATAAATCCGGATTTCTGAACGAAAACCTTTGTATCTGTTGTAAATGCTTGCAACAGCACTGGCGTGCCATTCTTCGCTGTCTATAATCGTTTTCGACTGAGCCTCCATCCCAGAGGTCGGCGTGTCGACACTCGAAACGGACAAAAGGACGAAATCATGAAGAAATTGCTCGCGCTGTTGATGATCACCGCCGCCCTGGCTGCCTGCAGCAAGAAGGAAGAAGCGCCTGCCACGCCGAGCGCCGAAAGCGCCATGCAGAACGCCGCCGAATCCGCGAAGGCCGCCGCCAGCGATGCCGCATCCGCAGCCGGCAACGCCGCTGACGCAGCCAAGGCTGCCGCCGCCAGCGCCGCTTCCGATGTCTCCGCCGCAGCCGACCAGGCCAAGGCAGACGCCGGCAACGCCATGGCCAAGGCCAAGGAAGCCGCGAAGGACGCGGTCAACGCCGGCGCCGACAAGGCCAAGGACGCAGTCAACAAGTAATCAAGGCTGCCGGGCGGCAACAGGCCGGCCTGCGGCGATCGCGGCCCGGACCTCCCCGCCCCGCTGGCTGCCGCGTTACACTGCAAACCCCGCCAGGATACGTCCCGGCGGGGTTTTCCTTTTTCGATTCATGGTTTTGCGCCATCGCCAGGCGCTTCGCCCCGCTCCCCCGCCCATGTCCAGCACCACGCACGCCGCCTCCCCCGCAGCCATCGGCAGTTCCGCGCCGGCTGACCTGCCTGAAACGATTTCCGTGCATGCAGCGCAGGCGCTGGCCATCGCGGCAGGATTGCCGGCGCTGGAAGCGCGCCTGCTGCTCAGCCACGTCACCGGACTGACCCGCACGCAGTTGATCACGCGCGACGGCGACATGCTGGCGCCCGCCCAGCGCGACCGCTTTGCGGCACTGCTGGGGCGCCGCCTGGCCGGCGAACCGGTGGCTTACCTGCTGGGCGAACGCGAATTCTTCGGACGCGCCTTTCGCGTCACGCCCGACGTGCTGATTCCGCGTCCTGACACGGAGATCGCGGTGGAAGCCGCGCTCAGGCTGCTGGCGCCGCTGGCCACCCCCGTGGTACTGGATATGGGCACCGGCTCAGGCGCGCTGGCCGTCACCCTGGCTTGCGAGCGGCCCGACGCCGAGGTCTGGGCCACCGATATCTCCCCCGGCGCGCTGCGGGTGGCGCAAGACAACGCCCAGGCGCTGGACGCCGGCAATGTGCGCTTTCTCGCTTCCGACTGGTATGCCGGCTTGCCCGCCGGGCAGCGTTTCGACCTGATTGTCAGCAATCCGCCCTATATCGCCGCCGGGGACCCGCACCTGGTCCAGGGCGACCTGCGCTTCGAACCGATCGATGCCCTGACCGATCATGGCGACGGCCTGTCGGACCTGGCCGCCATCGTGGCCGGGGCGGCCGCGCACCTGCGCGCCGGCGGCTGGCTGCTGATGGAGCACGGCTACGACCAGGGCCAGGCAGCGCGCGACCTGCTGGCGGCAGCCGGCATGGCCGATATCTTCACCGCGCGGGACCTTGCCGGCCACGAGCGCTGCACCGGCGCCCGGCTGCGGCCCGCACCCCTGGCGGGCGCCTGAAGCAAGCGGCCGATTCCGGTAAAATCAATGATTCAACGGTGCGCGCCGTCCGCGCGCCCTCCGATTTCCCGATAGTGGCGACCGGCCCGAGCCGGCATCGCGCTTCAACCGAAAAGAGACATCATGAGTGACGTGCAGCAAAAGATCGACCAGATCGTCAAGGGCAGCCCGGTGGTCCTGTTCATGAAGGGCACCGCCCAGTTCCCGATGTGCGGCTTCTCCGGCCGCGCCATCCAGATCCTGAAGGCCTGCGGCGTCGACGCACCGACCACGGTCAACGTGCTCGAGGATGAAGGCATCCGCCAGGGCATCAAGGAATACGCCAGCTGGCCGACCATTCCCCAGCTCTACGTGAACGGCGAGTTCATCGGCGGCTCGGACATCATGATGGAGATGTACCAGAACGGCGAACTGCAATCGCTGCTCAAGGCCTGAGCGCTGGCATGACCGCGACCGGCGGCAGCCAGCCGCGGCGCCTGATCGTCGCCATCACGGGCGCCACCGGCGCGGTCTACGGCGTCCGGCTGATGCAGGTGCTGCGCGCCGCGCCTGGCGTGGAGACGCACCTGCTGATCTCGCCCGCGGGCGTGATGAACCTGCAGCACGAACTCGACCTCGGCAAGGCCGAGGTGGAAGCGTTCGCCGACGTGGTGCACAACGTGCGGGATATCGGCGCCACCATTGCCAGCGGCTCCTTCGGCGCCCACGCGATGGTAGTGGCGCCCTGCTCGATGCGCACGCTGGCGGCCGTCGCGCACGGCCTGTCCGACAACCTCATCACCCGCGCCGCCGACGTCACGCTCAAGGAGCGCCGCAAGCTGGTGCTGATGGTGCGCGAAACACCGCTGAATCTCGCCCACCTGCGCAATATGACCGCCGTCACCGAGATGGGCGGCATCATCTTTCCCCCGGTGCCCGGCTTCTACCAGAAACCGCAGACCCTGGCGGAACTGGTCGACCACACCGTCGGCCGCGTGCTCGACCTGATCGACGTGCCGCAGACCCTGGCGCCGAGCTGGGGCGGCCTCAACGGCCAGGCCTGAAACGGCACGCGCCTCGCGCGGGCTCCGTCGCCGTCAGCCCACATCAACGCCAATAACGGTAGCGGCGACCGCCGTAGCCGTGATAGCCATAGTAGCCGCCGTAGAAGCCAGGGGCCACCACCACCGGCGGAGCATAGACCGGCGCGGGCGCCACCGCCACGCCCACATCGCCACCGTACGCAGGATAAGCCGGATAGACCGCGCAGCCGCCCAGCATCGCAGCGCCTGCGACCACCAGCCCAATCATCAGTGTTTTCATTGTCATCGTCCTTGCGGCTTGGTTGTTGCCTTAAGAACGTTATACGGGGCGGGTTGGTAATACAGGGTCAACCTGCTGTAACCCTTGTTACGAATCGCAACGTTTGGGTGAACGTAAAGGGACTTGGGATTGCGGGGCGAAGCGAGCCGTGGCGACACGGCTCCCCGTATGCGAGGTGAAACTGCAGTTGACGTTGAAGCACAAACGCCCAACAGACGCCCACTCACGCCCCCTCACGCCCAAACCTCAAACCTCAAACCTGACCCCCTGCGCCAACGGCAACACATCCCCATAATTCACCGTATTGGTAGCCCGCCTCATATAGCCCTTCCAGGCATCGGAGCCGGATTCACGCCCCCCTCCGGTAGCCTTCTCCCCGCCGAACGCCCCGCCGATCTCCGCCCCGCTCGTCCCGATATTCACATTGGCGATCCCGCAATCGCTGCCGGCGGCGGACATGAAGCGCTCCGCCTCCCGCAGCGACTCGGTAAAGATGCAGGACGACAAGCCGTGCTCGTCCGCGTTGTTCAATGCGATGGCTTCCTCCAGCGTGGTGTAGGGCATCACATACAAGATCGGCGCGAACGTTTCCGTCAGCATCGTCTCGTGCTGGCGATCGGTCAGCACCAGCGCCGGCCTCACGTATTCGGCGTTGGGAAAATGCTCAGCCAGCACGCGCTCGCCGCCATGCACAGTGTTGCCGAGCTCGCGGCACCGGAGCAGCGCACCGGCCATGGCCGCGCCGGCGGCGCCATCGATCAGCGGACCGACCAGGGTGCCTTCGGCAAGCGGATCGCCCACCGGCAGGCTGCCGAACACCTGGATCAGGCGCTGCGTCACGGTCTCCAGCAGATCGGCATGGACGAAGGCGCGGCGCAGCGAGGTGCAGCGCTGCCCCGCCGTGCCGGCCGCGGAGAAGGTCATCGCGCGGATCGCCAGTTCGAGATCGGCCGAGGGCGCGATGATGGCGGCATTGTTGCCGCCAAGCTCAAGGATGGCACGCTTGAAGCGCGAGGCGCAGGCCATGCCGACTTCCCGGCCCATGCGGGTGGAGCCGGTGGCGCTCACCAGCCGCACATCGGCGTGCTCGACCAGATGCCGGCCCAGCGCCTGCCCGCCCGGGAGCACCGTGGCGATGCCGCCATGCAGGGGCGCGGCGATCTCCAGCACGCCGTCGAGCAGGCTCTGCATGGCCAGCGCGCTCAGCGGCGTTTTTTCCGAAGGTTTCCAGATCACCCCGTTGCCGCACACCAGCGCCAGCGCCGCGTTCCACGCCCATACCGCCACCGGGAAATTGAAGGCGGAGATGACGCCGCACAGCCCATAGGGATGCCAGGTTTCACGCATGGCGTGCTGCGGCCGTTCCGAAGCAATGGTCAGGCCGTGCAACTGGCGCGACAGCCCGACCGCGAAGTCGCAGATGTCGATCATCTCCTGCACTTCGCCCAGCCCTTCCTGCAGGATCTTGCCGGATTCGAGCGAGACCAGCTCGCCGAGATGCTTCTTGTGTTCGCGCAGCACTTCGCCGAAACGCCGCACCACCTCGCCGCGCACCGGCGCCGGCACCAGGGCCCAGCCGGCCTGCGCCACGCGGGCGCGTTCGATGCGCGCATCCGCATCGGCCAGGCTGCAGGCCGGCAGATGCCCGAAGACCTCGCCGTCGATGGGCGAGCGCACCGGCAGTGCGCCGGCAGGGCCTTCACCGTCGCGCCAGGGCGTCTTCAGCCCGATGGCCTGCCAGCAGGCCGCGAATTCCTGTGCTTTCATGCCGTTGCCTCCTGAAGCGGATGACGGGTGTAGTGCCGGCCGAAACGGTTGGCCAGGAAAGCGTCCAGCGGCATCGCCTCCTGCGGCACGAAGCCGGCTTGCGGCAGCTTGCCGCTGGCGACCAGGTCCAGCGCGGTGCAGATGCCTGCCGCCGTAGTGAGCTGGATCGCATTGACGTGGCCCGCAGCGGTATCGGCGCCGCCGATACGCACCGAGAACGAGGCCTGCGTCAGCGGACCGCGCCCGCCCTTGCTCCCGGCGGCATAGCCGGTGGCGTTGGCGAACACGATCACCACGTCCTGCTGCGTGGCAGGGATCGCGCTCTCGAAGATTTCCAGCATCCAGTCGCGGCGCTCGCGCAGCCGCAGGTCGTTGAGCAACAGCTTCATCACCGCGCAGTGCCCCGGATAACGGATCGATTTGTAATCCACGTCGCGCGCCCGGCCCGCCAGTGTCTCGGGCAGCGTGCCGAGCCCGCCCGATGTATTAAAGGCTTCGTACTCGATGCCGTCCAGCGCGAAGCTCTCCAGCCCTTCCAGCGCGGGCACTTCCACGCGGCGCCCGTCGACGATGGCCTCGCAGGGATTGCAGTATTCGTTGATCAGCCCTTCCGTGCTCCAGGTCAGGTTGTACTTGAGCGCGTTGCTGGGGTAGCGCGGCAGCGCGCCGACCCGCATCTTCAGGTCGAGCAGTTCGCCGCCACCACGCAGGAAACGCTGGGCCAGGTCGTTGCCGACCACGCCGATGAAGCCGGGGGCCAGCCCGCACTGCGGCATCAGCACCGAGGATGCGCCATCGGCTAGGCGGCGAATGGCATGGGTGGCGGCAACGTCCTCGGTCAGGTCGAAGTAATGCACGCCAAGGCTGGCCGCGACCGTCGCCACGCCGACCGCGGCATGGAACGGCAGCGCGTTGAGCACGGCGTCGGCGCCACCCAGCAGCCAGGCGCAGTCCTGGGCCTCGTCCGGGTCGCCTACGCGTACGGCGACGCCTTCGGGCAGGCCTTCGAGCTGGGTGGGTTCGCGGTCGACCAGGGTGACATGGTAATCGCCGCTGTCATGCAGCATGACAGCGATGGTGCGGCCGATCTTGCCCGCGCCCAGCACGACCACGCGCATCGGCGCCCGCCTGGTGCCGGACGTGGGCATGCCGGTCGAGGCGCCGGTGCCCGGGGCGTCGGCGAGGGCGGCAAGGGCGGTGGCTTCGGTGAGGTGTCCAGTGTGGTCCAGATGGCCGGTTGGCGTGATGTTGGTCATGATGTCCCTCTTGGCAGTGTTTCATCGGTGTCTGTCCGCGATTAAAGTATGGTTGCGGGCACAGTCAGAATGAAGGGACAAGATTGACGAAAAGGCCTGACTTTCGAACGATTCGACATCACAATCAGTCGAAACGTCGAAACCCTTTCATTCAATGCGTCGCTGGGTACCGCCCGGGACCTTCCCGCAGCTGCCGCCAGGCTCATGACCGACCTCGACCAGACCGACCGCCACCTGCTCTCCCTGCTGCAGGCCAACGCGCGTGAAAACGCAGCCAACCTGTCGCGCAAGCTCGGCATTGCCCGTACCACCGTGGTGGCCCGCATCGCGCGGCTCGAACGGGAGGGCGTGATCGCCGGCTATGGCGTGCGGCTTGGCAAGGTGATGGAGGACAGCGCCATCCTGGCGTTCTGCGGCATGTCGGTGATGCCCAAGGCCGCGCCTGCGGTGGTGCGGGCGCTGCAGCGTTTTCCCGAGATAGAGGAGCTGAATTCGGTCAGCGGCCCGGTGGACTATATGGCGGTGATCCGCTGCGACACGCATGCCCGCCTGGACAAGCTTCTTGACGAAATCGGCGCGCTGGATGGCGTCAACCACACCACTACGTCGATCGTGCTGGCGCGCAAGATCGACCGGCGGCGGGCGGCGGGCTGAACCGCGCGGCGCATGCAAGAGGCCTATGCCGCACAACGCGGCGAAAAGGCCGGACCAACCTCAGGACCAACGATCGGAGAGCAGGACGATGAGCAATCGCATTCGAGTCGCCGTGGGCGGCGTGACCGGCTGGGCCGGCGGCGAACTGGCGCGCGGCGTGGCGCACGCGGACGATATGACGCTGGTGGCCGGACTGTCGCGCGGCGCCGCCGGCCAGACCCTGGCCGAACTGACCGCGCACAAGGGCACGCCCGGCGTGGCGGTGGCCAGCATCGACGAGCTGGCGGAGGGCGCCTTCGACGTCTATGTGGAATACACCAGGCCCGACGTTGCCAAGCGCAATATCCTGCAGGCGCTGGCCAAGGGCGCGCATGTGGTGGTGGGCACATCGGGGCTGTCCGACGAGGACTACGCCGAGATCGATGCCGCCGCGCACCAGGCCGGGCGCGGCGTGCTGGCCTGCGGCAACTTCGCCATCACGGTGGTGCTGCTGCAGAAATTCGCCGAGATGGCTGCGCGGCACCTGGAACATTGGGAAATCATCGACTACGCCAAGGCAGGCAAGGTCGACGTGCCCTCCGGCACGGTACGAGAGCTGGCCTATCGGCTGGGGCAGGTCCGCGAGGCGGCGCAGGTGGTGCCCGTCGATCAGGTCAAAGGGCCGAAGGAAACCCGGGGCGCCACCCTGTCCGGCAGCCAGGTGCATGCGGTGCGCCTGCCCGGGTATCAATTGGGCGTGGAAGTGATCTTCGGCGCCGACGGCCAGCGCCTGCACCTCAAGCATGAGGCGGGTGACGGCTCCAAGCCTTATGTGTCCGGGGCGCTGCTGGCGATCCGCAAGGTGCACACGGTAACGGGGCTGGTGCGCGGGCTGGACAAGGTGATGGAAGGGCTTTGAGGCTTTGGCGAATCGGGTCAGCTTCGTTTTGCGCCCGGGCGGGTAAGCGTCACGCGCTTCAAACCGCGCCGGCGCCTCTTCACCATTTCCCGTCCTTCCCCTTCTTCGCCCCCGCCTTGCCGGCCGCCTGCGCTTCGGATGCCGGCGTGGGATTGAGCTGTTGCGCCATGGCGGCATCCTGGTTGGCCATCAGCAAGCGCGCCTGGGGCAGCAGCATCTCGATGGTGCCTGTATTGGGATCTTCCGGAATGGCGTAGAGCTCCACGGTCAGCGGCTTCTTCATCCAGCCGGCATGCACGCTCTTGACGACCTTGCCAGCCTTGTCCTTGATGCTCAGTTGCTCCGATCGGTAGGCTTTGCCAAAGCGCGCGGTCAGGCTCTCCACTGCGTCGTTCTCGGAGCGCACGCCGTCGGTCGGCACGATCAGCCCGACCAGGGCATTGCCATCGACAAAGGCGACGACATGCGGGCCGTCCATGAAGGCGGGCCGCTTATCGCGCGGCACGCCAACCTGGCGCATCACGCCGTCACCGCGCAATTCCACGCACAGGGCGGTCACATCGCGGCCATCGGCGCTGCGTTTGTCGGCACAATCGGGCAGCGCCGGCAGCGGGCTGCCGATCGCCAGGCTATCCAGCATCGGCGCCAGCGTGTCGGCGGCGCCATCCTTGGACGCGGCACCGGCCCAGGGCGATATCAACAGCAGGCTGGCCATGGCCAGCCCGGCGAGGGGGTATTTCATCCAGACTCCTGAGAAAAGCTCCGGATTGGAGCGCCCCCCGCGTGCGTGGTTCCTGCCACCTGCCATCAGGTGGCATGGCAGCCGCCTGCCGGGGGTTAATGCGTCATATGCAGCACCGCGTTTGCCAATACCGCCAGCAGCACCAGCAGCAGGCCCCACAACAGCAGCCGCGGCACCCGGCTGGGTGGTAGCTGCCGGCGTGGCGAACGTGCCGGGCGCGGCTGCGCAGCGCGCGTGCTGGACGGACGTTTGGCGCCGGTAGCGCCCGGCGGTCGTTGCGTGGCCATCTGTGCTCCCCGGTGCATGATGCCGGCGCGAATCCTCATGTGCCGCCGCTGCACATCGCCGGGTGCATGGCCCGGGCGCCGCTCATGTTAAGGCAAAGCAGCGCCCCGTACCATGGCCTCATCCTGCCCTTATGGGGCGGACGCCACTTTGCGCGTGACATTCAGCGCTTCGCGCCGGAAGGCATGCCCCACGTGGTGATAGAACGGATGCGGGCAGAACTGGCGCGCGAGGAAGGAGGCCAGCAGCGAGGCGGCCAGCAGGAACACCGTGAGATCCTGCGAACGCGTCATTTCCATCACGATCACGCTGGCGGTAATGGGCGCCTGGGTGGCGGCGGCCAGGAAGGCCGCCATGGAAACCAGCGCCAGCACGCGCGGCTCGGTCATGCCGCCGAAGAAGTGGCCGACCAGTTGCGCCACATTGGCGCCGATGCCGGAGCCGATGGCCAGCGAGGGCGTAAAGATGCCGCCCGGGATACCCGCGAAATACGACACCACGGTGGCCGCCAGCTTGGCGATGCCGAACCATAGCGTGGCATGCGGCTCGCCGTTGATCAGGCCGGCTGCCTGCTCATAGCCGGTACCGAAGGTGGCGCCGCCGGTGGACCAGCCGATCGCCGCGGCCACCAGGCCGCACAGGAAAGCCACCAGTACCGGGTGCTGCGCCGGCCACGCACGCAGCCGCGCCGGCAGCAGCGCCGGCACACCGCCGGCCAGCAACTTGGCGAACAGGCCGCCAAGCACGCCGTTGACCAGCGCGCACAGCAGCACCGGCCCCCAGGCATCATGCAGTGCCAGGATTGGCGTCTTGACGCTGAAGTACGGGTTGTTGCCAAGAATGGCCAGCGACAGGAAACCGGCGGTCAGGACGCCCGACAGCACCAGCCGGTCCCAGCGCACGGCGGTGCCGCGGCCGAGTTCCTCGATCGCGAACACGACGCCGGCCAGCGGTGTATTGAACGCCGCTGCCAGGCCCCCGGCGGCGCCGGCGGCAATCAGCGCATTGGGGTGGAAGCCGATGCGGAACTGCAGGCGCTCATGGCACCAGCGGCCCCAGGCCAGCATGGCGGCGGCGCCGACCTGCACCGAGGGACCTTCCCGCCCGATCGAGGCGCCCGCCAGCAGGCCGCCGGTGGTCAGCAGCACTTTCCACATCGACTGGCGGAACGACACCAGCACGGTTTGCGCCGGCCCGGAGGGTGGCAGATTGACGGCCGCGATCACCTGCGGAATGCCGCTGCCGCGTGCCTGCGGGGCCAGGCGGATGGTGAGCCAGCGCAGCGCGGCCAGCCCAAAGGGCAGCAGCACGAAGGCCAGCCAGGGCGTGGCCTCGGTCAGCCGGTAGTTCCAGCGCAGCGCCACTTCGGCAATCCACGCAAAGATCAGGGAGAACAGCGCCACGCAGCCGGCGCCGCACATGAAGACGGCGTAGCGCAGCGTGGTTCGGGAGATGCGCCACATCTGGCGCGACTTGCGGTCGGCGGCCAGGCGGGCCCGGCGGCGCAGGGCGCGCAGCCGGTCGGTTTCGGCGCTGGCATCGCGATGCGGCTCGCGGGGGACGGGGGGCGGATCGCGATGGGGATCGTGCTGCGGGTCGCGTGGCGGATCAGACGCGTTGTCGTTCATGGTGCGGCAGGCATGGGCAAAAAAACACCGTGACTGGCCCGAGGGTCGGATTCATCACGGCGTGATGGAACTATACGCCCATCGCCGCCGCAGGTGCCGCGCTGCTACCGGAGCCTGGCGCCTCGCGCCTCGTGCCTCGTTAATCCAGCGAGATATGGTTGGCCTGGATCACCGTACCCCAGCGAGCGCGGTCGGCCTCCACGTAGCGCTGGATTTCAGCGCTGTCGCGCGGGCGCTGGATCACCAGCCCAAGCGTGGCGAAGGTGTGCCGGAACTGCGGATCGCTGGTGGTCCTGGCCGCCGCGGCCTGCAGGCGCGCGATGGCGTCGGGCGGGGTCTGGGCCGGCACCGCCAGGCCGAACCAGGTGGCGGCCTGGTAGTTGGGATGGCCGCCCTCGGCCACGGTCGGCACGTCAGGCAGCACTTCCAGGCGTTCCTTGCTGGTCACTGCCAGCGCCTTGAGCTTGCCGGCCTTGATATGCGGGAGCGACGTGCTGACCACATCGATCATCAATTGCACGTCGTTGGCCAGCAATGCCGCCAGCGCGGGGGCGCTGCCGTTGTAGGGCACATGGGTGAGGTTGATGCCCAGTTCGCTCTTGAGCATTTCCGTGGCCAGCTGCAGCGGGTTGCCGAGGCCGACCGAGGCGTAGTTCAGCTTGCCGGCGTTGGCCTTGGCATAGCCGGCGAACTCGCGGATATTGGCGGCCGGCACCTGGGCATTGGTCACCACCACCAGCGGAATCTCCGCGGTGATCGAGATCACCTTGAAATCGCGCTTGGCGTCGTAGTTGACCTTCTTGTAGAGCATCGGGTTGAGCACCATGCTGGCATTGCTCGCCAGCAGCACGGTGTAGCCGTCGGGCGTGGCGCGCGCCACGCCGGTGGCGGCGATCATGGTGTTGGCGCCGGGCCGGTTCTCCACCACCACCGGCTGCCTGAGTTCGCGGCCCATGCCATCGGCCATGGCGCGCGCGAGCTGGTCGGCCGAGCCGCCGGGCGCATAGGGCACCACCAGCCTGACCGGCCTGTCGGGGAAGGCAGCAGCCATTGCGACCTGCGCGCAAGCGAGCGCCGCGGCGCCGGCAAGGGCGCGCCATCCGGGTATCCAGCGTTGCATATCGTCTCCTTCGTGTTTGTTGCTTTGTTGCTTTGTTGCTTTGTTGCCTTGTTGCCTTGTTGCCTTGTTGCCTCGTACCCGGCTTGCCGGAAGCCGGGCCTGCCCGTCTCAGACGCGCCGCGTGCGCCCTTCCCAGTACTTGTCGCGCAGGCGGCGCTTGGCCAGCTTGCCGGTGTCGTCGCGCGGCAGCTGGGCTTCGATCACGATGGTGCGCGGCACCTTGAAGCCGGACAGGTGCCGGCGCAGCCATTCGATGATCGCGCCCTCTTCCAGGCTGGCGCCCGGCACCGGCTGCACCATGGCCAGCAGGCGCTCGCCATATTCGTCGTCGGGCACGCCGAACACCACGCAGTCGGCCACGCCGGGATAGCGCACCAGTTCGTGCTCGATCTCGGCCGGATAGATGTTCACGCCGCCCGAGATCACCATGTCGGAGGCGCGGTCGCAGATGAACAGGTAGCCGTCGGCGTCGAGATAGCCCATGTCGCCCAGGCTGACCAGGCCGTCGCGGTCGATGGCGCTGCGGGCCGCTTCGTTGTTGCGGTAGGTGAAGTCGGGATAAGCCGGCTGGCGCACATAGACCAGGCCGATCTCGCCGGGCGCGCAAGGCCGTCCCTGCTCGTCGAGGATGCGCACTTCGCCGTCGTCGACCGCGCGGCCGGCTGTGCCAGGCCTGGCCACCGCGTCCGCGGGCGTGGCCACGGTGATCATGCCGGCCTCGCTCGACGCGTAGGTTTCGTGGATCACCGGGCCGAACCAGTCCAGCATGGCGCGCTTGACCTCGGGCGCGCACGGCGCGCCGGTGGAGGCGACGAAGCGCAGCGAGGAGAGGTCGTAGCGCGCACGCACCTCGGGCGGCACCTTGAGCATGCGCACATACATGATGGGCACCAGGTAGAGCACATCGATGCGATGCTTCTCCACCAGCGCCAGCACCTGCTCCGGATCGAAACGCGCGCACAGCACCAGGCGTTCGCCGACCTGCAGGGCGTTCTGGATAAACACACCCGGCGCGCTGTGGTACAGCGGCGCGGCCATCAGCGCGCGGCAGCCCTGCTCGATGCCCATGGTCTGCGCCACCACCGAGCGCATGCGCGCCAGCTGTTCTTCCATCGTGGCGAGCGGTATCGCCGCGCGCAGCACGCCCTTGGGGCGGCCGGTGGTGCCGGAGGTATAGGCCATATGGCCGCGCGGCGCCACGCGCGGGCCGTCGTAGTGCGGCTGCACGGCCAGCCAGCTTTCGTAGTCGATCGCGCCCGCGGGACTGTCCTGGCCCGGCACCGCGACGGCCAGCACCTGCACGCCTTCGGGTATCGCGGCGCGCATGCCGTCCAGCAGGTCGGCATGGCCGATCAAGGCGCGGGCACCGCTGTCGGCCATCAGGAAGCGGATCTCCTCGGCGGTGAAGTGCCAGTTGATCGGGCAGTAATACACGCCGGCCGTGCGGCAGGCGTGAACGATGTCGGCAAAGACCGCGTCGTTGCGCAGCAGCACCGCCACCACGTCGCCTTCGGCCAGGCCGAGCGCGCGCAGGCCGCCGGCCAGGCGCGCGCCGCGATCCAGCAGCGCGTCGCCGCTCAGGTGGGTACCTTCGAACCAGAGGTCGGCTGCCATTCAGTTGTCTCCAGCTTGTTTGGTCATGGTCGTGGGAGCCGGGGCGTTGACCGTGCGGGCGGCACGGTCGGCGGCGTTCCTGGCGGCGATGCGCTCGCGCGCGGCCTGCCACTCGGCATCGCCCCAGCCCAGGTATTGCTTGAAATAAGCGCCGTTGGCGAGCCAGTCGCCGCCATCCAGCGCAATGGTCTGGCCATTGATCCAGGAGTTGTCGCGGGCCAGCAGGAAAGCAGCGAGGTTACCGATGTCCTGCGGCTGGCCGATGCGGCCGGTGGGGTTCTGGCCGCTCATCGCGTCTTGCTGCGAATCCTGCGGGCGCAGGCGCGAGCCCGCGCCCTCGGTGGGGATCACGCCGGGCGCGATGGCGTTGCAGCGGATGCCGTGCCGGCCCCACTCGACCGCCAGCGACTTGGTCATGGCATCCACGCCGGCCTTGGACATGGCGGACGGCACCACGAAGGGCGATCCGGTCCAGACCCAGGTCACCACGATGGAGAGCACCGTGCCGGGATGGCCGTCGCGGATCCAGCGTTTGCCGACCGCCTGGGTGGTGTAGAAGGTGCCGCGGAAAACGATGTCGGAGATGGCGTTGAAGCCATTGGGCGACAAGTCCTCGGTGCGGCTGATGAAGTTGCCGGCGGCGTTGTTGACCAGGCAGTCGAGCGGGCCGTGCCGGGTCCAGATGGACTCGATCATGGCATCGACGGCGGCGGCGTCGCGGATATCCACGGCATGGGTCACCACCTTGCCGCCATGCTGGCCGCGCAGCATCTCGGCGGCCTGGTCCAGCACCGCCAGGCGCCGGCCGCACAGGTGGAGTTCCGCGCCCAGCCCCGCCAGCCGCTGGGCCATGATCAGGCCCAGCCCGGTGCCGCCCCCGGTGATCAGCACGCGCTGACCGGCGAAAAGATCGTCCTTGAACATGGTGTCTCCTCCTTGTTGTGCGGCGCCTTGGTGCGTTCCTGCGCCGGTCTGGCCCCGCCGCAGCCGGTCCGGCGGGGAAGGGACACTGTAGTCCCGTGGCACGGCATCGACAATTCCCCCGCAGCGACTCACAATGTTGCGCCAGAATCGACAATCCTCCATGGAATCCCCGATGGACCTCAACCTGATCCAGGCCTTCGTCGATATCGTCGAGGCCGGCAATCTGTCCGAGGCGGGGCGCCGGCGCGGCGTGACGCGCTCGCAGGTCAGCCGCCAGCTGCGCGAACTGGAGCACCAGGCCGGCGCGCAATTGCTGCGCCGCACTACGCGCCGGCTGGAGCTCACCGAGCCGGGCCGCTCGCTCTACCAGCACGGCCTGCGCATCCTGCAGGAGGTGGCCTCGGCCCAGGCCGAGATCGACAGCCTGGGCAAGACCCTGCGCGGCCATGTGCGGATCAGCGTGCCCACCGGGCTGGGCGACACCTTCCTGGCGCCGCTGCTGCTGGAGTTCGCCGACCGGCATCCCGGCATCACGCTGCGCGTGTTCTTCGCCAATCGCGTGGTAGACCTGATCGCCGCCGAGATCGACGTGGCGCTCAAGGTCACCTCGCAGCCGCCGCTGGACCACGTGGCGCGCGATATCTGCGCGATCGACTGGCAACTCTGCGCCGCGCCCGCCTACCTGGCGCGCAGCGGACCGCTGCTGGCGCCGGCCGACCTGGCGCGCTGCCAGTTCCTGTGCCCGCCCTACCCCGCGCGGCGCTTCATCCTGACCCTCGATCGCGGCGACCAGCGCGACGAGGTCGAGCTGAGCCCGCATCTGCAGTCCGAGCATTTTCCCTTCCTGATGCGCGCGGTGCGCGAGGGCCACGGCGTGGGATTACTGCCGGTCTACGCGGGCTGGGAGGATGTGCGCGAAGGCCGCCTGGTGCCGGTGCTGAAGGAATGGAAACCCGAGGGCCTGGGCAACCGGCTCTTCATCATCACCACGCCCAACCTCCACCCGTCGATGGCCACGCGGGCGCTGATCGAATTCCTGCGCCAGCGGATTCCGGCGCTGGAAGTTTTCAGCGGCAATGCCGCTGCATTGGATCCACCCTGACGCCCGGCCGGGGCTGCCGGCAACCGCAGCCTGCCCGCTCGCCTGCAAACTTTCAATTTGCAAGCTAAGATGCGCGGACACCCTTGGCTTGCAATACGAAAGTAAACGTAAAGACCAAACCCGCAAGCCGGACGGAGGAGACCATGGGCCATACCGACTTTGCCAGCATGCCCTGCCCGATTGCCCGCTCGATGGCGGTGCTGGGCGAGCGCTGGGCCATTCTTGTGCTGCGCGAGGCGTTCTACGGCAGCACCCGCTTTGACGAATTCCAGCGCCACCTGGGCATTGCGCCCAACATCCTGAGCGCGCGCCTGAAAACCCTGGTGGAGCACGGCATGCTGGAGCGGGTGCCGGCGCCCGACAGCGCGCGCCATGTCTACCGCCTCAGCGAAAAAGGCCGCGGCTTCTTCCCCGCCTTCGTGGCGCTCAAGGCCTGGGCCGACCGCTGGATGACCGACGAACGCGGCCCGCTCACCCTGTTGCAGGACAGGCGTACCGGCGGCGAGATCGCCGCGCCGGCGCTGACCCGGGCCGACGGCAGTCCGGTAACGGTGGACGACCTGCGCGTGGCGCCCGGCCCGGGCGCGGGCGGTTATCTGCGGCGGCGGTTTGCCGGCGAAGCCGCCGCCATGACGGCGGATGAAGGCGAGCCCGGCCATGAATGAGCCACAAGCCAATCCGCTGGCCGGAGCCGCGCTGGCGTCCTCTGCCATTGCAAACACCGCCGCTGCCGGCCAGCCGCCGATGGGCGAACTGGTGCGTGGCATCCTGGTGCTGGCCGCGCCCACCAGCCTGATCGCCTTCCTGCAGGCCGCGGCGCAACTGCTCGAGACCTGGCTGGCGGCGCGCCAGGGCACGGCGGCGCTGGCGGGCTGGGCGGTGGTGCTGCCCTTCGCCCTGCTGCTGCAGCAGATGTCCACCGGCGCCATGGGCGGCGGCGTGGTGGCCGCCATCGCCCGCGCGCTCGGCGCGGGCAAGCGCGAGGAGGCTTCGTCGCTGGTGCTGCACGCGCTCATCATCGCCATCACCGCGGGCCTGGTATTCGCCGTGACGCTGGCCGGGTTCCCGCGCGGCATCCTCGGCGCGGTGGCCGGGCAGACTGCCGCCGACGCTGCCGCCACCTACGCGATCTGGCTGTTCGGGGCGGGCGCGGTGCCGGCCTGGCTGGCCAACACGCTGGCCTCGGTGCTGCGCGGCGGCGGCCGCCACGCGCTGGCGGCGCGCGTGCTGTCGCTGATGTGGATCGCCTTCCCGGTGCTGGCGTGGACGCTGGCCGAGCCGGCGGGCATGGGCCTGGCGGGCATCGGCGCGGCGCTGGCGGCGGTGTCGTGGGCGGCGGCGCTGGCCATGGCCTGGGTGGTGCTGCGTGGCGGCGCGGGCTTTGTGCCGGTGCTGCGGGCGCGCCCTTCGCGGGCGCTGTTCACGCGCATCCTGTCGGTGGGGCTGGTGGCCTGCGCGCTGGCCTCGGTGGCCAACCTGACCACCATCCTGGTGACCGCCGAACTGCGCCACTACGGCACGGCGGCGGTGGCCGCCTACGGCATTTCCGCGCGGCTGGAGTTCCTGATGATTCCGCTGGCCTTCGGTGTCGGCTCGGCGCTGACCGCGCTGGTGGGCCGTTCGGTGGGCGCGGGCGACTGGATCACCGCGCGGCGCACGGCCTGGGCCGGGGCGCTGCTGGCGCTGGCGGTGGCCGGCGCGGTGGGCGCGGCGGTCGGGCTGGCGCCGGACACCTTTGCCGCGCTCTTTACCAAGGATGCCGAAGTGGCGGGCATCGCCACGCGCGCGCTGTCCTGGGTCGCCCCGGCCTTTGGCGGCTTCGGCCTGGGCATGGCGCTGTATTTCGCGTCGATGGGTGCGGGCCGCATGGGCTGGCCGATGGCGGCCGGCGTCTCGCGCATCGCGCTGGCCGCCGGCGGCGGCTGGCTGCTGGCGAACGTGGCCGGCATGGGCCTGGACGGCCACTTCCTCGGCGTGGCGCTGGGCATCAGCGCCTACGGCGTGGTAACCGCGCTGGGCGTGCGGCAGGTGAACTGGTCGGCACGCTGAGCTGGCCAGGGCATGCCGGGCTCGCAGCTTGCTTGATCCGGCCCGCCGGCACGCGTCGCCGCGCTCTGCAATCTTTCCTTGAAGTGCGGCGCTTCCGGCCCAAACTACTCTTGACTGTGGCCGCCGCCCGACCGGCAACAGCGTGACGCGGGCCGCACCCGGCCGGCCGCCAAGCCCATCCTCCTCCGCAGAAGGTGCCATGCCCCCTCGCACCACCGTTTTCGTTGCCGCCCTCGTGGTCGGCCTGCTGCACGCCTATATCGGGCTGCGCCTGTTGCCCGACCTGCCCGTGCCGTTCATCGCCAAGGCGCTGGCCGTGGCGTGGCTGGCGCTGTCCTGGCCGCTGATTCCCGCCGGCCTGCTGGCCCGGCGCCTGGACCAGCCCTGGTCCGACGCCCTCACCTGGGTCGGCATGCTGGCGATGGGCCTCTTCTCCTCGCTGCTGGTGCTGACGGTGGGGCGCGACGTACTCTTGCTGGTGAGCGCCATCGCCGGCTGGCATCCGGCCTGGCTGCTGCCCCGTACCGCCGCCGCGGCGCCGGTGCTCGCGCTGCTGGTCACCGCGCTGGGATTCGTCAATGCGCGGAGACTGGCGCGGGTGGTGGAGGTGGAGGTGCCGATCGCCGGCCTGCCCGACTCGCTGCACGACTTCACCATCGTGCAGATCAGCGATATCCATGTCGGCCCGACCATCAAGCGCGCCTACCTGGAACGCATCGTCGAGCGCGTCAACGGGCTGGCGCCGGACGCCATCGCCATCACCGGCGACCTGGTCGACGGCACCGTGCGCGAACTGGCCTCGCACACCGCCCCGCTGGGCGACCTGAAAGCGCGCCACGGCACTTACTTCGTCACCGGCAACCATGAGTACTACGCCGGCGCCGGGCCGTGGATCGACGAGCTGCGCAGGCTGGGCCTGCGCGTGCTGATGAACGAGCATGTGGTGATCGGCCAGGACGAGGAAGCGCTGGTGCTGGCCGGCGTGACCGACTACACCGCGCACCGTTTCGACGAAAGCCATCGCAGCGACCCGGCCGGCGCGCTGGCGGGCGCACCCGCCGTCGCAGCCGCGCGCGTGCTGCTGGCGCACCAGCCGCGCACGGCAACCGCCGCTGCCACCGCGGGCTTCGACCTGCAGCTTTCCGGGCATACGCATGGCGGCCAGTTCTGGCCGTGGAACCTGTTCGTGCCGATGCAGCAGCCTTATACCGCCGGGCTGAACCGGCACGAGGCGATGTGGGTATATGTGAGCAGGGGCACCGGTTACTGGGGACCGCCCAAGCGGTTTGGCGCGCCTTCGGAGATTACCAAGCTGAGGCTGGTGCCCAAGCCGGCGCCGGCGCGCAACGCGAACGTGGCGTAAAGCCGGACACGCAAAAAGCAAAGGGCCCCGCGCACGCGGGGCCCTTTGCCCTGTGGTAGCGCGCAACCGCGCGCCACCGGCCTGATCGTGCTTATCGCGCGATAGGCTTGTAGCGGATACGCTTGGGCTTGGCACCCTCTTCACCCAGGCGGCGCTTCTTGTCCGCCTCGTATTCCTGGTAGTTGCCCGGGAAGAACTCCACGTGCGACTCGCCTTCGAAGGCCAGGATGTGGGTGGCGATCCGGTCCAGGAACCAGCGATCGTGCGAGATCACCATCACGCAGCCGGCGAACTCCAGCAGCGCGTCTTCCAGCGCGCGCAGCGTTTCCACGTCGAGGTCGTTGGAGGGTTCGTCCAGCAGCAGCACATTGCCGCCCGAGATCAGCGTCTTGGCCAGGTGCAGGCGTCCGCGCTCGCCGCCCGAGAGCGTGCCCACATGCTTCTGCTGGTCCGAGCCCTTGAAGTTGAAGCGGCCGATATAAGCGCGCGACGGCGTTTCGTAGCGGCCAACCGTCAGCACGTCGGCGCCGCCGGAGATCTCTTCGAACACGGTCTTGCTGCCGTCGAGCGCGTCGCGGCTCTGGTCCACGTAGGCCATCTTGACGGTCGGGCCCACCTTGATCTCGCCGCTGTCCGGCTGTTCCTTGCCGGTGAGCATGCGGAAGAAGGTCGACTTGCCGGCGCCGTTGGGGCCGATGATGCCGACGATGGCGCCGGGCGGCACCTTGAAGCTGAGGTCGTCGATCAGCAGGCGGTCGCCGTAGGCTTTGCTCACGCCGTTGAACTCGATCACCTCGTTGCCCAGCCGCTCACCCGCGGGGATGAAGATTTCCTGGGTTTCGTTGCGCTTCTGGTATTCCTGGCTGTTCAGTTCGTCGAAGCGGGCAAGACGCGCCTTGGACTTGGCCTGCCGGCCCTTGGGGTTCTGCCGCACCCATTCCAGTTCCTTGTGCAGCGCCTTCTGGCGTGCCGACTCGCTCGACTCTTCCTGCTTCAGGCGGGCTTCCTTCTGGTCCAGCCAGGAGCTGTAGTTGCCCTTCCAGGGAATGCCGTGGCCACGGTCCAGTTCCAGGATCCATTCCGCCGCGTTGTCCAGGAAGTAGCGATCGTGGGTCACCGCCACCACGGTGCCGGGGAAGCGCGTAAGGAACTGCTCCAGCCATTCCACCGATTCCGCATCCAGGTGGTTGGTGGGTTCGTCGAGCAGCAGCATGTCGGGGCGCGACAGCAGCAGGCGGCACAGCGCCACGCGGCGCTTCTCGCCGCCGGACAGGTTGCCCACCTTGGCATCCCACGGCGGCAGGCGCAGCGCATCGGCGGCGATCTCCAGCTGCAGTTCGGCATTGTTGCCGTCGCTGGCCGCGAGGATGGCTTCGTACTTGGCCTGGTCGGCCGCCAGCGCATCGAAATCCGCGTCCGGCTCGGCATACGCCGCATAGATCTCATCGAGCTTCTGGCGCGCCTCGAACACGCCGCCCAGCGCGGCTTCCACCGATTCGCGCACGGTCTGTTCGGGATCCAGCTGCGGCTCCTGCGGCAGGTAGCCGATGTTCAGGTTGGGCATGGGCGTGGCTTCGCCCTCGATCTCCTTGTCGATGCCCGCCATGATCTTCAGCACGGTCGACTTGCCCGAGCCGTTCAGGCCCAGCACGCCGATCTTGGCGCCCGGGAAGAAGGACAGCGAGATGTCCTTGAGAATGTGACGCTTGGGCGGGACGATCTTGCCCACGCGGTTCATGGTGAATACGTACTGTGCCATGCGGATCCGAGAGAAATGAGGGAATCGGGGGAGGGAATCGGCCAAGTGTAGCAAAGCCGCTCCGGCCGCGGCCCGTCAGGAGGCCTTCTTGCGCGATCGGGCGGTTTTCCCGGTGACGGCGGGCGGGCCCTTGGCGCCATCCGGACTGCTGTCTGCGCCGCCATTCGGGCTGCGGTTGCGCTTGCGGGCGCGGGTCAGGCTGGAGGTCAGGCGGCGGAAGGCAATGTCCATATGCCGCTGCATGACGCTGCGTGCCAGCTCGGGATCCTTGCCGCGCAGCGCCGCCAGCACCTCACGGTGCTCGGCGATCGCCTGCGCCCATACCTCGGGCGTCTCGAAGTGGCTGTCCAGCTGGTCGAACAGCAGCCCCAGGCGCAGGTCGAAGAGCCGCCTGACCACGCCCGCCAGCACGCTGTTGCCGCTGGCCTCGGCCACGCGCACATGGAACAGGCGATCGGCTTCCAGCGGCTTGATGCCGGCCGCGGCATCGGCGGCCATCTGTTCGATCGCCGCCTCGATCGCGTCGAACTGGGCCTTGCGCCCGGTCCTTGCCGCCAGCGCGGCAACCTCGCCTTCGACCAGGGCGCGCGCGCGGATCAGTTCAAGCGGCCCTTCCTCGCCGGACAGGTCGAAACCGCCTTCGGCGGGCACAGGCGGCTCGCGCACATAGATGCCCGAGCCCATCCGCACCTCGATATAGCCCTCGACCTCGAGCGCGATCAGCGCCTCGCGCAGCGACGGCCGGCTCACGCCCAACTGCACCGAGAGCTCCCGCTCGGCCGGCAGGCGCGAGCCCGCGGGAAATTCGCCTGCCAGGATCAGCGCGCGCAGCTGGCTGCTGATCTGGCGGTAGAGGCGTTGCGGTTCGATCGACTGAATAGGCATGGACAAGCGGCCCCGAGCGGCCAGGACGAATCTCCAGGGCGCGGATTATACGATGGCATACCTGCGGACAGGTTCCGCCCCGCAATTGGCTTGACCAGTTGTCCGCTCCGCTGGAGTCTATGCAGCGCCCCCCTGAATGTCCAGACCGGGCGCGAACGCGCCGCAGCCTGGGCGGCGGCATCCGTAGAGACCATTAATTGGTAATACCAGTTTACCTGTCCACACTCCTGAACTAGACTCCGCTCACTCGGCATGCGCGGCAAGGCAGTGACGGTCGCAGGCATTCCGGAGCTGCATCGCACAATAAAGCGGGCATCGGCACAGGCGGCGCCAACGCGCTGGACGTTGCCACGCGGCACCCCGCAGAACGCAGGAGACCCGAGTGAACGACGAAACGCCGCCGAAGCCCCCGTCATCCCCATTGCCTCCCACGCGCCGCAGCCAGGCCTGGTTCGGCCGCCTCGACCGCGATGGCTTCATCTACCGTTCGTGGCTGAAGAACCGCCGCATCCCCCACGACCAGTTCGACGGCCGCCCGGTCATCGGCATCTGCAACACCTATTCCGAACTCCCCCCCTGCAACTCGCACTTCCGCACGCTGGCTGAACAGGTCAAGATCGGCGTGTGGGAAGCGGGAGGTTTCCCACTCGAATTCCCGGTGATGTCGCTGGGCGAGACCATGCTGCGCCCGACGCGATGCTGTTCCGCAACCTGGCCAGCATGGACGTGGACGAATCGATCCGCGGCAACCCGATCGACGGCGCGGTGCTGCTGATGGGCTGCGACAAGACCACGCCGGCGCTGATGATGGGCGCGGCCTCCTGCATGGTCCGCGTGTCGGACGCGCGCATGAGCGGCACGGCCTATGGCACGGTGGTGCTGCACGTGGCGCCCGAGGCGGCGACCGGCGGCCCGCTGGCGCTGGTGCGTGACGGCGACATGGTCGAGCTGGATGTCGCCGCACGCAAGCTGCACCTGCATGTTTCCGACGAAGAACTGCAGCGCCGCCGCGCCGCGTGGCAGGCGCCCGCCCTGCCGATGGAACGCGGCTGGACCCGGCTCTACGTCGAACATGTGCAGCAGGCCAACCTGGGCGCCGACCTGGATTTCCTGGTGGGCAAGAGCGGCGCCGCCGTGCCCAAGGACAACCACTGAGGCGTACGTCGAACGATTAGCAGCAGCGGCCCCCGCACGAACGCCACACGGAGACACCAGGCATGGCATCGGTACAGATTCGCGGCATCGAGAAGATCTTCGGCAGCACGCAGGTCATACGCGGCGTGGACATCGATATCGAAGACGGCCAGTTCACCGTGCTGGTCGGGCCATCCGGCTGCGGCAAATCCACGCTGCTGCGCATGATTGCCGGGCTGGAGGAAATCACCACCGGCGAGATCGCCATCGGCGGCCGGGTGGTCAACCGCCTGCCGCCCAAGGAGCGCGACATCGCCATGGTGTTCCAGAACTATGCGCTCTACCCGCATATGACGGTCTACGACAACATGGCCTTCTCGCTCAAGCTCGCCCGGGGCAACAAGGACGAGATAAAGCGGAAGGTGGACAAGGCCTCCGCCATTCTCGGCCTGGACAGCCTGCTGGACCGCTACCCGCGCCAGCTCTCCGGCGGGCAGCGCCAGCGCGTGGCGATGGGACGCGCCATCGTGCGCGATCCGCAGGTGTTCCTGTTCGACGAGCCGCTCTCCAACCTCGATGCCAAGCTGCGCGTGCAGATGCGCGCGGAGATCAAGGAGCTGCACCAGCGCCTGCGCACCACTTCGGTCTATGTCACGCATGACCAGATCGAGGCCATGACCATGGCCGACCAGATCGTGGTGATGCGCGACGGCCGCGTGGAGCAGCGCGGCAAGCCGCTCGAACTCTACGACCGCCCCGACAACCTCTTCGTGGCTGGCTTTATCGGCTCGCCGGCGATGAACTTCATCCCCGGCGTGCTGCACCGCCAGGGCGGCGCGGCGATGGTCGAGTTCCCCGATGGCACGCGCCTGCCCGCGCCCGCACGCTTCGACAGCCGCACCGGCATCGACGGCCAGCGCGTGATCTACGGCGCGCGCCCCGAGCACCTGAGCCTGGGCGCGCCCGGCCAGGGCCTGCAGACCCGCGTTTCGGTGGTGGAGCCCACCGGCGCCAACACCGAGATCTATTCCCGCTTCTGCGAGACGGAGTTCATCTCGGTCTTCCGCGAGCGCCACGACTTCGCCGCGGGCGACATCCTGCACCTGGTGCCCGACCACCAGCACAGCCACCTGTTCGATGCCGAATCGGGCCAGACGCTGCTGCGCCATGGCGCACCGGCACCGGCGGGCGACCCGGGAAACAGGCAAGACCAGCACGGGGCGCAGCCCCTGACCACGGAGGAGACAAAGCAATGAGCACACCGACCAATTTCACGAGGCGCGATTTCCTGCTATCCACCGCTGCGGTCGCCGCCACCACGGCGCTGGGCGGCCATGCCTTCGCCGCCCCGGCCCCGCTGCTGGCCAAGCCGGAAGCCGGCGCCAAGCTGCGCGTGCTGCGCTGGAAGCGCTTCGTGCAGGGCGACGAAGACCTGTGGAATGCCAACACGAAGAAATTCACCGAGCTGACCGGCGTCGAGGTGCGCGTCGACAACGAAGGCTGGGAAGACGTGCGGCCCAAGGCCGCGGTGGCGGCCAGCGTCGGCAGCGGGCCGGACATCATCGTCGGCTGGTTCGACGACCCGCAGCAATACCCCGACAAGCTGGTCGACCTCACCGGCCTGGCCGACTACCTGGGCGGCAAGTACGGCGGCTGGTACGACGTCTGCCGCAAATACGGCACGCACAACGGCAAGTGGATCGGCCTGCCGCTGGGCGTGGTCGGCAATGCGCTGGTCTATCGCGAAAGCCATGTCAGGGCAGCAGGCTTCGACACCATTCCCAAGGATCTCCCCGGCTTCCTCAAGCTGTGCCAGGGCCTCAAGGCCAAGGGCACGCCCTGCGGCTTCGCGCTGGGCAAGGCGGTCGGCGACGGCAACAACTGGGCGCACTGGCTGCTGTGGTCGCATGGCGGCATGCTGGTCGACACCAAGGGCAAGGTCGTGGTCAACTCGCCCGAGACCTGGGCCGCGCTGGAGTATGCCAGGCAGCTCTACGCCACCTTCGTGCCGGGCACGCTGTCGTGGCAAGACCCGTCGAACAACAAGGCCTTCCTCGACGGCCAGATCAGCCTGACCGCCAACGGCATCTCGGTCTACTACGCGGCCAAGAATTCGAAGGAACCCAAGCTGCAGGAAATGGCGCGCGACATCCAGCACGCGCACTTTCCCATCGGCACATCGGGCAAGCCGACCGAGCTGATGCAGATCACGCAAATGATGCTGTTCAAGCATGCCAAGTACCCGAACGCGGCCAAGGCCTACCTGCAGTTCATGATGGAGCCCGAGCAATACAACCCGTGGATGGAAGCCGCCATCGGCTACGTCAGCCAGCCGCTCAAGGCCTACGAGGCCAACCCGATCTGGACGGCCGACCCCAAGCACACCGTCTACCGCGAGGCCGCCTCGCTGATGCTCGACAACGGCCACGCCGGCCCGCTGGGCACGGCTTCGGCAGCGGCCATGGCCGACTACATCGTGGTCGACATGGTGGCCGAGGCCGCCAGTGGCTCCAAGACGCCCAAGGAGGCGGCGGCGCGCGCGGCGGAGCGGGCGCAGCGGTATTACAAGGCTTAGCGCCGCCGGCCCTTGCCGTGGCCGGCATCGCAGACGTCTGGCGTGTCTCCCCCGCTCGAGCTTGACGGGGCGAGGCAAAGCAGCGCACTGCGGGCGTGCCGGGCAAGCGGCAGCCGGTGCATCAAACCAGGCCCCTCGGGGGAAAGGAGGTCCGATGGACCAAGGCATAGACAAGCCGCTCGTCATGCCGGAGCCGCCGCCGGGCGTGCCCGCGCTCTCGCGGCTGTTGAACAACCGCCATGCGCTCGGGCTGCTGTTCATGCTGCCCACCGCGTTGTTGCTGCTGGTCTTCCTGACCTATCCGCTCGGTCTCGGCGTGTGGCTCGGCTTCACCAACACCAAGATCGGCGGCACCGGCGAATGGATCGGCCTGGCCAATTACACCTACCTGGCCGGTGACTCGCTGACGCAGCTGGCGCTGTTCAACACGCTCTTCTACACCGTGGTGGCCAGCGTGCTGAAGTTCGCGCTGGGACTGTGGCTGGCGCTGCTGCTCAACAAGAACCTGCCGTTCAAGTCCTTCTTCCGCGCCATCGTGCTGCTGCCGTGGATCGTGCCGACGGCGCTGTCGGCGCTGGCCTTCTGGTGGATCTACGACGCGCAGTTCTCCATCATCAGCTGGACCCTGGTCAAGCTCGGGCTGATCGACCGCTATATCGACTTCCTCGGCGACCCGTGGCTGGCCCGCTTCTCCACCATCGCCGCCAATGTCTGGCGCGGCATTCCCTTCGTCGCGATCTCGCTGCTGGCCGGGCTGCAGACCATCTCGCCCACGCTGTACGAGGCCGCCTCCATCGACGGCGTCACGCCGTGGCAGCAGTTCCGCTACGTCACGCTGCCGCTGCTGACGCCGATCATCGCGGTGGTGATGACCTTCTCGGTGCTGTTCACCTTCACCGATTTCCAGCTGATCTACGTACTCACGCGCGGCGGCCCGCTCAACGCCACCCACCTGATGGCCACGCTGTCCTTCCAGCGCGCGATTCCCGGCGGCTCGCTGGGCGAAGGCGCGGCCATCGCCACCATGATGGTGCCCTTCCTGCTGGCGGCAATCCTGTTCTCCTACTTCGGCCTGCAGCGGCGCGCCTGGCAACAGGGAGGCGACAAATGAAAGCAAAAGCAAAAGCCGATGCGGCGGCGCTGACGGCGCCCGAACAGCAGGGCATGGACTACCTGCAGTCGATCCCGCGGCGCTGGGTGACCATCTACATCCCGCTGGGCATCTTCGTTTTCGTGCTGCTGTTTCCGTTCTACTGGATGGCGATCACCGCCTTCAAGCCAGACGGCGAACTGCTGATGCGCAGCGCCAACCCGTTCTGGGTGATGGCGCCCACCTTCGCGCACTTCAAGAAGCTGCTGTTCGACACGCCCTACCCGGCCTGGCTGCTCAATACCGTGATCGTCTCGACGGTGTCCACCTTTGCCTCGCTGGCGGCCAGCGTGCTGGCCGCCTATGCGATCGAGCGGCTGCGCTTCCAGGGCGCCAAGCCGGTCGGGCTAGCCATCTTCCTGGCCTACCTGATCCCGCCCTCGATCCTGTTCATCCCGCTGGCGTCGATCGTGTTCCAGCTCGGGCTGTTCGATACGCGCTGGGCGCTGATCCTCACCTACCCGACCTTCCTGATCCCGTTCTGCACCTGGCTGCTGATGGGCTACTTCCGCTCCATTCCCTACGAGCTGGAGGAGTGCGCGCTGATCGACGGCGCCACGCGCTGGGAGATCCTGGTCAAGATCATCCTGCCGCTGGCCGTGCCCGGCCTGATCTCGGCCGGCATCTTCGCCTTCACGCTGTCGTGGAACGAGTTCATCTACGCGCTGACCTTTATCTCCTCCTCCGAGGTGAAGACGGTGCCGGTGGGCATCGTCACCGAGCTGATCGAGGGCGACGTGTACCACTGGGGCGCGCTGATGGCCGGCGCCTTGCTCGGCTCGCTGCCGGTGGCGCTGGTGTATTCGTTCTTCGTCGAGTACTACGTCTCGGGCATGACGGGGGCGGTGAAGGAGTAAGGGAACGCGCGTGGCGAGGGCAGGCTAAAATGCGGCTTGTTGCGCGCCGGCGGCAGTCCCGGCGCCGTTGAATCATCCCGCTTCCAGGCAAGAATCACATGAGCCCCAAACCCGCCCGCACCCTGACCTTCAAGTGCAAGAAGTGCACCAAGCCCGTCACGCTGTTCCTGCAGAAAGTATCGGCATGCTCGCATATCACGCCGTACCAGGGCTGGTGCAAGTGCGGTGAACTGATGCGCCACGCCACCGGCGACAAGGATGCAGTGGCATCCTTCGTCAGCTCCGTCGACGGCAACTGGTCGCATCACCACCACCATCACCATTGAGCAGCCGTAACATGCCCGTCCCCGGCAGCAACGCCTGGCGCCCCGGCGTCAAGGACCCGCTGCGCTTCCTGAGCGCGTATCCGGAGGGCGTGCTGGACCAGGTGCGCCAGCTGGTTGCCGCCAACCGGCTGGGCGAGCACCTGGCGAAGAAATACCCCGCGCGCCACACCGTGCAGACCGACCGCGCGCTGTACGACTACACGGCGGAGCTGAAGCAGGAATTCCTGCGCACCGCGCCGCCCATCCACAAGGTTGCGTTCGACGCCAAGATCGACGTGGTGCATCGCGCGCTCGGCCTGCACACCGCCATCTCGCGCGTGCAGGGCGGCAAGCTCAAGGCCAAGAAGGAAATCCGCGTGGCGTCCCTGTTCAAGGAAGCGCCACCCGAATTCCTGCGGATGATCGTGGTGCACGAACTCGCGCACCTGAAGGAAAGCGATCACAACAAGGCGTTCTACCGGCTCTGCGAATACATGGAGCCGGCCTACCACCAGCTGGAATTCGACACGCGCCTGTTCCTGGCGTGGCGCGAACTCGAACCCGGCTAGCGCCCGCGCAAGCGTGCCGGCCCTACTTGCGGCGCGCGGCCACCACTTCTATCTCCACGCGCCAGGCGGCATTGGCCAGCCCCATCACCTGGAACACCGAACGCGTCGGCAGGTTCGGCTGCTCCCTGGTGCCGAAGAACTGCGTGTAGCCCTCCATGAAGCCGGCGAAATCCATCTTGTTGTCCTTGGCGGGATCGCCCACCAGGAACACCTGCATCTTCACCACGTCCCCCAGCCCCAGGCCCAGGCCGGCCAGGCTTTTCTCGATCGCCTTCAGCACCCCGACGGTCTGCGCCCTGGTATCGCCGCCATAGGCGAGCGGGTTGTCGCGCGGCTGGGTGGCGTCCTGCACCGGCGGCACCTGCCCGGACAGATAGACCGTGGAAACCGTGGTCGGAATCTCGACGGCGGCGGCGATGGGAAAGGTGGAGTTGGGGATGCGGTGACGGATCACATCGTCGGCGGCGTGTGCCGCGCCGGCGGCGAAGGCGGACAGTGCGCAGAGCGCGAGGACCGGCTTGCGGAAGTGAAATGACATGTAGGAATCCTTGTAGTTGATATCGGCGTTGGTGCTGCCTCGGGCGGACCTTGCGGCGCGTCGCTCAGTGCCGCAGCTTCGCGACGTTTTCCGCGGTGACGGTATCGGTGTACTGGTTGCCGAAATGCGTGCGCACGTAGCCCACCACGGCGGCGATCTGCGCATCGTCGAGCATCTTGCCGAAAGACGGCATGCCCTTCTGGCCGTTCAGCACCACATAGAGCGGATAGTCCGCTCCCGCCAGCCGGGGATCGCCGGCCAGCGCGGGATACGCGGCGGCGCCTTTCGCCCCTTGCGCCTGCGGCATGTGGCAGCCCTGGCAGATGGCATGGAAGATCGCCTCGCCGGAAGTCTGCTGGAACCTGGGCCCGGCGGAAAAGACCGGATCGGACTGCGCCTGCGCGAGCCCGGACAACGCCAGCCCCAGCAGCAGGGCCGGCACGGCAAGCGCACGTTGGAAGATCATGGCATTCATGGATGTGGATTCCTGTGGAAGCGGATCAGCGGATCACGAGACGGCACGCGCATGCAGGCGTTCGATCGCGTCGAGCGCGGACAGCAACGCGCCCTCCTGCCAGGCCGGGATATAGGAAGCATGCTCGCCCGCCAGCGCGATGCGGCCATCGATCTGGCAGAGGTTCCTGTAGTGCTTCTCCCGGCTTTCGTCGGTCCACAAGCCATAGCAGCCCTGCGACCACGGCACCCGGTGCCAGCCCACCGCGATGCCGTTGTCGAACTCCCGCGCATATTGCGGATGCAGCTGGCTGCCCTGCTCCACCGCGCGGCGCACGCGCTCCTGCGGCGTCATGGCGGTGAACTCGTAGGCATTGGGGCCGAAGGCGTAGGCGCCCAGCAGCACCGACTTGCCCTTGGCGCCGTAGCGCGTGGAGGGATAGGAGATGCGCGTGATGGGCAGGTCGGTATAGCTGATGCCACCGTAGATGGCTTCATCCTCCTCCCAGAAGCGGCGCTTGAACTGCAGGCCGATCTTGATGGAGGCGTCATAAGGTACCGCGTTGATGGCCTGCTGCATGGCGTCGCCCACCTGCACATCGAGCTGGCTCAGCACCGACAGCGGGATGGTGCACAGGCACCAGTCGGCCCTGGCCTGGGTGACGGCGCCGCCGTGCGCGTCGTCCGTATAGGTCACGGTGACACCGCGCTCGTCCTGCACGATCTTCGTCACCTTGGCGTGATAGCGGATCAGGCTGCCCACCTCGCGCTGGAAGGCCTGGGCAATCATGTCCATGCCGCCCACCGGCTGGAAGAGCGTGCTCTGGAATTCGTACTCCTGCCCGCTGGCGATATAGCGCCACAGGCCGGATTGCAGCAGGTCGCCCAGCTCCAGCGGCCTGGATGGCTTGGCCAGCGGCATCAGGCCGCCGCCGGGATCGGTCTCGTAGCCGCGCCGGTCGCTGGTGAGTGCGCTTTCGCGGTAGCGCATCTGCGCATCGAGCGCGCCCCATTTGCGCAGGCCCTCCAGCAGCTTTTCCTTGTCCTCACGCGTGAGCGCCGTGTCCAGGTTGCCCTGCGTGGCCGCCCTGCCGAGCAGCTCCGCCACATAGCCCTGGAAATCGCTCTGCACATGGCGGTAGCGCTGCGGCTTGCCGCCGTAGGCCTTGGCCGAGTGCACCAGCGCGTTGTAGTTGACCTGCACGAAAGGCTCGAGCGCCACGCCCAGCCGCTTGCAATAGTCGAGCACCGCATGGTGGTGGTAAGGAATGCGCCACGGCCCAGGATTCAGGTATTCGCCCTTGGCGAACTCGCAGCGCTGCACGGCGCCGCCCATCTCGGCGAAAACGTCGCCGCCGCGCAGGGTCCAGCAACGGCCGCCGGCGCGGCCGCTGTATTCCAGGATCTGCACCTTGTAGCCGGCGCGCCGCAACTCCAGCGCAGCCACCATGCCGGCCAGTCCCGCGCCGAGAATCAGCACCGAGGCGCCGCGCCTGGCGCCATCGAGTTTTGGCGGGCCCGTGTAGCCGGATTCCGCCGCGAGGCCGAGCGAGGTCATGGCCTGGTACATCGCCGCGCCACCCGCCGCCTTGCCGACCAGCGCAAGCAGGTCGCGGCGGCTGAAGGCCTTGTTGTCGATTGAAGTCATGTTCAGGCTGTCGAGGAGTCTGTATGGGGATTGCGCTTGCGCGCCGCCAACCCCGTCGGGCAGGGCACGGCAGCGCGATGCGCCGAATAGGCCACGCAACATCCATGCCATTTCTGGCATATCCGGTCGCGCCCCCCCACCGAGTCGTCGCTGGCCTGCCCATGCGCATCATCCGCAAAACGTGGCCACGCAAGGGATGATGCGCCGAATGCACCGGTGTCGCCAGGCATTCGCACCGGCCTGCCGGGCAGCCGGAAACAGGCCCGCGCCGCAGCGCGCAGGCATGCCTGGCAGAGCGATATGGCCCCACACGGGTGAGGCCATGACGCATAGCAGTGCACCGCGCTCAGGGTGGGCCGCAAACCATCCAGCGGCCAGGTCCGGCTCCGCCGGCGGCTGCCATCACCGCTATCATGTGGTATTCGCACCGGGCATCGCAGCCCGACAGCCCATGCCTACCCACCGCACCGAGAGTGAGCCCATCCCCGTAACGCCCGCCGGCGGCAAGACGCTGGCATGGCTCTTCCTGCTGGTCGTGGTGCTGCCGCTCGCGCTGTCCTATGCGGCAGCGCACCTGGCCGGCGGCGCACGCCATGCGCCGGACGCACGGCTCATACCTGGCATCACGGGCGCCGCCTTTGTCGTGCTGGCGTATTGCATGCGGCGTTTCTCCCTGTCGCTCGATGGCGGCAGGTTCAGGCTGCGCAGCAGCTTCTATACGATCGATATCCCGCTCTCCGACCTGGCCGGCGGCGCGCAGGTGCTGGACCTGCGCGAGCGCTCCCCGCTGCGCCCCAGGCTGCGCACGAACGGTTTCAGCGTACCGGGCTACAAGTCCGGCTGGTACCGCGGCGCCGACGGCAGCAGGCTGTTTGCCGCCGTCACCACGGATCGCGTGCTCTACCTCCCCACCAGGCTCGGCTACGGCATCCTGCTTAGCGTGCAGGATGCCGAGGCTCTGCAGCGGCGCCTGGCCGCCTGAAGCAGCCGTACGCTACCTCAATCGCAGGCGTAGCGGAACGCATCGTCCAGGTTCAGCGGCAGCACCAGCGTACGCAGATGCGCCGCCTTGGCCGAAGCGCACAGCGCGGCGCGCGTCGCCGCATCCTTGTACCTGGATGCGTACTCCACGTTGAAGACCGCCTTGCCCTGGGTGGAAAACGGCGCGTAGCTGGCGCACTCCTTGTACTGGAAGCACTGCTCGTTCACCGCGAAATCGAACGCCGTCGCCAACTGCGCGATCTGGTCCACATCGTTCTTCAAGCCCACGGCCAGCCCCCGCGCATGCGCCTCGTTCGCCAGGAACAGGTTGTAGTCGAGTTGCGTAGCCGCCGTCAGCGGCAAGCCTGGCGCGTTGGTATAGCCATCGACGTTGTCCGCATCCACGCCATCGCAGCCCTTGGACTTCGCCAGGTCCATCCGCCCCTGCATGATCCTGCGCACATTGGGCGAGCGCGTATCCAGCCAGCGCTCCCCTGGCCAGCCGGACAAGGCCTTGCCCATGTCCGCGGCTGCGAACTGCTTGAAATCCGCTCGCCAGTTCTCGGAACTGCCCGCGGAAAAATAGCAGACCACCCGCTTGCCCTGCCCCTTCAGCACATCGATGGTGGCTTGCGGCGTATCGAAGAGATCGATGTCATAAACCTGCGCCGCGTAGCTGGTGTTGATCGTGCCGGTCAACTGCAGCTGCCAGGTGTCGGTGGCGACAGGCATCCAGTGCGTGGGGGCCGGCGTTTGCGCCGCCGGCGACGAAGCCGCGGCGCTGACTTTGGCCGGCGATACGGTTTGGATGGTGGCGCCCGACTGCGCGGCGCCGCCATCCCCTCCGCAGGCCGTCAGAGCGGCGGGCAGGAGCAGCCAGGCCAGGCATGCGAGTCTTGAGATCAAGGGTGGTTCCATTTGATGGCTGACGGTTGCAAGGATTGAAGCAAGCGCTCTAAAAATGGACGTCGGCTTTGAAGAAGGCGATCTTGAGCGCTTGCCGTGGATCACGGTATGCGAGCTGCGTAACGAGGCCAAGACGGACCACATGACCACGGATTAATCTGATTTACGGCTTGCGATGGTACAGCGATACTTCCGACTCACCTTCCTTTCGGACTGCGAAAATAGAAACGCGCCTGCCGAAGCTGAGCGACTAAAGACGCTGTCTTGCAGCGTCTGGCGAGTAGACTGAAGCCTCAAGCGGCAAGCTTCATTTTCACCTTGCACCTCGGATAGTTGGTGCAGCCCCAGAACGGGCCGCGCGGCCCATTCCGCCTCACCAGCTTCACCCCACAAGCCGCGCAGGTGGGCGTCCTGTGGTCACCATCGAACGCCAGTTTGAGCAACCCTGCTTGCTGGGCCGGGTCCAGCTTCTGGATGCGCTCCAGAATCCCCGCCCCGTCCAGCAACTGAATACCCGCTTCGGCTGCATACTTCTTCGCCTCACCCGTGTAGCCACTGAGCGACCAGAACACGCCGCGTTTGATCTTGTGCTGATGCATGACGCCGCCGAGCGCGCGGACCGGTTCCACCTTCACTGCCGTTTGCCACGCCTTGCATTGCACAAGGGCCATCGGCTGGTCCATGCCCTGCTTGTACAACGTGGCGTCGATGCCGCCGTCCGCGCCATGCGGGACTGTCGTCACTGTGAAACCAAGTTGCTCGTAGTACGCAACGCATAGCAACTCGAAGCGCTTCCACTCCAGCACGCCCAAAGCTGCGAGCGACCATCCGTGGATTTGTGGCGGGGCGGAGGGCGCCAGCCCCGGAGTCGCCGCGATGCCGGCCGCTGGCGCTGGCGCTGGCGGAGCCAACGGTGCCTGCGATGCCGCATGGCTAGACCCGCCGCGCTCGCGGCTCGATGGGCGGCGGCTCGATTGGCGGGGGCTCGATGGGCGGGGGCTCGATGGGCGGGGGCTCGATGGGCGGGGGCTCGATGGGCGGGGGCTCGATGGGCGGGGGACCTCGGACCCGGCCTGCGCCGTGCTACGCGTCTTGATGTAGGACAGCAGACCAAGAAAGCAGAACATGACGGCAGGTATCCAGGCCATCTCGCGGCCGACCATGGCAATGCCGCGCAGGAAGGGATTCGCCGCCAGCATGGCCGGAATAATCGCATGCAGCCCGATATACGCACCGACCCCAAGCAGGACAGATACCCACCACGGCGACGCCAGCAAGATGTCAGAAATCCCCGGTTCTTTTCTTCTGCGACCCATGATTGCACCCGCCCGTTTTGTTGTTTGCAAGGCTTGATCTGCCGAATACTACACAAATTGTTAAAATTGTGATGTGGCTTGACGGGTACGCTTGACACTCGCAACGGAGCAATCAAGAATGGTCCATCACCGAAACAACGGTGATCGGGTTTAGCAGCCTGAATATGTCCAAGGTGTACAGCCGCGTCCCGCGCGGCCCTATTCCAAGGAGGCTGCATTGCCCAGTGTCTTCGCTCGTTCCGAGCAAATTAATCCACCTACCGCTCGATCAAATCCTCCCGGCGTCTATCGCTCGCGGCAACGCGCTTGCGCCGAGCCAGAGAGTACGACTGCCATTGTCCTAAGCAGTGCCACGGTGTCAGCTCCAGTCAAGACAGCCCATGGATAAGCACGCCGGATCATCGCGCCCGCTGGCAGGCTTGGAGCAACGCTACCTGATCGCCGAATTAGGTCCATTAATCCGCGCAGATGAACCGCAGGCGATGGATCGTGCAGCGGAGATCGTCGGTCAACTTGAAGCGTGTGGAGATCATGTCCGCAACACGGCAATGGAAAGCTGCGATGAACTGCTACGTGTCAGCGCTGGAATTGGCTTGATGCTAACGCTGCTCGATCAGTCCAGCACTGCATCCGCCGACGATGGTGGGCGGCACTGCATACTGACATTGCTTAAGCGCCAGCTCGATCGCGCGGTGGATGATCTTCAACGGCTGTTCTGAGCATCCCCCGCAACCTAACGCGACGTGATCCAGCCGCGTGAATGGAGCCGCCTTGAGGGCGGCTCTTTCTTGGTGCGGGTGGGAGACAAGCCCCAAGCGGGCCGATGCCCCCTATTGCGCCCCCAGAGTCTCCCGGATGCCAACGAACCCTGGCGGACGTTGGCAAACAAAAAACCCGCGTAGATGCTTGATCTCACGCGGGTTTCTGGACTTCCCTGTACTGCTTGGTATTTGAAACTGGTGCCGGCTGCAGGACTCGAACCCGCCACCTGATGATTACAAATCAACTGCTCTACCTGATGAGCTAAGCCGGCATATTTGGTGCAGACCGCGATTCTACTGCATGCGGCGCAAATTGACGATGGCTTCCTGCGCTTACTTCACTACCTTCAACGACGGCTTGCGGGCACCGATGCGTGAGACCGGCGGCGGCGTGGGTTCGTCGTCGTCGTGGTCCTGGCTGGCTGGCGCGGTGACCGGCGCTTCGCTTTCCACCGAGGCCAGCTTGGGCGGCGGATTGTTCTCGCGTTCCGTGGCGGCCTGGGTTTCGGGGACGCTGCGTTCCACCGGGAAGGCCATGCCCTGGCCGTTTTCGCGCGCGTAAATGGCGAGCACGTTTTCGATGGGCACGTCGATCTTGCGCGAGATGCCGCCAAAGCGGGCGCTGAAGCTGATCCACTCGTTGCCCATGTCCAGGCCGCTGGTGGCGTCGAAGCTGACGTTCAGCACGATTTCGTTGTTCTTGACGAACTCGCGCGGCACGCTGGTGTTGGCGTCGACGAAGACGGCGATGTACGGCGTGAAGCCGTTGTCCGTGCACCATTCGTAGATGGCGCGGATCAGGTAGGGCTTGGTGGAGGTTTCAGGCATTGTGCTTCCAGTGGCGCGTGGCGCGTTCCGGGCGGCCCGAGGCGATTGGCTTCGGGCCGGTGGGCCGGTTTAGCGGCGCATCACCTTTTCCGACGGGGTGAGCGCTTCGATGTAGGCCGGGCGGCTGAAAATGCGTTCGGCGTACTTGAGCAGCGGGGCGGCGTTCTTCGACAGTTCGATGCCGTAGTGGTCCAGGCGCCACAGCAGCGGGGCGATGGCGACGTCGAGCATCGAGAACTCTTCGCCAAGCATGTACTTGTTCTTGACGAAGATCGGCGCGAGCTGGGTCAGGCGGTCGCGGATGGCGGCACGGGCGCGCTCATGGTTCTTCTCGGCGGCCTTGCCCTTCTCGTTTTCGAGGGAGTAGACATGCGTGAAGAGTTCCTTTTCGAAGTTGAACAGGAACAGGCGGGCGCGGGCGCGCTGCACCGGATCGGCCGGCATCAGCTGCGGGTGCGGGAAGCGCTCGTCGATGTACTCGTTGATGATGTTCGACTCGTACAGGATGAGGTCGCGCTCGACCAGGATGGGCACCTGGCCGTAGGGGTTCATCACCGAAATGTCTTCCGGCTTGTTGAACAGGTCAACATCACGGATCTCGAAATCCATGCCCTTTTCGAACAGGACGAGGCGGCAACGTTGGGAGAACGGGCAGGTGGTGCCCGAATACAACACCATCATGGTTGGATTCCTTTGATGCTGGGTCGGTTGACTGGATCGGTATTCTGGCAGAACCGATATGGAGAAAGCAAATTAGAGATGTTTAGCGCACATATTGACGCTATTTTGGGGAGGGCGGGCGCTTCAAAGTGCACAAGTGCGGTGCCATGCGATGCCGCGGCACGTTGCCGGTAAAGCAAAAAGGGCTGGAGCGGAGTTGCTTTGACACAACATCCACTCCAGCCCTGCGCCCCTCAGGCCCCCGGCCCTCCGGGGCTTTACCGCGTGTTACTTGATGTCCTTCCAGTACGACGCGTTCAGGCGCCAGGCGAAGACGGTGAACACGCCGAGGAACATCAGCACCCACACGCCCAGGCGCTTGCGCTGGTTCTGGGCGGGCTCGGCCATCCAGTCCAGGAAGCCGACCAGGTCGGCAACCGACTGGTCGTACTCGAGCGTGCTCAGCTTGCCCGGGGTGATTTGCTCGAAGCCGGCGAACTTGTGGACCTTCTCGCCGTGCTCTTCCACCTCGGTGAACTTGGCGGCGCGCTGGCCTTGCAGCTCCCACAGCACGTGCGGCATGCCGACGCTCGGGAATACCAGGTTGTTCCAGCCCGTGGCGCGGTTGTCGTCACGGTAGAAGGTGCGCAGGTAGGTGTAGAGCCAGTCGTCGCCGCGGGCGCGGGAGATCACCGACAGGTCCGGCGGGGCGGCACCGAAGAAGGCCTTGGCTTCCTTCGGCTGCATGGCGATGGTCATCATATCGCCGACCTTGTCGCCGGAGAACAGCAGGTTTTCGCGGATCTGGTCGTCGGTCAGGCCGATGTCCTTGAGGCGGTTGTACCGCATCATGGACGCGCCGTGGCAGTTCAGGCAGTAATTGACGAACAGCTTGGCGCCGCGCTGCAGCGAGGAGAGATCGCTGGTCTGCACGGGTGCCGGCTCGAGGGGATAGCCCCCTTCGCTGGCCATGGCGGGCGCGGCGGCAAAGCAGGCGCCGGCCAGCGCGAGAATCGAAAGCAGCTTTTTCATCTTGTGTCCTTGTGCTCTTGTCGGGGTTCGTCCGGGCTCAGTGCGGGTGGAACGTGACACGTTCCGGCACGGGCTTGAACTGGCCGACACGGCTCCACAGCGGCATGGTCAGGAAGAAAGCGAAGTACAGCAGGGTCCCCAGCTGCGACACCTTCTCACCCACCGGCGACGGGGGCATGACGCCCAGGTAGCCGAGCACGACAAACACCACCACGAACACGGCGAGGATGGTCTTGTGGAAGGACGGACGGTAGCGGATCGACTTCACCGGCGAGTGGTCCAGCCACGGCAGGAAGAACAGGATCACGACCGAGCCGCCCATCACCAGCACGCCCCAGAACTTGGCGTCGATGAAGTAGAAGCCCACGGCCAGGATCACCGCGATGGCGAGCGCGCCGAGCTTGATGCGGGTGTCCTTGCTACGCAGGAACACCAGGCCGAGCAGCACCGCGAAGAACACCCACAGGATCGGCAGGAAGTTCGAGGTGGTGGCGCGCAGCATCGAGTAGAACGGCGTGAAGTACCAGACCGGCGCGATGTGCGGCGGGGTCTTGAGCGGGTCTGCCGGGAAGAAGTTGTTCGATTCCAGGAAGTAACCGCCCATCTCCGGGAAGAAGAAGATCACCGCGGAGAAGATCATCAGGAAGCCGCCCACGCCCATCAGGTCGTGCACCGAGTAGTACGGGTGGAAGGGGATGCCGTCCAGCGGGATGCCGTTCGCGTCCTTCTTGGCCTTGATCTCGACGCCGTCCGGGTTGTTGGAGCCCACTTCGTGCAGCGCGATGATGTGCGCGACCACCAGGCCCAGCAGCACCAGCGGCACGGCGATGACATGGAAGGAGAAGAAGCGGTTCAGGGTGGCATCGCTGACGACGTAGTCGCCACGAATGAACAGCGACAGGTCCTGGCCGATCACGGGGATGGCCGAGAACAGGTTCACGATCACCTGCGCGCCCCAGTACGACATCTGGCCCCAGGGCAGCAGGTAGCCCATGAAGGCTTCCGCCATCAGGCACAGGAAGATCAGGCAGCCGAAGATCCAGACCAGCTCACGCGGCTTGCGGTACGAACCGTACAGCAGGCCACGGAACATGTGCAGGTAGACCACCACGAAGAAGGCCGAGGCACCGGTGGAGTGCATGTAGCGCACCAGCCAGCCCCAGGGTACCTCGCGCATGATGTATTCCACGCTGGCATAGGCCACGGGAATGCCGGCGGCGTTGAGCGTGCCGTCCGGCTTGTAGTTCATCACCAGGAAGATGCCGGTGACGATCTGGATGACCAGGACCAGCAGGGCCAGCGAGCCGAAGAAGTACCAGAAGTTGAAGTTCTTCGGTGCGTAGTACTTGGAAAGATGGTCTTCCCAGAGCTGGGTTGCGGGGAAGCGTGCGTCGACCCAGCCAAGCAGGCCGGTCGTCTTGACTTGTTTTTCGGCCGCCATGGTCAAGCGTCTCCTTTTTCATCCTTGCCGATCACGATCTTGGTGTCGGACAGGAATTGGTAGGGGGGTACGTCGAGGTTTTGCGGGGCCGGCTTGTTCTTGAACACGCGGCCCGCCAGGTCGAAGGTCGAACCGTGGCAGGGGCAGAGGAAACCGGGGTCGGATCCAAGCTGCGGGTTGGAACCGGGGCCGAAGGGGCCGGAGGGGGAACAGCCAAGGTGGGAGCAGATGCCCACCACGACCAGCAGGTCTTTGTGCTCGGAGCGCGAACGGGTTTCGTTCTTGCAGTACTCGGGCGTCTTCATGGTGAAGGGGACGTCCGAATTGGGGTCGGCGACTTCCGCATCGGTCTTCTTGAGCGACGCGAGCATCTCCTCGGTGCGCTTCAGAATCCAGACTGGTTTGCCACGCCATTCGACGGTCATCATTTCGCCCGCTTTCAGGGCGCTGATGTCGGCTTCGACCGGTGCTCCCGCGGCCTTTGCCTTCTCTGACGGCGCAAACGTACTGACGAACGGAACCGCTACCGCCACGCCTCCGATGCCGCCAGCGACTGACGTCGCAATCAACCAATTGCGGCGACCCTTATCCACGTTCTTCACGTTTTGCTGGTCACTCATTCCAAACCCCAGGGGATGTCAAATTAGATTTTGCGTCAACCGTAAATTGTACCTTAGTCACATGTGCCATTGAAAGGCGCACAGTTACTCACCTTTGTACGATAATCGGCCAGTTTGGTTGAGATATGGCCTCCACGCTTGCGTTACGGGCAGTGATCCGGCAGGCTTTTGTCTTGACGACCGTTCAACACAAGCAACAGTGGGAGAAAAGCATGGGCATGATGTCGGAGTTCAAGACCTTCGCGATGCGCGGCAATGTGATCGATCTGGCCGTCGGCGTGATTATCGGCGCGGCGTTCGGCAAGATTGTCGATTCGGTGGTGAATGACCTGATCATGCCAGTGGTGGGGCGGGTTATTGGCAAGCTCGATTTTTCCAGCATGTTTATTTTGTTGGCGGATCCGCCCGAGAACGTGCCACGAACGCTCGACGCATTGAAGAAAGCGGGCGTGCCGGTATTCGCCTACGGTAATTTCCTGACCATTTTGGTCAACTTCCTCATCCTGGCTTTTATTATTTTCATGATGGTTCGCGCCATCAATAAGGTGCGCGCCGAAGAGCCGAAGCCCGAGGCGCCGGCCGCCACGCCGGAAGACGTGGTGCTGCTGCGCGAAATCCGCGACAGCCTGAAGACGCGCCAGCCTTCTTAAGCCGCTCCAGCCTTGAACAGCCGGCCCGCGCGCGCCGGCGTCCTGCCCTTGCCCCTGGCCGGCGCCGGCCAGGGGCAGAGGCAGAGGCTTCAGACCGGGTTGGGGATATCGATGAAGGTGTGGCGCAGGCTGAACTGCTGCGCGAGATGCTCGCCCAGGGACTGGATGCCGAAGCGCTCGGTGGCGTGATGCCCGGCAGCCAGGTAGGCAACGCCGCTCTCGCGCGCCAGGTGGGTGGTCGGCTCGGATATCTCGCCGCTCAGGTAGGCATCCACGCCGGCGGCTATCGCCGCATCGAAATACCCCTGGGCGCCGCCGGTGCACCAGCCCACGGTACGGATCAGTTGCTCGGGATCGCCGATCGCGAGCGGTTCGCGCGCGAGCACGCCACCCACGTGCGCGGCCAGCGCGGCCAGCGGCATCGGCTGCGGCAAGGTGCCGGTCCAGCCTAGCTGGTCGGCGCCGAAGCGGCCGGTGGGTGTGAAGCCGAGATGCAGGCCAAGCTGGGCGTTGTTGCCGAACTCCGGGTGGTCGTCGAGCGGCAGGTGGTAGGCCAGCAGATTCACGTCGGCGCCCAACAGGCGCTTCAAGCGGGCATGTTTCTGCCCGACCACGCGGGCATCTTCGTTTTTCCAGAAGTAGCCGTGATGCACCAGGATGGCATCGGCGCCGGCTTCGATGGCGGCTTCGACCAGGGCCAGGCTCGCGGTCACGCCGGTGACGATGTGCTCCACCTCGGGACGCCCTTGCACTTGCCAGCCGTTCGGGCAATAGTCTTTGTAGCGAGGCACTTGAAGCAGGTCGTTCAAGTACAATTCAAGCTCTTTTGTTTTCATTTCCTGCCCAAACTCCAATATGTTGCGCCGCTTTTGGCTGTTCTTTGCTCAGGCTGTCACCGTTGTGCTGGCGGTGTGGTTCGTCGTGGCCACGCTCAAGCCGGATTGGCTGCAGCGCGGCCGGGTGGCGGTGCAATCCGGTTCGCCCATCGTCGCGCTGAAGGAAGTCGTCCCCAACGTAGCCGGCACTTCCGCGCCGGGCTCGTACAGCGAAGCGGCCCAGCAGGCGATGCCGGCAGTGGTGAATATCTTCACCAGCAAGAACGGCAGCAACAAGAACTCGCCCAACCCGCAGTCGGAAGATCCCTGGTTCCGCTTCTTCTTCGGCGACCGCCTGCCGGAGCGCCAGGAGCCAGTATCGAGCCTGGGCTCGGGCGTCATTGTCAGCGCGGAAGGTTACATTCTAACCAACCACCACGTGGTGGATGGCGCCGATGAGATCGAGGTGGCGCTGACCGATGGCCGCAAGGCCAACGCCAAGGTGGTGGGCTCGGACCCCGAAACCGACCTGGCCGTGCTGAAGATCACGCTCAAGGACCTGCCCGCCATCACGCTGGGCCGCATCGAGAACGTCAAGGTGGGCGACGTGGTGCTGGCCATCGGCAACCCCTTCGGCGTCGGCCAGACCGTCACCATGGGCATCGTCTCGGCACTGGGCCGCAGCCACCTGGGCATCAATACCTTCGAGAACTTCATCCAGACCGACGCGGCGATCAACCCCGGCAATTCGGGCGGCGCGCTGGTCGATGTGCAGGGTAACCTGCTCGGCGTCAACACCGCCATCTATTCGCGCTCGGGCGGCTCGCTGGGCATCGGTTTCGCCATTCCCGTTTCCACCGCCAAGCAGGTGATGGAGTCGATCATCTCCACCGGCTCGGTAACGCGCGGCTGGATCGGCGTGGAGCCGCAGGACATGACGCCGGAGATCGCGGAGTCCTTCGGGCTCGAAGCCAAGGAAGGCGCGCTGATCGCGGCCGTGGTCCAGGGCGGACCGGCCGACAAGGCGGGTGTGAAGCCGGGCGACGTGCTGGTGTCGGTGGGTGGCCAGGCCATCAGCGATACCACCGCGCTGCTCAACGCCATCGCCCAATTGAAGCCGGGCGCGGAAGCGAAGATGAAGGTCGTGCGCCGCGGCAAGCCGACCGAGCTGACGGTGATGATCGGCAAGCGGCCACCGCCGCCGCGCCGCGCACTGCCGCTGGATGAGGAAGAGTGACGATCAAACCGTAAGCCCGGCGCCAGCCGGTGTATTGGGCAAGTACCTGGCCCCGCCCTTTGTGGCGGGGTCTTCTTTTTTGCGCGGCGGGTGTTGCTCAGGCCTTCGGAGCGTACCTGATACTGCGCAAAAACGGGCTGCGTGAGCAAAGGCGCACCCAGCGCGAAAGGCTGCAGGAAGTGGCTGGCGATGGCTGGCCGCCAGCCGCCCCGGGCAGCCTTGGCTCGCCCTGGCCCGGCAGCGCACCTTTTTCCGTCCTGCCGCCGCAAAGGGATCAGCGCCCGCTGCCCCTCCACATGGCGCAAGGTGGCATTCATTCACGGCCAGGGCACCCGCGATCCTATCTGCGAGCGTTACTGAGGGCGCGGGGATCATTGGAAGGCACCGCCTGCAGTTCCGCAGCCCGGCAAACGACAAAACGCCGGCACCCTTGCGGGTGCCGGCGTTTCGCGCCTAAGCCAATCTAAAGCGAGCTTACGCCCGCATTAAATTAGAACTTGTGACGGATACCAACGGTTGCGCCGAATTGGTTGGCGCCTTGCTGCACGTTGGTGGTCGACGAGGTGTTGAAACCGTCAACGCCCAGTGCCGAACCGTTCTTGTTCTTCACGTACGACAGCGAGGTGTACAGGTCGGTGCGCTTCGACAGAGCGTAGTCAGCCGTAGCGACGAATTGCCACGGATCTGCGCTGGTTTGACGGAAGTCTTGATAGTACACAGCGCCGGTCAGCGAGAACGCCGGGGTCAGCTGATAGCCCAGGCCAGCCCAGTACAGGTTCGAGCCGGTGTTGGTCAGAGCGGTCGCACCGTTGTTGATGGTTGCGCCCGGCAGGCTAGCACCGTTGGCAGCCTTGGCATAACGGTAACCAGCGTACACCTTGGCCGGGCCGAAGGCGTAGGTACCAGCAACGCTGGCGCGGCGGATCAGAGCCGCGTTTGCAGCGCCAACACCAACGCTGTTGGTCTGGTCATAGAAAGCACCAACCGAGAACGGGCCTGCTGCGTAGCTTGCGCTCACGCTGTATTCGCGGCCGCTGCGGAACTGACCAGCAACTTCTTGACCGTTGTTGGTGAAGCTGTACAGACCAGCGACGGTCAGGCCACCGAACGTGCCAACGTACTTGGCGGCGTTGTCGGCGCGCGAAGCGTATTCAGCAGCGGTCGAGGTGATCGAGTAGCGGGTCGAAATCGCCATCGGATCATAGATCAGACCGAAGTCATACATCAGGGTCTGCTGACGGCCCAGGGTCAGGGTGCCGTACTGGTTCTGCAGGCCAACGTAGGCACCGCGATTGAACAGACGGTTGCTGTCAGCTTGACCGCCGGTGTCGGTGTTGAAGCCGCTTTCCAGGACGAAAATGCCCTTCAGGCCACCGCCCAGATCTTCAACGCCGCGCAGGCCCCAACGCGAACCCGACTGGTTGCCCGAAGTCATGCGGTACAGCTTGTCGCCGGTAGCGTTAGCCTTGTTGTTGAACGACAGACCAGCGTCAACCACGCCGTACAGGGTCACGCTCGATTGGGCATACGCACCACCAGCGGCCAGGGCAGCTACAGCGGCTGCAAACAGTTTCATCTTCATATCGACACTTTCCTTGTCAACTGATTGGGAAATCTTGGCTTGCCCAAGTGCTTGGGCGACGCATTTACCTCACGTCTGAAGCGTATTATGGGTCAGCCCCCCCGGCCGCCAGAAGGCTTTTTCGTCGTAAACCTTGGTTACGGACGGATATTGTTGTGATGTCGCAACAGCATGGGCTGCATTTTTCACCATTTTGGTGCAAAAGTTGCGCCATCAAGCTTTGTTTTGGGAAGCCGTTGTACGTTCAGTCGGGCTGGGCTTCGCTGGCGGTTTCGTCCTCCACGACCGGCCTCGAGACGAAACGGGCCATGATCAGGCCCAGCTCATAGAGTGCTACCAGAGGCACAGCAAGCAGCAACTGCGACAGCACATCGGGGGGCGTGACCACGGCGGCAATGACGAAGGCCCCGACAATCACGTAGGGACGAATCTGCTTGAGCTTGTCGAGTTCGACCACGCCAAAGCGCACCAGCACGATCACCACCACCGGCACCTCGAAGGTGATGCCGAAGGCCAGGAACATGGTCATGGCGAAGCCGAGGTATTTGTCGATGTCGGTCGACATCTCGGCCCCCAGCGGCGCGTTGTAGTGCGCCATGAAATGGAAGACCGTGGGGAACACAAGGAAATAGGCGAAGGCCACGCCGCAGATAAACAGGATGTAGCTGCTGCTCACCAGCGGCACGATCAGCCGCTTCTCGTGCTGGTACAGGCCGGGTGCGACGAATTGCCAGATCTGGTAGAGCACCCAGGGCAATGCAATCAGGAAGGCCACCAGCAGCGTCACCTTCATCGGCACGAAGAAGGAGCCGGTGACGTCGGTGACGATCATCCGCCCCCCCTTGGGCAGCGATTCCATCAACGGCCGGGCGAACAGGTTGAAGATGTTCGGCGCCCAGTAGATCAGGCTGAGGAACACCAGGATCACGCCCGACGCCGCCTTGACGATACGCGAGCGCAGCTCCACCAGGTGGGAGATGAAGGTTTCCTGCTGACCTTCGTCCTGCGGGTCTTGGGGATCTTGGGAACGTGAGTCGCTCATGGCGTGGACCGCTCAGCCGGGCTGGCTGGCATCGAAAAATCGGTGGCGGAATCGGTGGCGGCACGACGGCGCGGCGCGCTGGCCGGAACGAAAGACAGCGGCGGCCGGCCGGCTACCGGCGTGTGGACAAGCTCCGTCATGCTCAATCGAAGAAAGAGCGTGCGGGGCCCGTGGCGGGACGGTGGCGCTTGACGCGCGCGGCGCCGGACTGCGCCCACACGCGCACATTGTGCTGGCGCTTGTACCACACGGGCCGCGCACCCTGCTTGACGCGCCAGCTCTTGCGGCCATTGTGGGCCTTGTGCGCCATATCCCAGGAAGGCACATAGCCGCTATCCTGGCCTGGCCCGCCCTGCGCGCTGGAATCGGTACCGGTCAGCGCATCGTTCAGGGCCTGGCTATGTTCGTGCACTTCCTTGTGGATGGTGCGCTCGACATCGCGCGCGGCGTCCTCGAACTCCGTGCGCATCTTGCGCAGTTCGTCGAGTTCGACTTCACGGCTGACCTCCGCCTTCACATCGTTGATGTAGCGCTGCGCGCGGCCTACCAGCGCGCCAACAGTGCGCGCCACCTTCGGCAGCCGTTCGGGACCGATCACCACCAGCGCCACCGCGCCGATCAGTGCAAGCTTGGAAATGCCGAGATCGATCATGCGAGGTTCGGAAGTAAGGAGCCGCCGCTGGGGGCGGCAAGGCTGCCGCAACGGCTGCCGACGTCCGCGCGCGCTATCGCGCACGGGCGAGCCTGCCGCGGCGGGCATGGCCGGCAAGGCATTGCAGCCGGGAAAGGGAACATCGGGCGTGCCGACAAGCGTTCTGCCGCGCTTACTGCTGGCGCGACTTTTCCTTGGCTTCCACGTCGATGGTGCCGGCGTCGCGCAGTTCCTTGGCGGGAGCCGCCGGAGCATCCGTGGACTCGCCGTTGGCATCCTTCATGCCATCCTTGAAGCCCTTGACCGCGCCGCCCAGGTCCTGGCCGATGTTGCGCAGCTTCTTGGTGCCAAAGACCATCATGACGATCACCAGCACGATGAGCCAGTGCCAAATGCTAAACGAACCCATTTTCTGCTCCTGATGAAGCCAGCGGCGGCGCCTCGCCACCCCCGGCTCGTTGTTCCGTCACTGAAGGCCATGCCGGGCGACGGTTGCCGGCACGGCATCTGACCGAAGGCCACGCGGCCTGCGGTCCTGCATGGTTTGGCTGCCCGCCAGGCCTTATACGCGACGTCGGGGCTTTCAGACTCAGACGCCCGCACCCTGGACCAGCAAGGACCAGGCGCAGACCCTCAGGGCAGCGGCACCTTCCACCGGTCGCGCGGTCCGCCGAGCACGTGCAGATGGAGGTGGTACACCTCCTGTCCGCCATCCGGGCCGGTATTGATTACCGTCCGGAAACCGTTGCCACAGCCTGCCGCGCGCGCCAACTCCGGCACCTTCAACATCATTTTAGCAAGCACCGCGCCATCGCCGGGTCCGCAATCGGCCAGCGAATCCACATGCGACTTGGGAATTAGCAGGAAGTGTACCGGGGCTTTCGGGTGGATATCGTGGAAAGCCAGCATTTCGTCGTCTTCATACACCTTGCGCGACGGAAGCTGGCCGGCCACGATCCGGCAGAAGAGGCAATTTTGCTGTGAATTCATGAAAATTTCATTGCGCGTCGCAAATTGGGTCGCAATTTTCGTCGCGGACGGCAGGCCCCGGGGCCGACCGCCTGCATTTCAGGGCCGTTCGGGCCGCCAGCGCCAGCCCGCGGCCGGCCGCTGCCCAGCCCTTCCCGCCTTCAGGAACGCTGATCCTGGTACATCGGCTTGCCATCGTTCAGGTAGAGCCACCCTTTGACAATACGATACAGCATCCATACGGACAATACGCCCCACACGGCGAAGGCCAGGGGTATCAGGATCATCGTGGCAAACAGCGCGCCGCCCAGAACGGCCCACGCCACCGACCACCAGAAGGAGCGGATCTGCCAGGTGAAATGCGAGGCGTAGAGCGTGCCCTGCGCGTCGTCGCGCTTGACGTATCCGACCACGATGGCAACCAGCGCGGTGATGCCGCCAGTCAGCCAAAATATGGCGTATAGCGCATAAAGGATGTGCATCAGCTTGCGCAGGCTGCCGAGCCGGTCGTGGTCGGTCGTGATCACCTCTGCCATCGGTCTGTGCTCCTCGTGGCTGATTGTCGCTGTGCCGCCGGGCCGGGGCATGCCAGGGCTTCAGGTGCCGTCGGTCTTGCGCTGGGCCTTTTCTTCGAGACCGGACAGGCCTTCGCGGCGAGCCAGTTCGTTGACCACGTCGGCCGGCTGCAGGCCAAAGCGGGCCAGCAGCACCATGCTGTGAAACCAGAGATCGGCCACTTCGTACACCACCTTGCCGACCGCCTCCTGGCCCAGGCCGGCGGCACGCGCGTCCTTGGCGGCCATCACGGTCTCGGTGGCTTCCTCGCCGATCTTCTTCAGGATAGCGTCATCGCCCTTGTGGAACAGGCGCGCCACGTAGGATTTGTCGGGATCGCCGCCGTTTTCCGGCTTGCGCGATTCCAGCACGGCGGCCAGGCGGGCCAGCACATCCGCGCTGCTCGGCTGTTGTTCGCTCATGGCTTGGCCGCGTAGATGGTGGATGGATCCTTGAGCACCGGCTCGACGGTCTGCCAGTCGCCGCTGTCGGCGTCGCCGTCAAACTTCTGGAAGAAGCAGGAATGGCGCCCGGTATGGCAGGCGATGCCGTCGTTCTGGGTGACCTTGAGCAGGACCACGTCTTCATCGCAGTCAAGGCGGATCTCGTGGATCTTCTGCACGTGGCCGGATTCCTCGCCCTTGTGCCACAAGCGCTTGCGCGAGCGCGACCAGAACACCGCCTCGCCGAGCTCGACCGTCCGCTGCAGCGCCTCGCGGTTCATGAACGCAAACATCAGGACGTCGTTCGAGCCGACTTCCTGGACGATCACCGGCACCAGGCCGTTGTCGTCCCACTTCACCCTGTTAAGCCACTTTTTTGCCATGTCGGTTCGCCGTGTTCAGATCCGCACCGGGATGCCCTCGCGGGCCATGAATGCTTTTGCTTCGCCAACGGTATGCTGGCCGTAATGGAAGATGCTGGCAGCCAGCACAGCGTCGGCATGCCCGAGCTTGATGCCATCGGCCAGGTCCTGCAGGCCGCCCACACCGCCCGAGGCGATCACCGGCACCGACACCGCATCGCTGACAGCGCGCGTGAGTTCCAGGTCGAAACCGCTCTTGGTGCCGTCGCGGTCCATGCTGGTGAGCAGCAGCTCGCCGGCGCCGCGCGCGGCCATCTCGCGCGCCCATGCCACGGCGTCCAGGCCGGTGGCCTTGCGTCCGCCGTGGGTGAAGACTTCCCAGCGCGCCGGTTCGCCGGGCGCCGAGCTGCGCTTGGCGTCGATCGCCACGACGATGCACTGCGAGCCGTAGCGCGCCGTGGCGTCGGAGACCAGTTGCGGGTTGGCGATGGCCGAGGAATTGACGCTGATCTTGTCCGCACCGGCATTGAGCAGGCGCCGCACGTCTTCCACGGCGCGCACGCCGCCACCCACCGTCAGTGGAATGAAGACCTGGGACGCAACCGCCTCGATAATGTGCAGGATCAGGTCACGGCCATCGCTGGTCGCGGTGATGTCCAGGAAAGTGATTTCATCGGCGCCCTGCTCGTCATAGCGGCGGGCGATCTCGACCGGGTCGCCCGCGTCGCGCAATTCGACGAAGTTGACACCCTTGACCACCCGCCCGTTGGTCACGTCGAGGCAGGGGATGATACGTTTGGCTAGCATGAGATTCCTTGCCTGCCACCGGCGCCTGCCCGTGCGGGAACCGGTGGCTGCAATTGTCGCGCGCAAAGGCGCGTTGTCTTACTGCTCGGCGCCGAGCTTGTCGGCAAGCGCCTGGGCTTCGGCGAAATTGAGGTCGCCCGAATAGATCGCGCGGCCACAGATGACGCCTTCCACTCCATCCTTTTGCACGCTGCACAGGCGTTCGATATCCGTCAGGTTGTGCAGCCCGCCGCTGGCGATCACCGGGATCGCGGCGGATTGCGCCAGCTTCACGGTGGCATCGATATTGATGCCCTGCAACATGCCGTCGCGGCCGATATCGGTGTAGATGATGGCTTCCACGCCGTAGTCCTCGTACTTGCGTGCGAGGTCGGCGACTTCGTGGCCGGTCAGCTTGCTCCAGCCATCGGTGGCGACCTTGCCTTCGCGGGCGTCGAGGCCGACGATGATATGGCCGCCGAACGCCGAGCAGGCGTCCTTCAGGAAGCCGGGGTTCTTGACCGCGGCCGTGCCGATGATGACGTAGGACAAGCCGCCGTCGAGCCAGCGCTCGATGGTGTTCAGGTCACGGATGCCGCCGCCGAGCTGGACCGGAATTTCATCGCCCACCTCGGCGATGATGGCCTTGATGGCGGCTTCGTTGCGGGGCTTGCCCACGAACGCCCCATTCAGGTCGACCAGGTGCAGGCGGCGTGCGCCCTGCTCCACCCAGTGACGTGCCATGGCGGCGGGATCTTCGGAAAAGACGGTGGCCTGGTCCATGTCGCCTTGCTTGAGGCGTACACATTGACCGTCCTTCAGGTCGATGGCCGGAATGAGCAACATAAGTGTGAAGAGCGTGTATGAGTGAAAGAGAAAGTTGAGCCTAGGCCAGCATGGCCGGTCGGCCCGGTCCCAATAAAGCCGCTATCGAGGTTCAGGGATTCCAGTGCACGAAGTTCCGGTACAGCTGCAAGCCCATGGCGGCGCTCTTTTCGGGGTGGAACTGCGTGGCAAAAATATTATCGCGTGCCACCGCGCTCGTAAATAAGACACCGTAGTCGGTTTCGCCGGCGATATGCGCCGGATCCTGCGCATGGACGAAGTAGCTATGCACGAAGTAAAACCAGCTTTGGTCAGGGATGCCAGCCCACAGCGGATGGGCACGAACCTGGTTGACGCGGTTCCAGCCCATCTGCGGCACCTTGTAGCGCGAACCGTCCGGCTGGGTCATGCCATCCAGTTCAAAGCGGATCACCTCGCCAGGCATCAGCCCCAGGCACGGGGTGTCGCCGCCTTCCGTCCTGCTTTCCTTGCTGAGGTTGAACAGCATCTGTTCGCCAACGCACACACCCAACAGGGGCTTACTGGCGGCGGCCTCGATCACGGCCTGCTGCAGGCCCGACGCGCCCAGCGCGGCCATGCAATCGGGCATCGCGCCCTGGCCGGGCAGCACCACGCGGTCCGCCGCGCGGATCGCCTCGGGCCGGTCCACCACCTGCACGTCCGCTTCCGGTGCCGCGGCACGCAGAGCCTGCGCCACCGAGCGCAGGTTGCCCATGCCGTAATCCACAATTGCTATGGTAGTCATGATTTCAAAACAGGCAACAATGTCTTCAGCCCGTCCACAATGAATTCTACGGCTAACGCCGACAGGATCAGTCCCATCAGGCGCGTGCCTATATTGATGCCGGTGCGCCCGATCACGCGTGCGATCGGGTCGGCGGCACGGAACACTATATACACCACCGCACCCAGCGCCACGCCAATTGCGACCAGGATCAGCAATTGATACCAGTGCTGGGTCTTGCCTGCATAGACGATCACCGTGCTGATCGAGCCCGGCCCGGTCAGCAGGGGCAGCGCCAGCGGCACCACCGCGATGCTGGCCTTGGCCTCCGCCTCGTCTTCTTCTTCCGGCGTGGCCTTGGTGCGCCCGGTCTGGGCGTTCAGCATGTTCATGGCCATCATGATCATGATCAGGCCCCCGCCCACCTGCAGCGAGGCCACCGAGATATTGAAGAACTCGATGATCTGCTGGCCCAGCAAGGCGGAGATGGCCACCACCGTCGCCACCGAGATCGACGCGATCTTGATGGTGTGCAGCTTTTCTTCCTCGGTCTGCTGGGTGGTCAGGCTGATGAAGAACGGGATGGCCCCGATCGGGTTGATCAGTGCCAGCAGCGAGATGAACGACTTAAGCGTATCCATCGGGTTCGGCGTAGCCGGTTGGTCTCGCGCAAATGTCGCGTTGGTACCGCATTGATCGGAGGTTCTCGCCGGCGCAGCAAAACGCGCCGGCACGCGAGGCTAGTGGCGCGCCGGCAGCATTCAGCCTACCAGGGTGCCCTTGGTCGACGGAATCGTGTTGCCCGCGCGCGGATCCATCTCCACCGCCATGCGCAGCGCGCGGCCGAAGGCCTTGAACACGGTTTCGCACTGATGGTGGGCGTTGATGCCGCGCAGGTTGTCGATATGCAGCGTCACCGCGGCATGATTGACAAAGCCGCGGAAGAATTCAATGGTCAGGTCGACATCGAAGCTGCCCACCCGCGCGCGGGTGAACGGCACGTGGAACTCCAGCCCGGGGCGGCCCGAGAAATCGATCACCACGCGCGACAGGCATTCGTCCAGCGGCACATAGCTGTGGCCGTAGCGGGTGATGCCTTTCTTGTCGCCAATCGCCTTGGCGACTGCCTGGCCAAGCGCGATGCCGACGTCTTCCACCGTATGGTGGTCATCGATATGGGTGTCGCCGCTGGCTTCGACCTCGAGGTCGAACATGCCATGGCGGGCGATCTGGTCCAGCATGTGGTCGAGGAACGGCACGCCGGACGCCAGTTTCTGGCGGCCGGTGCCATCGAGATTCAGCGAAACGCGGATTTGCGTTTCCGTTGTATTGCGGGTGACCTCTGCAACACGCATGGTGTTAATCCTGCAACGCGGCCTGGAAGGCAGCGAGAAATTGCGCGTTCTCTTCGGGAGTGCTGACCGTGACGCGCAGACAGTTGGCCAGCAATGGGTGCATTTTACCCACGTTCTTGATCAATACCTTGCGCGCGAGCACGCCTTCGAACAGACGGGCGGAATCTGCCACGCGCACCAGCAGGAAATTGGCCGCGCTGGGGTACACCGTCACGCCCGGCAGAGCGGCCAGGGCGCTGGCCACGGTGGCGCGCTCGCCACGCAGCTGCGCGGCCTGCTGGTCGAGCACGTCGACATGCTCCAGCACGAACAGCGCGGTGGCCTCGGTCAGCACATTGACGTTGTACGGCGGGCGTACCTTGTCGAGCTGCGACAGCCATTCCGGCGCGCCGGCCAGGTAGCCCAGCCGGATGCCGGCCAGGCCCAGCTTGGAAACGGTGCGCATCACCAGCAGGTTGCCGAACTCGGCCAGGCGCGGCATCCAGGTGTCCTGGGCGAACGGCTGGTAGGCCTCGTCGACCACCACCAGGCTCTGGCAGACCTCGCCCTGGGCGGCGCGCACGATGGCCTCCATATCGGCCGCGTCGAACAGGTTGCCGGTGGGATTGTTCGGGTAGGCCAGGTAGACGACGGCGGGCTGGTGCTCGGCCATGGCCGCCAGCATGGCGGCGCGGTCCAGCGTGAAATCCGCCTTGAGCGGTACGCCGACGAACTCCAGCCCGGCGAACTGGGCCGACATGGCATACATGACGAAGCCCGGCACCGGCGCCAGCACCTTGGCGCCCGGCTTGGCCACGGCCAGCGCCAGCATGCTGATGATCTCGTCCGAGCCGTTGCCCAGCAGCACATCCATGCCCGCCGGCACCTCCATCACCGTCTTCAGGCGCGCGCGCAGCGCTTCGCTGCTGGGCACCGGATAGCGGTTGAGCGCCACCTCGGCCAACCGCGCGGCCAACTGGTCGCGCAGCGCATCGGGCAGGCGGTAGGGGTTTTCCATGGCGTCCAGCTTCACCAGACCGTGCGAATCCGGCACATGGTAGGCGCCCATGGCGCGTACGTCGTCACGGATGATGCGTTCGATCAGGGAAGGCTGCACTGCTGACATTGGAATACCTCTTTGGTCGGTGGTTGTCGGTGCTGATTGCTGCTACCCGGCCGGGCGCCGGAAAAACCCGGAACCCGGCCGCTGTGCCTCAGTTACGCCTGAGGCGGTACTCGGCGCTGCGGGCGTGAGCCTGCAAACCCTCGCCATAGGCCAGTTCGGCTGCGATCTGGCCTAGCATCTGCGCGCCCTGCTCGCTCACCTCGATCAGGCTGGAGCGCTTCTGGAAGTCATACACGCCCAGCGGCGACGAGAAGCGCGCGGTGCGCGAGGTGGGCAGCACGTGGTTGGGCCCGGCGCAGTAGTCGCCCAGCGACTCGCTGGTATAGCGGCCCAGGAAGATGGCGCCGGCGTGGCGGATCTTCTCGGCCCAGTGGCGCGGGTTCTCGGCGGATATCTCGAGGTGCTCCGGTGCGATCGCGTTGGCGATCTCGCAGGCCTCGTCCATGTCGCGCACGCGGATCAGCGCGCCGCGACCGGACAGCGAGGCACGGATGACATCGCGGCGCGGCATGGAATCGAGCTGGCGCTGGATGCTTTCTTCCACCTGGGCCAGGTAGTTGGAGTCCGGGCACAGCAGGATGGATTGCGCGAGTTCGTCATGCTCGGCCTGCGAGAACAGGTCCATCGCCACCCAGTCGGGATCGGTGGTGCCGTCGCAGATCACCAGGATCTCGGACGGGCCGGCGATCATGTCGATGCCGACGGTGCCGAACACGCGGCGCTTGGCGGCCGCCACGTAGGCATTGCCCGGCCCGACGATCTTGTCGACCTGCGGCAGCGTGGCCGTGCCGTAGGCCAGCGCGCCAACCGCCTGCGCGCCGCCGATGGTAAACACGCGGTCCACGCCGGCGATCTGCGCGGCGGCCAGCACCAGCTCGTTGCGCACGCCGCCGGGCGTGGGCACGACCATGATGACTTCCTTGACGCCCGCCACGCGTGCGGGGATCGCGTTCATCAGCACGGACGACGGATAGGCCGCCTTGCCGCCCGGCACATAGATGCCGACACGGTCCAGCGGGGTCACTTTCTGACCCAGCACGGTGCCGTCGGACTCGGTGTATTCCCAGCTATGGCTGCCGCACTCGATCTTCTGCTTCTCGTGGTAGGCGCGCACGCGCGCCGCCGCGGCTTCCAGCGCCGCGCGGCGCTTGGGTTCGAGTTCGTCGAGCGCAGTTTCGAGTTCGGCCTGCGACAGTTCCAGCGCGCCCATGGAGGCGGCTTCGACGCGGTCGAAACGCTGGGTGTATTCCAGTACCGCGGCATCGCCGCGCGCCTTCACGTCGGCCAGGATCTGCGCCGCGGCGCGATCGATCGCCTCGTCTTCGCCGGCTTCGAAGGCCAGCACCTGGCGCAACTCGGCGGCAAAGCCGGGCTCGGTCGAATCAAGGCGGCGGATTGCCAGGTTTTGCATAGAATTTTCGTTCATGACTCCATTCCCCAGGCCCTCTCTCGCGCGGCATCAGGCCAGCGCGGCGGAGGCCCGTTCAAACGCGTCGAGAATCGGGGCTAGCCGCTCACGCTTGAGTTTGAGAGCTGCCTGGTTGACTACCAGGCGCGACGAGATCTGCACGATCTCTTCCACTTCGACCAGGTTGTTGGCACGCAGCGTCCCACCGGTGCTGACCAGGTCGACGATGGCGTCGGCCAGTCCCACCAGCGGCCCGAGTTCCATCGAGCCATACAGCTTGATCAGGTCCACGTGCACGCCCTTCTTGGCGAAATGCTCGCGCGCGGTCTGCACATACTTGGTGGCCACCGCCAGCCGCGCGCCCTGGCGCACCGCGCTGGCATAGTCGAAGCCGGCCGAGGTCGCCACCGACATGCGACACTTGGCGATATTCAGGTCGATCGGTGCGTACAGCCCGGCCATGCCGTGCTCCATCAGCACGTCCTTGCCGGCCACGCCAAAATCGGCCGCGCCGTATTGCACGTAGGTCGGCACGTCCGAGGCGCGCACGATGATGACGCGCACGTCCGGATCGGAGGTGGGCAGGATCAGCTTGCGCGAGGTTTCCGGATCCTCGGTGACCTGGATTCCGGCCGCTTCCAGCAGCGGCATGGTTTCGGTGAAGATCCGGCCTTTGGAAAGGGCCAGCGTCAGCTGGGTAGGGGAGGGGCTCATCTGCGTCCTTTGTTCGTGTCGTGCGCGCTCAGGCGATGCGGCGGATCTTGGCGCCCACTGCCGACAGCTTGTCTTCCATCCGGTCGTAGCCGCGGTCGAGGTGATAGATGCGGTCGATCACGGTCTCGCCCTCGGCTACCAGGCCGGCGATCACCAGGCTGGCGGAGGCACGCAGGTCGGTAGCCATGACCTTGGCGCCGGACAAGCGGGGCACGCCGGTGACCACCGCGGTATTGCCTTCCACTGCAATGTCGGCGCCCAGGCGGTTGAGTTCCTGCACGTGCATGAAGCGATTTTCGAAGATGGTTTCGGTAATGCGGGCCACGCCGCCGGCGACACTGTTCAGCGCCATGAACTGCGCCTGCATGTCGGTCGGGAATGCCGGGTATTCCGAGGTACGGAAGCTCACCGAGTGCGGGCGCTGGTCCAGCTTCAGGCGGATCCAGTCATCGCCGGTCTCGATGGTGGCGCCCGCTTCGCGCAGCTTGTCGAGCACGGTGTCCAGGATCGACGGCTGCACGCCGCGCAGCACGATGTCGCCCAGCGTCGCGGCTGCCGCGCACAGGAAGGTACCGGCTTCGATACGGTCGGCGATCACGGTATGGCTGGCGCCGTGCAACCGCTCCACGCCATGGATCACCAGCCGGTCGGTGCCGATGCCCTCGATGCGGGCACCCATCTTGACCAGCAGGTTGGCCAGGTCGGTGACCTCGGGCTCGCGCGCGGCGTTTTCCAGCACGGTTTCGCCATCGGCCAGGGTGGCGGCCATCAGCAGGTTCTCGGTACCGGTCACGGTGATCATATCGGTCACCACGCGCGCGCCCTTCAGGCGCTTGGCGCGGGCATGGATAAAGCCGTGCTCGATGCTGATCTCGGCGCCCATGGCCTGCAGGCCCTTGATGTGCTGGTCGACCGGGCGCGCGCCGATGGCGCAGCCGCCGGGCAGCGACACGCGTGCCTCGCCGAAGCGCGCTACCAGCGGACCCAGCACCAGGATCGAGGCGCGCATGGTCTTGACCAGTTCATACGGGGCCTCGGGCGAGTTCACGTCGGTGCCGTTCAGCGTGACGCGCGCGCCGTCCTGCTCGGCCGTCATGCCCATCTGGCGCAACAGCTTGAGCGTGGTGCGCACATCCTGCAGGTTGGGCACGTTGTCGAGCGACACGGTATCGGCAGCAAGCAAGCCGGCGCACAGGATCGGCAGCGCGGCGTTCTTGGCGCCCGAAACGCGGATCTCGCCTCGCAGCGGGCCATTGCCCTGGATCTCGAGTTTGTCCATGTTCTTTCAATTCCGGCCGGCCGCCTGGCGGCGTCCGGCATGATTCGTTACGGTCCGCGACCGTGCGTCAAGGCGCATTGCCGCGGCATCTGTTACCCGTGGGCCGCCTGGATGGCGCTAGCCCTGATTGTCGCGTCCGGCCTGTCGGGCGGCCAGCTTGTCTGGTCCGTCTTACTTGCCCTGCGCTTGCCACTCGGCCGGCGTCAGCGTCTTCATCGACAGCGCATGGATCTCCGCACGCATGCGGTCGCCCAGCGCGGCATAGACCCGCTGGTGGCGCTGGATCAGGCGCTTGCCATCGAACTCGGCGCTGACGATGGTGGCGAAGAAGTGCTGGCCGTCGCCCTCCACTTCCAGGTGTTCGCAGGAGAGGCCTTGGGCGATATAGTCCCTGACTTGTTGGGGTGTAGGCAGCATGGTTGTCTTTTCGCGTTGTTTCGCTGTAGGTCGCGTCGGTTCGCTTGCAGGTTCGGGCGGGGCGGCGGGCCGCCGCTCAGTGGCGCAGCTTGTAGCCGCTCTTGAGCAGCTGCAGCGCTATCGCCGCGAGCAGCACGAAAGCCGTACCCACGACTGCGAGACTGAAGGTCGGCGCCACGTCGGAGACGCCGAAAAAACCGTAGCGGAAGCCGTCGATCATGTAGAAGAACGGGTTGGCGTGCGACACCGCCTGCCAGAAGGGAGGCAGCGAGTGGATCGAATAGAACACACCGGACAGGAAGGTTGCCGGCATGATCAGGAAATTCTGGAAGGCCGCGAGCTGGTCGAATTTCTCGGCCCAGATCCCGGCGATCAGCCCCAGCGTGCCCAGGATCGCCGCGCCCAGCAAGGCAAACACCAGGATCCAGGCGACATAGGCGAAGTGCAGGTTGGCGAACCAGGCTGTGACCAGCAGCACGCCCAGGCCCACGGCCAGGCCGCGCACGACCGAAGCCACCACGTAGGCGCCGAACATCTCCCAGTGCGACAACGGCGGCAGCATGATGAACACCAGATTGCCGGTGATCTTGGACTGGATCAGCGACGAAGAGCTATTGGCAAAAGCATTCTGAAGCACGCTCATCATCACCAGCCCCGGTACCAGGAAGGCGGTATAGCTGATCTGGTCGTACACCTTCACGCGGTTCTCCAGCACATGGCCGAAGATCAGCAGGTACAGGATGGCGGTCAGCACCGGCGCGGCCACGGTCTGGAAACTGACCTTCCAGAAACGCAGCACTTCCTTGTAGAGCAAGGTGCGGAAACCCACCAGGCCACCCACCGCCATCGGCGCAAGGTGGGTGTTGATGGCGTCCTGCGTACCGTCGAATTCGCTTGGCATCTTCATGCTGCGGCCTCCACCGCCGTATCCGGCAGCGCGCCAGGCATGTGGCCTTCGCGCCGCATGATCTGCACAAACACGTCCTCCAGGTCTGCCTTGTTGATTTCCATGTCTTCGATCTCGCAACCGGCCTCGCGGCAGGCGGCCAGGATCGGCTCCACCGCTGGATAGCCCGACAGCCGCAGCCGTACCGCCCGTTCGCCCGGGTTGGCGGGCATGCGCAGCGGCTCGAGCGCAGCGGGCAGCGCGCCCCGGGAGAAAGTCAGCGCCAGTTGCAGCCCGGCGAACTGGTTCAGCAGGTTGCTGGTACGGTCCAGCGCCACCACCTCGCCGAACTTGAGCATGGCGATCCGGTCGCACAGGGCCTCGGCTTCTTCCAGATAGTGGGTGGTGAGAATGATGGTGTGTCCCTCGCGATTCAGGCGCGAGATGAATTTCCACAGGGTCTGCCGCAGTTCCACGTCGACCCCCGCGGTCGGCTCGTCGAGCACGATCACCGGCGGCCTGTGCACCAGCGCCTGGGCCACCAGTACGCGCCGCTTCATGCCGCCGGAAAGCTGGCGCATATTGGCGTCGGCCTTGTTGGTGAGATCCAGGTTGGCCATGATCTCGTCGATCCAGTCGTCGTTGCGGGTCAGGCCGAAATAGCCGGACTGCAGGCGCAGGGTCTCGCGCACCGTGAAAAAGGGATCGAAGACCAGTTCCTGCGGCACCACGCCCAGCATGCGCCGCGCCAGCCGGTAATCGGACACCACATCATGGCCGAGCACGCTGACGCTGCCGGAGTCGGCACGGTTCAGGCCCGCCAGGATCGAGATCAGCGTGGTCTTGCCTGCACCGTTGGGGCCGAGCAGGCCGAAAAATTCGCCACGCTCGACGGTGAAGCTGACACCCTTGAGCGCTTGCAGGTTGCGGTAGCGCTTGCGAACGTCTTTGAGTTCGATGGCTTTCATGGCCGGATACTGTTTGGCAGGCGCGTCGGGCTCTTTCTGGCTCGCACGCCGGCCTCCTTGAAATGGCGGGGACCGCCTGGGTGCTTCGACCGTGCCTTGCCCGTGCCTTATGCGCCGGAACGGTCGAACAACCCGGAATTATAGGGGATGCGGGAGCAGTCCCGCTGTGAGCGCGAGGCGTGGCGCGAGCCATCGCCCGGGCATCGCGGTAGCAAGCGCTGATCTGCAGCTTGCCACGGATGCCGATTCAATGTCGGTGGGAAATGGTGCCTTGCGCGCCCTGGGTGCCCGTGGCAACCGCCTGGGGCGCCACTTGCAGCAGGGAATCGACACCGTACAGCTTGACCAGATCGGCCAGTTGCGCCGGTGCGCCGACAATCGCGAGCGACTGGCCGCGGCTGGCGGCATCGCGCTGCCAGGCAAGCAGCACGGCGACCGCGGCGGAATCGACCTGGGTCAGGCCGCTGCAGTCGACCCGGGCTTCGCCCTGGGCCAGGCGTGCCAGCCCGTCACGCAGCACGGCGGCGGCGTTGCGGTTGGTCAGCGAGGTGTCGAGCGAAAGCATCTGGCAGGGTCCGGGGATGCGAGTCTGGGGAAAAGCACGCCCGCAGAAGCGGGAGCGCCCATTGTAGAACAGATCGGCGGGCCGCGCTGCGTGCGCGGCCCGCCCGCCAGGACATGGCGGGCGGAATTGCGGAATCAGTTCTTGGCGCTGGCAAGCTGGCGGTTGCGGTCCTGCAGCGTCTTGATCACGCCATCCACGCCCTGCTGGCCGACGATGGTGTTGAAGCTGCCCTTGTAGGCCTCGGTCAACCAGGCGCCCAGCACGTTGATGTCATAGACCTTCCAGCCTTGCGGGGTCTTCTCGAGGCGGTAGTCGAGCTGGATCGGCTCGCCCTTGTTGATGACCTGGGTCCGGATGGTGGCGTCGGTATCGTCCGGGCTGCCACGGTACGGGCGGAACTGCACGGTCTGGTCGCGGATCTGCGAGATGGCGCCGGAATAGGTGCGGATCAGCAGGGTCTTGAACTCATCGGTGATCTGCTTTTGCTGCTCGGGCGTGGCCTTGGACCAGTTGCGGCCCATCGCGATCTGGGTGGTCTTCTGGAAATTCGCGTTGGGCAGGATCTTCTGCTCCACCAGCGCCGAGATCTTGTTGATGTTCCCGGCCTGCATGTCCTTGTCCGACTTGACGGAGGCCATCACTTCGCCGACCACGGCCTTGACCAGCCCGTCAGGCGTGCTGGCATCCTGCGATTGGGCATGGGCGGCGCCAGCAAAGGCAACCACGGTAAGAAAAGGCAGCAACAGTCGCTTCAGCATCATTTTGTCCTTGTCGATCAAAACGCAGTGGACGCCGCGGTACGGCGGCCCTTGCGCATCCCGGCATCAAGGCCGGTAGTGGTCATTCCCCACGTTGGATACCGGACGAGCCCGGGGAGTTCTCGGCACCGGGGCATCCGGCGCCACATCTACATAATTTGTTGCACTGCTCACAGCCCGGACACGGACCTGGGCAGACGTCGTTCAGCGCAGGCGGATACCGCCGGGCATCTGCATGGGCGACGTAGGCAACGCCTGTTTTTCCTGCGTGGCGTCCGGCGGCGTCTTGGCTGGCCCGCCATCTTCATCGTGCTCGGGCGGGTTGCCATCATAGATCTGGTACTCGCGGCGCTGCAGATAGGCATCGCGCATGAAGGAGTACTTGTCGAGCGCGGCCTGCTCGATCAGGTTGGTGGCGCCCAGCAGCGAGGCCCGGGTACTGACGAAGCGCACGCCGGTCAGCGTATTGCGTGCCCAGACGGGGTCGAGATAGGCTGATGGATCCATCTGGCGGTCGACTAGCATGCCGGCGGTATCGCGCACCGTGCTGGGCCCGAACAGGGGCAGCACCAGGTACGGACCGGCCGGCGCGCCCCACACGCCCAGGGTCTGGCCGAAGTCTTCCTTGTACTTGGGCAGCCCGGCCGGCGTGGCGATGTCGATCAGGCCGCCAATGCCCAGCACGCTGTTGATGGCCACGCGCATGGAGTCCTCGGCAGCGCGGGTCGGCTTGCCCTGCAGCAGGTTGTTGACCGCGGAATAGACGTCGCTGACGTTGGAGAAGGCATTGTCGATCGCGGTACGGACCGGCGACGGGATGTAATCCGTGTACAACTGGGCAACCGGGCGCATCACGCCTTTATCGAAATCTTCGTTGATGCGGAAGACTTCCCGGTTGAACGGCTCGATCGGATCCTTGGGGTTGGCGGTGGGGCCAGTCGCGCAGCCCGCCACCAACGAGGCGGCCGACGCCGCCAGCAACCACTTCCGGCCCGCGCGCCAGCGCGCGGGAAGACCCTTGCCGTTCATTTCCCCCCCCCTGCGGCACCGCTGGCAGCGCTGCCGCTCGCATTGTTGCTGTTGTTGCTATTGCCGCCGGCACCTGCGTCCGCGGCCTTGTTATACAGGAACTGCCCGATCAGGTTTTCCAGCACCACGGCCGATTGCGTCATGGTGATGCGGGAGCCCTCCGCCAGCATGGCCGGATCTCCGCCCGCCTCGAGGCCGATATATTGCTCGCCGAGCAGGCCGGAGGTCAGGATCTTGGCCGAGGTGTCCTTGGGAAACTGGTACTGCTTGTCCAGCTTCATCGACACGGTGGCCTGGTAGGTCTTGTCGTCGAAGCGGATATCGGCCACCCGGCCCACCACCACCCCGGCGCTTTTCACCGGCGCGCGCGGCTTCAGTCCGCCGATGTTATCGAAGCGCGCCTGTACCGTGTAGGTATCCTGGAACGACAGGGAGCTCATATTGCCGGCCTTCAGCGCCAGGAACAGCAGCGCGACGAAACCCGCCACGACAAACAGGCCAACCCAGAAATCGAGTGTATTTCTTTTCATCTGCGTCTCTTCTTCAAGTACTCCGGCTCCGGCGACCGCACCGGCTGGTCAGCTGAACATCAGCGCAGTCAGCAGGAAATCCAGCGCCAGCACAGCCAGCGAGGCAATCACTACGGTACGCGTGGTGGCGCGCGATACGCCTTCCGGCGTGGGCTTGGCCTGATAACCCTGGTACAGGGCGATAAACGTCACCGCAATGCCAAAAATAAAGCTCTTGGTCACACCGTTCAGCACATCGGCACGCACGTCCACGCCACCCTGCATCTGCGACCAGAAGGCGCCCGCATCGACGCCAATCATCTGCACGCCAACCACATAGCCGCCGAGCACCCCGACGGCGCTGAAAATGGCCGCCAGCACGGGCATGGCGACCACGCCAGCCCAGAATCGGGGCGCAATCACGCGCTGCAGCGGATTGACCGCCATCATTTCCATGGCCGTCAGCTGCTCGCCGGCCTTCATCAGGCCGATCTCGGCCGTCAGCGAAGTGCCGGCGCGCCCGGCGAACAGCAGCGCGGTCACCACCGGCCCCAGCTCCCGCACCAGGGACAGCGCCACCAGCAGGCCGAGCGCCTGCTCGGAGCCGTACCGGTTGAGCGTGTAGTAGCCCTGCAAGCCCAGCACGAAGCCAACGAACAGGCCCGATACGGCGATGATCACCAGCGACAGGTTGCCGACGAAGAAAATCTGGTCGCTTACCAGGCGGAAGCGGCGCAGCAGCGCCGGCGACATGGCCAGCACCGTGAAGAACATGCGGGTGGCATGGCCCAGGCCGCTGACCGACTGCCGCACGGCGGAGCCGATGCTCGTGAAGAATCCCATCATCGCCACGCTCCGCTCGAGAAGTCCTCGGCCAGCGACGGCCCCGGATAGTGGAACGGCACCGGGCCGTCGGGCTCGGCATGGACGAACTGATGCACGAAGGGATCGGTCGAGGCACGCAGGGCCTCTGGCTCGCCTTCGGCGGCAATGCGGCCGTTGGCGATGAAATAGACGTAATCGGCGATCAGGAAGGTCTCGTTGACGTCGTGCGACACGATGATGGTGGTAGCCCCCAGCGCATCGTTCAGGCTGCGGATCAGTCGCGCGGTCAGGCCCAGCGAGATCGGGTCGAGCCCGGCGAAGGGCTCGTCATACATCAGCAAGGCGGGATCGAGCGCAATCGCGCGGGCCAGCGCCACGCGCCGCGCCATGCCGCCGGAGATCTCCGAGGGCATCAGGTCGCGCGCGCCGCGCAGGCCGACCGCGTTGAGCTTCATCAGCACCAGGTCGCGGATCATGCTCTCGGGCAGGTCGGTATGTTCGCGCAGCGGGAAGGCCACGTTGTCGAACACCGAGAGATCGGTGAACAGTGCGCCGAACTGGAACAGCATGCCCATCTGGCGCCGCACGGCGTACAGATCGCCGCGGTCCAGCGCCGGGATATTGGCGCCATTGAAGAGCACTTCGCCCTTCTGCGGCCGGACCTGGCCGCCGATCAGGCGCATCACGGTGGTCTTGCCGCAGCCGGAGCCGCCCATGACAGCCACCACCTTGCCGCGCGGGAAGCGCATGCTAAGGCCCGACAGGATAGGCTTGCCGTTCGCCGCGTAGGCGAAATCGACAGCTTTGAGCTCGACGAGGTTTGAGGCGGATTCGGTCACGTTGGCACCGTGTTGGGCAGTCCGCCATTATAAGGGCTACTACCTAGCGCTGCCCGTGCCAGTGGGCCGCAATTCACATCCAGGAATCGCAAATAATTGTTTCATCACAATTGCGCGGGGTGACTGGCGGCTTCCGGGGCGCGCCTGGATTGCCTGGAAGCCCCTATGGCTCGGTCTGGCCGCTGGCCTGCCGCAGGATCACCTGCCACTGGATCGATTCGGCGCGGATCGCGGTGGCGAACGCCTCCGGCGAATCCCGCAACGGCGTCAGTCCTGCCGCCAGCAGGCGATCCCGCACTTCGCGCTCGCCCATCACGCTGTCGAGTTCGCTGGCCAGCCGCGCCACTATGGCATGCGGTGTCCTGGCTGGGGCGATGACGCCGAACCAGGCCGTGGCGCCATAGCCGTCCAGCCCCGATTCCTGCAGGGTGGGCACGGTCGGCGCCAGTTGCGAGCGCGCCACACCCGTCACGCCCAGCAGCCGCAGGTTGCCGCTCCTGACATGTGCCTGCACCGCCGCGAACGAGCAAAAACAGGCGCTGACGCGGCCGGCCAGCATCTCCTGCACCACCGCCCCCTCCCCTTTGGCCGTCACCAGCGGCACCCCGTTGGGCACATCGTGCACGGCATACTCGGCATACAGGTGGGCAGGGCTGCCGGCCTGGCCTGAGCCGTAGCTATAGGATGCCGGACTGGACTTGACCGCGGTAAGCCATTGCTGCGGCGTACGCATCGGCAGGCGCGCATCGATCACCAGGAACAGCGGCATGGTCGCCACCCGCGCCACCGGCGTGAAATCGCGCACCACGTCGTAAGGCACCGGCTCCAGCCCAGGCTGGATCAGCATGTTGGCCTGGTGGAACAGCAGGGTATGGCCGTCGGAATTCGCCTTGGCCACGACATCGCCGGCGGTGGTGCCGCCCGCGCCGGGCCGGTTGTCGACATCCACCGGCACGCCAAGGCGTACCGCCAGACGCTCGGCCAGCAGGCGCGCCACGGCATCCGGCACGCCGCCGGCCGGGAACGGCACGACCAGCCGGATCGGCCGGACCGGAAACGAGATGGGCCGGTTGAATGCAGCCTGGGCCGCTACTGCCTGCAGCACTGCCGGCCGAGCCAGGCCAGGCCCGCTGGCGGCTGACAGCAGGCTGGCGATACAGAACGCCAGCCCCCTCGGCCCAATCGCAAGACGGCATGACGCGCGCTGCCGGAGCGTGCAAAAAACGGGCGCAATGGCCATGAAGAGCCGAAGCCAGACGTGCAAGGCAAACCGTGAACGAACCGGCATTGCGGCGGGGTGAAGCAACGTCGCCTTACCTCGCCAAAGCCGCAAGAAAATGCGCACTTCGGACATCAATTCCTCCGAGCCACGGGCACTGCCCGCGACACCTGGGTCGGCTGAAAAGGGGGTTAGCGAGGCAGTCTTTGTTCTTAATGTCCGGGTCATTCTACGAAGATTGCCCTGGACCGCACAGACCACGTTAACCATAGCCGGGACAACCCTGTGGAAAGGCCGGGGCGCCCTTGCCCAGCCTCCGCCGGCGGGCTTCGGCACGGCCGCTTTCCCATGTTTGCCGGGGGCGCTTGAATACGCCCTTGCACGGGCAGCCGATAGCGGCCGCCTTGCCGTACCGCCACGGCTGCGGCAGGCAGCGCTGTCTATAATCGCCAACCATGAGCGAATACATCCTCCGGCCCATGCGGCCCACCGACCTGCCCGCCGTGCTGGAGATCCAGGCCCGGTGCTACCGCGACATCCTGCTCGAATCCGGCGCCGCGCTGGCCAGCCGGCTGGCGCTGTCGCCGGCCACCTGCTGGGTGGCCGCGCACGCGGACCGGGACGAAGCGCTGGCCGCCTATTTGTTCACCCATATGTGGCCGCAGGACAGCCTGCCGCCCCTCGACGGCGTGCTGGAGCGGCACTGGGACAGGGATGGCGAACCCGCGGCGCTCACCTGGTTCGTGCACGACATGGCGGTGGCGCCGGACGGCCAGGGCAAGGGCCTGGCACAGTCGCTCTACCAGGCGGCGCGGCTGGCCGCGCTGGCAACCGGGCTGGACTCGTCGCGCCTGATCGCCGTGCAATCGGCCGCGGCCTGGTGGCGCAGGCTCGGGTACGAGAATCTGGTCCCCGTCGGCGCCGCCCTGTCGGCCAAACTGTCGGCCTACGGCGACGACGCAGTGCTGATGTGCCGCACGCTGCAGCCAGCCTGAGCGCGCTATAAAAAAACCCGCCCGGCTTGCGCGGGGCGGGTCTTGCGACGAAGGGAATTCGTCAGCGCATCAACGCATCAGCGCGGCAGTTCGGAATGCCCCATCAGGAAGGCATCGACCGAGCGCGCGGCCTGGCGGCCTTCGCGGATCGCCCACACCACCAGCGACTGGCCGCGGCGCACGTCGCCAGCGGCGAACACCTTGGGCACGTTGGTGTGATAGGCGCGCTCGCCTTCGGTGCTGGCACGGGCGTTCTTGCGGGCGTCGGTGTCGACGCCGAAGGCGGACAGCAGCGAGCCCACCGGGTTGGTGAAGCCCATTGCCAGCAGGACCAGGTCAGCCTTGAGGATGAACTCGCTGCCTTCCACTTCCTGCATCTTGCCGTCCTTCCACTCGACGCGGCAGGCCTTCAGCGCGGTGATCTTGCCGTTCTCGCCGATGAATTCCTTGGTGGCAACCGACCAGTCGCGGTCGCAGCCTTCGTCGTGCGACGAAGAGGTGCGCAGCTTGATCGGCCAGTACGGCCACACCAGCGGCTTGTTCTCTTCTTCCGGCGGCTGCGGCAGCAGTTCGAACTGGACGACCGATTCGGCGCCATGGCGGTTCGAAGTGCCCACGCAATCCGAACCGGTATCGCCGCCGCCGATCACGATGACGTGCTTGCCATCGGCGCGGATCTGGTTGGGCGCATCGCCAGCCACTTCCTTGTTCTGCGGGATCAGGAACTCAAGCGCGTAGTGGATGCCGGCCAGGTCGCGGCCAGGCACGGGCAGGTCGCGCGGCACTTCGGAGCCGCCGGCCAGCACGACAGCATCGAACTGGTCCTGCAGGGACTGGGCCGAGATGGTCTCGCGCGCATAGCTCTTGATGCCGGCCGGCAGTTCGCCGTCGGTCACCATCACGCCGGCACGGAAGGTCACGCCTTCGGCCTGCATCTGTTCCATGCGGCGGTCGATCAGCCACTTTTCCAGCTTGAAATCGGGGATGCCGTAGCGCAGCAGGCCGCCGATGCGATCGTTCTTCTCGAACACCGTCACGTCATGGCCGGCGCGCGCCAACTGCTGGGCAGCGGCCATGCCGGCGGGGCCGGAGCCGACCACGGCGACGGTCTTGCCGGTCTTGTGCTTGGGCGGCTGCGGGGCAACCCAGCCTTCTTCCCAGGCCTTGTCGATGATGGCGTGCTCGATCGACTTGATGCCGACCGGGGCTTCGTTGATGCCCAGCGTGCAGGCAGCCTCGCACGGTGCCGGGCAGATGCGGCCGGTGAACTCGGGGAAGTTGTTGGTCTGGTGCAGCACCTCGATCGCCGACTTCCAGTCCTGGCGGTAAACCAGATCGTTGAAGTCGGGGATGATGTTGTTGACCGGGCAGCCGTTGTTGCAGAACGGAATGCCGCAGTCCATGCAGCGTGCGCCCTGGATCTTCGCTTCGCTGTCGGACAGCGCGAAAACGAATTCCTTGTAGTGCTTCACGCGCTTGGTTACGGGCTCGTAACCTTCGTTCTGGCGCGGAAATTCGAGAAAGCCAGTCGCCTTACCCATGTTGCGTCCTTGGTCTTGCTAGGCGAGGCTGGCGCATGCGCCGGCCTCGCCGTGAGGTCAGTATCTTGTGAGACCGGCGGCGCGCCAGGCGCGCCGCCGCTCGCTCATGCTTGGTCGGGCTCGCCGCCCGGGCCGGCTCAGGCCGCGATGCGGTCGCTGTCCTTGGCGTCCTGTTCCTTGGCGTACATCTCGCCCAGCGCGCGCTTGTACTCGGTCGGGAAGACCTTGACGAACTTGCGGCGTGCCGTGGTCCAGTCCGCCAGCAGCGCCTTGGCGCGCTCGGAACCGGTGAAGCGGAAGTGCTGCTCGATCAGGCCCTTGAGGATGTTCTCGTCGAGCTCGCGCTTGCCGCCCACCTTGTGCCAGGAGGCCTGGGACTGCCCCTTCTCCTGCTCGGCCGCGGCCAGGACCGCTTCGAGCGCGACCATCGAGGTATTGCAGCGCTTGTCGAACAGGCCGTCCTCGTCGAAGACGTAGGCCACGCCGCCCGACATGCCGGCCGCGAAGTTGCGCCCGGTGCCGCCCAGCACCACCACGGTGCCGCCGGTCATGTACTCGCAACCATGGTCGCCGGTGCCTTCCACCACCGCAGCCGCGCCGGAGTTGCGCACCGCGAAGCGCTCGCCAGCCACGCCGTTGAAGAACGCTTCGCCGGCAATCGCGCCGTACAGTACGGTGTTGCCCACGATGATGTTGCGGGTGGGGTCGCCGCGGAACTCGTGCGGTGCGCGCACGATCACGCGGCCGCCCGACAGGCCCTTGCCGACGTAGTCGTTGCCGTCGCCCACCAGGTCCAGCGTGATGCCGTGCGCCAGGAAGGCGCCGAAGGACTGGCCGGCGGTGCCTTGCAGCTGGATGTGGATGGTGTCGTCGGGCAGGCCTTCGTGGCCATACTGCTTGGCCACCACGCCCGAGAGCATGGCGCCGACGGTGCGGTTGACGTTCTTCACCGGCTGGATGAACGACACGCGCTCACCCTTGTCGATGGCCGGGCGTGCCTTGGCGATCAGCACGTGGTCGAGTGCCTTGCCGGCTTCGAGCGACAGGCCGTGGTCCTGCACGTCGGTATGGAAGCGCGGAACTTCGGCCGGGAACGGTACCTGGTAGAACACGCGGGTGAAATCGAGGCCGCGTGCCTTCCAGTGCTCGATGGCCGGCTTGGTATCGAGCAGGTCGGCACGCCCGATCAGTTCGTCGAACGAGCGGATGCCCAACTGAGCCATGATCTCGCGGGCTTCTTCGGCCACGAAGAAGAAGAAGTTCACCACGTGTTCGGGCTTGCCCTGGAATTTCTTGCGCAGCACCGGATCCTGCGTGGCCACGCCCACCGGGCAGGTGTTCAGGTGGCACTTGCGCATCATGATGCAGCCTTCGGCCACCAGCGGCGCGGTGGCAAAGCCGAACTCGTCGGCGCCCAGCAGCGCGCCGATGACGACGTCGCGGCCGGTCTTCATCTGGCCGTCGGCCTGCACGCGGATGCGGTTGCGCAGCCCGTTGAGCATCAGCGTCTGCTGCGTCTCGGACAGGCCCAGCTCCCACGGCGTGCCGGCGTGCTTGATCGACGACCACGGCGATGCGCCGGTGCCGCCGTCATGGCCGGCGATCACCACGTGATCGGCCTTGGCCTTGGCCACGCCCGCGGCCACGGTGCCCACGCCCACTTCCGACACCAGCTTGACGGAGATATCGGAGCTCGGGTTGACGTTCTTCAGGTCGTGGATCAGCTGCGCCAGATCCTCGATCGAGTAGATGTCGTGGTGCGGCGGCGGCGAGATCAGGCCCACGCCAGGCACCGAGTAACGCAGCTTGCCGATGTAGTCCGAGACCTTGTGGCCGGGCAGCTGGCCGCCTTCGCCCGGCTTGGCGCCCTGCGCCATCTTGATCTGGATCTGGTCGGCCGAAGCCAGGTATTCGGCGGTCACACCGAAACGGCCCGAGGCCACCTGCTTGATCTTCGAGCGCAGCGAGTCGCCGGACTGCAGCTCCAGGTCGCGCACCACCGCTTCGGAGCCCAGCAGGCCCTGCAGCGTGTCGCCCTTCTTGATGGGGATGCCGCGCAGTTCGTTGCGATAGCGCTTCTCGTCCTCGCCGCCTTCGCCGGTGTTGGACTTGCCGCCGATGCGGTTCATCGCCACGGCCAGCGTGGTGTGGGCTTCGGTCGAGATCGAGCCCAGCGACATGGCGCCGGTGGCGAAGCGCTTGACGATGTCCTTGGCCGATTCCACTTCTTCCAGCGGAATGGCGCGCGCGGGATCCACCTTGAACTCGAACAGGCCGCGCAGCGTCATGTGGCGGCGGCTCTGGTCGTTGATGATGTTGGCGTACTCCTTGTACGTCTGGTACGCGCCCTTGCCGTCGTCGGCACGCACGGCGTGCTGCAGCTTGGCCACCGAATCCGGGGTCCACATATGCTCTTCGCCGCGCACGCGGTAGGCATATTCGCCGCCGGTGTCGAGCATGGTTTCCAGCACCGGGTTATCGCCGAAGGCTTCCTGGTGCAGGCGCAGCGCCTCCTCCGCCACCTCGAAGATGCCGATGCCTTCGACATTCGATGCGGTGCCATGGAAATACTTCTGCACCAGTTCGCGCGACAGGCCGATGGCTTCGAAGATCTGCGCACCGGTGTACGACATATAGGTGGAGATGCCCATCTTGGACATCACCTTCTGCAGGCCCTTGCCGATCGCCTTGACGAAGTTCTTGACCGCTTTCTCGGGCGACAGGTCGCCCGACAGGCCTTGCGCCATGTCGGCCAGCGTTTCCATCGCCAGGTAGGGGTGCACGGCTTCGGCGCCGTAGCCGGCCAGCAGGGCGAAGTGATGCACTTCGCGCGCGGTGCCGGTTTCCACCACCAGGCCGGCCGAGGTGCGCAGGCCCTTGTCCACCAGGTGGTGATGGATGGCGGAAGTTGCCAGCAGCGCGGGAATGGCGACGTGGTCGGCATCGACGCGGCGGTCCGACACGATCAGGATGTTGTAGCCCGAACGCACGGCGTCCACGGCTTCTGCGCACAGCGAGGCCAGGCGGGCCTCGATGCCTTCCTTGCCCCACGCCTTCGGATAGCAGATGTTCAGCTCGTAGGAGCGGAACTTGCCACCGGTGTAGTGCTCGATATTGCGGATCTTGGCGATGTCCTTGAAGTCCAGCACGGGCTGGGACACTTCGAGGCGCATCGGCGGGTTGATGTTGTTCAGCTCGAGCAGGTTGGGCTTGGGTCCGATGAAGGACACCAGCGACATCACCATGTTCTCGCGGATCGGGTCGATCGGCGGGTTGGTGACCTGGGCGAACAGCTGCTTGAAGTAGTGGTACAGCGTCTTGTTCTTGGACGACAGCACCGCCAGCGGGCTGTCATTGCCCATCGAGCCGGTGGCTTCCTCGCCGGCCAGCGCCATCGGCGCCATCAGGAACTTGACGTCTTCCTGGGTGTAGCCGAAGGCTTGCTGGCGGTCCAGCAGCTTGGCCGACGGCTTCTTCTCGGCGGCCACGTCCTCGGGCTTGGCGTCCAGCTCGTCGAGCTTGATGCGCACGGCGTCGATCCAGCTCTTGTAGGGCTTGGCGTTGGCCAGGTTGTCCTTGAGCTCCTTGTCGTCGATGATGCGGCCCTGCTCCATGTCGATCAGGAACATCTTGCCCGGCTGCAGGCGCCATTTCTGCACGATGCGCGACTCGGGGAAAGGCAGCACGCCGGCTTCCGAAGCCAGCACCACGACGTCGTCCTCGGTCACGTAGAAGCGTGCCGGGCGCAGGCCGTTACGGTCCAGCGTGGCGCCGATCTGGCGGCCATCGGTGAAGCAGATCGCGGCGGGGCCGTCCCACGGCTCCATCATGGCGGCGTGGTATTCATAGAAGGCGCGGCGGTTGTCGTCCATCAGCGTGTGCTGCTCCCAGGCTTCCGGGATCATCATCATCATCGCGTGGACGAGCGGGTAGCCTGCCATCGTCAGCAGTTCGAGACAGTTGTCGAACGAGGCGGTGTCAGACTGGCCGGGATAGATCAGCGGCCACAGCTTGGGCAGGTCGTCGCCCAGCACCGGCGAGGAGATCGCGCCGGTACGCGCGTTGACCCAGTTCACATTGCCCTTGACCGTGTTGATTTCGCCGTTGTGGGCGACCATGCGGTACGGGTGAGCCAGTTCCCAGGCCGGGAAGGTGTTGGTGGAGAAACGCTGGTGCACCAGGGCCAGCGCCGACACGGCGCGCGGGTCCTGCAGGTCCAGGTAGTACTCGCCGACCTGGTTGGCCAGCAGCAGGCCCTTGTACACCACCGTGCGCGCCGACATCGACGGCACGAAGTATTCCTTGCCGTGCTTGAGCTTGAGCGCCTGGATGGCGTGGCTGGCGGTCTTGCGGATCACGTAGAGCTTACGTTCCAGCGCGTCCGTGGTCATGATGTCGCGGCCGCGACCGATGAAGATCTGGCGGATCACCGGCTCGGTGGTGCGCACCGTCGGCGACATCGGCATGGCGGCGTCCACCGGCACATCGCGCCAGCCCAGCACGACCTGGCCTTCCAGGCGCACCGTGCGTTCGAGTTCCTGCTCGCAGGCCAGGCGCGAAGCGTGTTCCTTCGGCAGGAAGATCATGCCCACGCCGTACTCGCCGGACGGCGGCAGGGTCACGCCCTGCCTGGCCATTTCCTCGCGGTAGAACTGGTCCGGGATCTGGATCAGGATACCGGCACCGTCGCCCATCAGCGCATCCGCGCCGACCGCGCCCCGGTGATCCAGGTTCTCCAGGATCTTCAGGCCTTGCTGGACGATTTCATGGCTCTTCTTGCCCTTGATGTGGGCAACCATGCCGACGCCGCAGGCGTCATGTTCATTGGCGGGGTCATACATGCCCTGAGCCTGCGGACGCGAGGCGGGCGCGAGCGCGGCGGCCTCAGACGCTACGGCCTGGGCTTGGGCCATCGTTTGCTTCGATTGGGATTGCGATTGATCCACGGGCTTGATTCCGGTGAGGGCTGCGCAGCCAGCAAGGCAGACCGGAACGGGAACCGCACTCTTCCACCTGGACCGGCTTGGAAACCGGCTCGGGGGCAACAAGAGGGACAGCGGGGCCGCAGCGGCGTACGCAAGCGTGACGCGCCGCACAATGAATGTGGGTGGAGGAACTATAAAAGAATCGTTCCCGTCCCGCAAAAATTTTAAATGGGGTCAGATCATAATTTTCCCCGCACCACATCGGGGATGGCATTTAAATGGGGACACACTAAAGATGGTGCATTGCGGTGCGTGCCGTGGAGGGCTCGCACGGCTGCGCGGCTTGGCGTGACGTCCGCTTTACGCAGGATCGGGTTCGGGCTCGCGGGCCTGGGCGGTGCGGCCCGCCGGCCGCCCCTTCGGCAACGGGTGCACACGCCGCCCGCCCTGGCGTTCGAGCTGCGCCAGGAACGCGGCGTCGCCCAGCGGCCAGCCGCTATGCGCGTGACTGCGCAGCGTGGCCAGCGTCATGGACGACAGGCCCTCGGCCACCACGCCGCGATAGTTGGACTGGCGCTCGAACGGCGTATTGCCAAGCGCCCAATAGGCAGAGTGATCGCTTACAAAGGGGCTGGCCTCGATGCCGGCATGATGGCGGTAACTGCTCCAGCGATCGGCCTCGGGCGCACTCGCGTCGCCCGCGCGCACCGCGTTGCCCTCCACGTAAAGCATCGCCGGCAGCATCCATTGCCCGGGATCGAACACCGCCGAGCGGAAGCGGCCATCCCACAGCGTGCCGGTCCGGCCAGCGGCCCGGTTGAAATAGCGCGCATAGCGGCGGCCCACGGCCTGCATGGTCAGGCTGAGCGAATCGGCATGCCGTGGCGTGGCCACCAGATGCACATGATTGGGCCGCAAGGCGTAGGCATGGATCGCCAGGTCATGCTCGCGCGCCGCCATGCGCAGGCAGTCGAGGTAGTGCAGGTAGTCGTCCGCACCAAGAAAGACCGGCTGGCGATTGTTGCCGCGTTGCAACACGAGCGCCGGCAGCGCGGCTGGGGAAAAACGAGGAAGTCGGGCCATGATGGGGTGAAGAAGATCGGCGGCATGCGGCCACCGGGTCACTGTCTCAAGCGAATGCCATGCCCGATGATAGCCTAGCCGCCAGCTGATCCGTCCCCAATTTTTCCGCTGCCCCGGGCGGCGTCAGCTGCCGCCCTCGTCGACCGCGAAGATGCGGCGGTGCTCGCGGATCGCGTAGCGGTCGGTCATGCCGGCGATATAGTGCGAGATCAGGCGGGACTGATCGCGGCCCTGCCCGGCCTGGTATTGCGGCGGCAGCAGGCGCGGGTCAGCCATGAAGGCATCGAACAGGTCGGAGATGATGCGCTGCGCCTTCGCCGACATGCGCATGACAAGGTAATGGCGATAAAGATGACGGAACAGGAAGCGCTTGAGCGCCACCGCTTCCTCGCGCACCGCCGGGCTGAACGCCACCAGCGGGCCGGCTGCCCGCACCGCGTCGATGGTGCGCGGGTTGGCAGCGGCGATATTGCGGCTGGTGGTTTCGATCAGGTCGACGATCAGCGTGTTGATCATGCGCCGCACGGTTTCGTTGATGACCCGCCGCCCGTTGATGCCGGGGAACGCTGCCACCGCCTCGGCCCGGTGCCGGCCCCACATGGGCACCTCGTCCATCTGCTCCAGCGTCAGCAGGCCGGAACGCAGGCCATCGTCGATATCGTGGTTGTTGTAGGCGATCTCGTCCGCCAGGTTGGCCAACTGGGCTTCCAGCGAGGGCTGGGTGCCCTCCAGGAAGCGCCGGCCCAACTCGCCCAGCGCCGAGGCGTTGACGCGCGAGCAGTGCTTGAGCACGCCCTCGCGTGTCTCGAAGGTCAGGTTGAGCCCGTTGAAGCCGCCATAGCGCTCTTCCAGCTCATCCACCACCAGCAGGCTCTGCAGGTTGTGCTCGAAGCCGCCGTGGTTCTTCATACAGTTGTTCAGCGCATCCTGGCCAGCGTGGCCAAAGGGCGTGTGCCCGAGATCGTGCGCCAGCGAGATGGCTTCGACGAGGTCCTCGTTCAGGCGCAGGTTGCGCGCGATGGAGCGGGCGATCTGCGCCACCTCCAGGCTATGCGTGAGCCGGGTGCGGAAAAGATCACCCTCATGATTGACAAAAACCTGGGTCTTGTACTCGAGCCGCCGGAAGGCCGTGCTGTGGATGACGCGGTCGCGGTCGCGCTGGAACTCCGTGCGCGACGACGAGGGCGGTTCAACATGCACCCGCCCGCGGGTGTGCGCGGAACGGGCGGCATAAGGGGCGAGATGGCTTTCGAGGTCGGTCATGCGGCAATCCGGTCGGGCATCCGCCCGGGTGGCCGTGTGCCGCCCGGGTGGGGTTGCAAGGCACAACCGATCGCGTCAGGCGACCGGCGCCTCGGTAGGCGGCCTGAGCACCGCATGCTGCAAGGTAGCGCGCAGGTCAGGATCCGGCACGGTGGTAATGAAGGCTTCGCCCAGCTTGCGCAGCAAGATGAACTTGACGCTGCCGGCCTCGGCCTTCTTGTCCACTTTCATCAGTTCGATGTAGCGGTCGGTGCCGAGTTCCGGCGCCACGACAGGCAGCATGGCGGCGCGCGTCAGTTGCACCACGCGCGAGCGCGTCTCGGTATCGATGAATCCCAGGCGATGCGACAGGTCCGCCGCCATCACCATGCCGCAGCCCACCGCCTCGCCGTGCAGCCACTCGCCGTAGCCCATGCCGGCCTCGATGGCGTGGCCGAAGGTGTGGCCGAAATTCAGGATGGCGCGCAGGCCGCCCTCGCGCTCGTCCTTGGCCACCACCGCGGCCTTGATCTCGCAGGAGCGCTGTACTGCCAGCATCATGAGGTCGGGGTCGCAGGCGTTGAGCGCGTGGATATTGCGCTCGATCCAGCCGAAGTACTCGGCATCGGCGATGGCGCCGTGCTTGATCACTTCGGCCAGGCCAGCCGCCAGTTCGCGCTCCGGCAGCGTGCGCAGCGTGTCGATATCGGCGATCACCGCGTTGGGCTGGTGGAAGGCGCCGATCATGTTCTTGCCCAGCGGGTGGTTGATGCCGGTCTTGCCGCCCACGGAGGAATCCACCTGGGCCAGCAGGGTGGTAGGCATCTGCACGAAGGGCACGCCGCGCATATAGCAGGCGGCGGCAAACCCGGTCATATCGCCCACCACGCCGCCGCCCAGGGCGATCAGCGTGGTCTTGCGGTCGGCGCCCGCGGTCAGCAGCGCGTCGAAGATCAGGTTGAGCGTTTCCCACTGCTTGAAGGCTTCGCCGTCGGGCAGGGTCACGGTGCGCACGGTCTTGCCAAGCGCCGCCAGCGTGGCCTGGACCCGGGCGGCATAGAGCGGCCCCACGGTTTCATTGGTGACGATGACGGCGTGCTGCCCGCGCACATGGGGGCGGAGCAATTCGGCCTGGTCCAGCAGGCCGGTGCCGATATGGATGGGGTAGCTGCGCTCCCCCAGACTGACTTCAAGGGTGATCATCGTGATTCTGGTCCTGCGCCGGGAGCTTTTCCGCACACTCGCCGTCGTCCCTTTCGGGCTCTTCGGCGGCCACGGTGAAACCGGCCATCTCAAGTTGCATCAACACCATATTAGCAAGCTGCGCCACCGAAGGCTTGCCGGTTTCGATGATGAAATCCGCCACCTCGCGGTACAGCGGGTCGCGCTCGCCATAGAGCGCTTCCAGCCGCCCTTTGGGGTCCTCGGTCTGCAGCAGCGGGCGATTGCGGTCGTGCCTGGTGCGCAGCCACAGGTCGTGCGGGCTGGCGCGCAGGTAGACCACCGTGCCGCGCGCCTTCAGGTGGGCGCGGTTCTCCGGCCGCAGCACGGCGCCGCCGCCGGTGGCCAGCACGATGCCGCTGCGCTGGCTGAGTTCGTCGATCATCAGCGCTTCGCGGTCGCGAAAACCGGCTTCGCCCTCATGTTCGAAAATGATCGGGATACGCACGCCGCAACGCGCCTCGAGTTCGTGGTCCGAATCGAAGAAGGGGTAGCTCAGGCGCCGGGCCACGGTTCGGCCGACGGTGGTCTTGCCGGCACCCATCAGGCCAACAAAGAAAAGGTTCGGGCGGGTGACTGTCACTGGCGTGTCGGGCGGGAGCCGGGTCTCTGGCCGGTCCTCGCGGTAGAAAACTGCATCATCTTCTTATGTTGGGACGTTCCGGGCAAGTGGCGCGGCGCAATCGACACAAGGCAACCCGCCTTGCGACCAGCCTTGCACGCCTGCCATGCACCCTCGCCCAGCTCAACCGCCTGGGCAATAAAAAAGCCGCATCGGATCGATGCGGCCTGTCAGTCTACTGCATCCGGCGCGGCCGGGGCTATTTCAGCGACACGTTATCGTTGAGCACCCGCGGTGTCAGGAACACCAGCAGCTCGGTGCGGTTGTTCACCTTGGCGTTATCCTTGAACAGGTTGCCGAGCACCGGGATGTCGCCCAGCAGCGGCACCTTGTTGACGTTGGTGGACTCGGTTTGCGTATAGATGCCGCCAATCACCACCGTGCCGCCGTTCTCGACCAGGACCTGTGTCTGCACGTGCTTGGTGTCGATCGCAAAGCCCGAAGTGGTCTGGATGCCCACGCTGTCCTTGTTGACATCGACGTCCAGCAATACGTTGCCTTCCGGCGTGATCTGCGGCGTCACTTCCAGCTTGAGGTTGGCCTTGCGGAACTGCACCGAGGTCGCGCCGCTGGACGTGGCTGCCTGGTAGGGCAGCTCCGTGCCCTGCTCGATCAGCGCCTTGATATTGTTGGCGGTGACCACGCGCGGGCTGGAGATGATCTTGCCCCGCCCATCCGCCTCCAGCGCAGACAGCTCCAGCGCCAGGAACCGGCCCGCCGTATTGCTGAACAGGCTGACCGCGACCGAGCCGGGGTTGACGCCGTTGATCGCCGCCGCGGGCAGGCTCAGCGCGGGCCCGTTGTCCCAGGTGGCGTTCTGCGTGACCGGGCTCACCACATTGGTGTAGGTGTTGCCGTAGCCGGCGCCGGCCGTCTTTGAGGCAAAGCCCAGCCTCACGCCCAGGTTGCGGCTGAAGCTATCGTTGGCCTCGACGATGCGCGCCTCGATGATGACCTGGCGCACCGGAACATCGATCTTGCCGAGGAAGCTCTGCACTTCTTCCAGCTTGATCGCGATATCGGACACGAACAGCTGGTTGGTACGGGGATCGGCAGTCAGCGACCCGCGCTTGGACAGCATGCGGGTATTGGCTGCCGCGCCGCCCACGCCAGCCACAGCACCGATCCCACCCATGCTGCCAAGCGCGCCTGCTGCCGCACCGCCGGTGCTGCCCACCGCGGCCAGGCCGAGCAGCATGCGCCTCACGTCCTCGGCGCGCTGGTAGTTGAGCTGGAACACCTGGCTTCGGATCGGCTCGAGGTCGTTGATCTGTTGCTGCGATTCGAGCTCGAGTTTTTCCTTGGTGGCCAGCTCGGCCTTGGGTGCCACCCACAGCACATTGCCGTTGCGGCGCGAGGCCAGCCCCTTGGCGTCGAGCACGATCTGCAGCGCCTGGTCCCACGGCACATCCTTCAGCCGCAGCGTCAGGTTGCCCTGCACGCTTTCGCTGGTGATGATGTTGAGGTTGGTGAAATCGGCAAACACCTGCAGCAGCGAGCGGATGTCGATGTTCTGGAAGTTCAGCGAGAGCCGTTCGCCGCGGAAGCCCGCGCCGCTGATCAGCTTGGCAGGATCCTCCTTGACCGGGCGCACCTCCACCACGAACTGCGTATCGGTCTGGTAGGAGCTGTACTCCCAGTTGCCGCGCGGCTCGATGGTCAGGCGGGTGCTGCCGTTGTTGTCCGCTGCCCGCATGCCCTGCACGGGCGTGCCGAAGTCGGTCACGTCATAGCGCCGGCGCAGGGCATCGGGCAACGACGCGTTGAGGAAGTCGACCACCACGTTCTGGCCCTGCTGCGCGATATTGATGCCGGAATCGCGCGCGGAAAGATCGACCACGACGCGCCCCGCGCCATCCGGCCCGCGCCGGAAGTCGATATTGCGCACGGCGGGCCGGTCCGCCGGCACCGCCTGCGCCTGCGCGGAGCTGGGCGCGAAGGTGGGCACCGCCGCCCGCGCTGACGGAGCAACGTTGTCGAGCAGCACCACGAACAGGTTGCCGCGCACCTCGGTCCGATAGCTGGCCACACGGGCGAGGTCGAGGATCACACGGGTGCGATTGCCGATCTGCACCACATTGGCGCTCTTGAGCAGCTTGCCGGAATAGTCGTACTGCGCGCGTCCGGCGGCAAAGCCGGTATCGAGAAAATCGATGGCGAGCTTGGGCGGGTTCTGCGTGGTGAAATCCGCCGGCTTCTGCGCCGGCGGTCCCTGCAATTCGACGGTGAAGACGGTCTGCTCGCCCACCATGCTGGCATCCACGCGCTTGACCGTGTTGCCGGTTGTCGAAGATTGCGCCGATGCAGCCGGCGCGCCCAGTACCAGCATCATCACCGCGGCGCCAGCGAGCGCGCGGTACCAGCGACCCATGATCATGCCGCCCCCTCCAGCTTCAGGCTGGTCATTTTCTCTTTCCACTCGGCTACCCCTTCCCTGACCAATTCGCGCAACACGATCTCGGAATCGCTGATGCGGACCACCCGGCCATAGTTCTGGCCGAGATACTGCCCCACCTTGACGTGGTGGATCTTGTTATCTACCTGCACGATGCCGTAGGTCTCGCCGCGCTTCTTCATCGACCCCAGCATCTTGAAGTTCTCAAGCGGGTAATCCTCCAGCGGCTCGCGGCGGCGGCCGGATTCCGGCGACTCCGCCAGCACCCGGTTGAGGTCGCCGATCTTGTTCTGGGCAAAGGGCTCGGGCGAGTTGCGCCCGGCATAGTCGCGCGGCACGTAGGGCCTGGGTTCGGGCAAGGGTGCCGGCGGCGGCGCCTTGGCGGCACGGGATTGCGCCATCCACTGGCGCAGGCCGTCTTCCTCGCTGGCCCCGCAGGCCGCCAGCAACGCAGCGCCGGCGAGCGCACAGGCGCAGGCGCGCAGGCGCGAAAGCTGGATCGCTCGCCTCATTTCTTCGCTCCCGCGGCCGTCTTGGCCGCAGCGGCCTCCGCCTTGCGCTGCGCCGCCTGTTCCTCTGGGTCGAGCGCGCGATAGGCCATTGCCACGGCCTCCATCGTCAGGCCGCCGTCCTTGCCGGTCGTGAACTGCATCCCCTGCATCGACACGATGCGCGACAGCGCGGCAACGTCGGCATTGAACTGCGCCACGTCGTGATAGCGACCGGTGACTTTCAGGTTGACCGGGATCTCGGCAAAGTAGGGCTTGAGCACGGCGGGCTGCGGCTTGAACAGTTCGAACTGCAGGCCACGCGCCACGCCGGCGTGGTTCACGTCGGCCAGCAGCGCATCCATCTCCGTCTTGTTTGGCAACTGGCGCTCGACCAGCGCCACGCGCTGCTCCACTTCGGCCTTTTGCTTGCGCAGCGCGTCCAGGTTGGCCACCTGCGCCACCTTGCTCTGGTAGGCCTGCTTCAGGCTTTCCTGCTCGGCGTGCTTGCGATCCAGTTCGTCGAGCTTGCCGCTCCAGTAGAACTGCCAGCCCAGCAGCAATACCAGCACCGCCGCCAGAACGGCGAACAGGATGCGCGGCGCGGCCGGCCAGGTTTCGGGCTCGTTGAGGTTGAGGCCGCGGAACTGCGCGCCGAGATCGTTCAGCGCGGCCAGCGAGATTTCGCTATCGAGTGCCATGATCAGCCCTTCCCGCCGTTTGCCGCACTGGCGGCGCTCGCACCGCCGGCCTTGCCCGTCTTGCCGTCCTCCGCCGCTTCCGGCGCGCGGTAGGCGAAGCGCATCGAGAAGTCGAACAGGCGCCGCTGTTCACGCAGGTTGTTGGTCATCATCACGGCCTTGGATTCGATCAGCTCGGCCTTGTCCAGCCACTGCACCTGGCCGAGATTGCGCAGCAGCTCCGACACGCGCTCGTTCGACTGGGCGATGCCCGTCACGGTGAACGCGTCGCCGCTCTGCTTGAGCGTGGTCAGGTAGACGCCTTCGGGCACCTGCCGCACCAGTTCCTCCAGCAGTTGCACGGGGCGGTTGCGCTCGTTCTGCAGGCCCTCGATGGCCTTCTGGCGCTGCAGCAGCCCTTCGATATCCTTGCGCAGCGTGTTGACCTCGCGGATCTGCATATCCATGCGGCCATTCTCCGCGGCCAGCACCTGGTTCAGGCCGGAGATGGCTTCGATGCGGTGATCGATATACGCACCGCCCAGCACCACCACCAGCGCGCCGGCTAGCGCCGCCCCGCCCAGCATGGTGTAGACCTTCTTGCGCCGCGCTGCCTTGCGGGCTTCGTGGTAAGGCAGCAGGTTGACTGTCGGGATCGTGTTGATAGACATGCGGCTTCCCTCGCTGGCTTACTGCAGGCCGCGCAGCGCAAGCCCGGCGCTCACGATGTAGGCTGGCAGGTCGCGCTGCAGATAGCGCTCGTTGACCTTGCCGGCTGTCATCATGTTGGCGAACGGGTTGGCCAGCGTGGTGGTGATCCCGGCCTGCTGCTCGATGGCCGACTGCACGCCGATCAGCGATGCGTGGCCACCCGAGAGCAGGATCTCGTCGACCCGGCCAGTGCTCGAAGTCGCGAGGAAATTGCGCACCGCGCCATGCACCTCAGCCGCCAGCGCCTCCAGGGAGGGCTGCAGCAACTGGGTACGCCAGGCTTCCGGCAGGGTGTTCTTGCGCTTCTTGATCTCGGCCTTGAGGGCGTCCAGCGTGAACATGCGCGCCGCGCTCTGGGTGAGCTGGTCGCCGTAGCTGTTGAGCGGTTGCTCGTAGAGCTCTTTCCAGCCCTGGTAGAAGATCGCCTTGGAACGGCTGCCGCCGAGGTGAACCACCGCCACCACGGGCAGGTCCTTGGCATCGGTCTCGTTGATGTCCGCCGGCACGCCCAGCATCTGCACCACCGAGCGCTGGACCGCGTATTCCTCGACATCCATCACATGCGGCTTCAGCCCTGCCATCTCGGCGGCGGTGACGCGCTCCTGCACGCGGTCGCTGTTGGCTGCGGTCACGCGCACGCCGATGCCGCCCTCGGTCTCGCTGGGGCCGATCACGGCAAAATCGAAATTGACGGCCTGCGATGGCGGATAGAGACGATGCGCCTCGGATTCCACCTGCACATAGAGTTCGTCCTCGGACAGATTGTCCGGGAGGCTGACGGTCTGGGATTCCGTCAGCATCGAGGGCACGCCGAGCACAACCTCCCTGGTGCGAATCCCGGCCTTGCCGAGCGCACGCTTGAGGGCAATGCCCACCGCTTCGATATTGACCACGTTGCCATCGGCAACGGCCTGACGGTCCAGCAATTCGCTGGCGCATTTCTCCAGGCGATAGTCCTGTTTGCCGCTGCCCACCGACAACTCGACTACCTTAACGCTGGACGACCCGATGTCAACGCCGACCGTCGTACGGCGCAACAACCCCGACAAGATACCTCGCCGCAAGGTGACCCCCTGACCGTTGAACTCGCCTTGGCTTGGTTGCTCTAATTTGGCGAGTCTGTATTGTTTCTTGGATGAAACGTTTTGCTCTTTTAGTTGGTGGATTCTCACTAAAAAACGGGGCGCTGGCAATGTGCCGGTTTGACCACGATTGCTTTTCGTGGGCCCCTCACATAAAGCGTTGCCAAAATCCGACGCTCGTCCTTCCCCGCTCCGCCCCGCCCTTCTTTTCATTTCATGCAGGTCTCAATCCCATTACATCTTGTAACAGCGCAATAGCGGCGGCCGCGCCACAGCGCGCCGAGGTCAGGCGATCCCGGGAGATATAATCCCGGCACCTCTAACTAGGTATTTCCCTATGGCCACAGCACAACAGAAGCCGTCCCTGCCCGCCCGGCGTCCGATCTGGATGCGGATAACGTTCTGGGCTCTGGGCCTGCTGGTGGCCGGGATCGTGGCGGTGGCTCTGCTGGTGGGATACGCGCTGCTGGTGGCCGCCCCCAACCTGCCCTCGCTCGATACCATCACCGACTACCGGCCCAAGATCCCGTTGCGGATCTACACCGCCGATAACGTGCTGATCGGCGAGTTCGGCGAGGAACGACGCAATTTCGTGCCGATCGCCCAGATCCCGGACGTCATGAAAAAGGCCGTGCTGGCCATCGAGGACGACCGCTTCTACGAGCACGGCGGCGTCGACTTCGTCGGCGTGCTGCGCGCCGGCCTGGCCAACCTGCGCGGCGGTCTGTCGCAGGGCGCCTCCACCATCACCATGCAGGTGGCGCGCAATTTCTTCCTGTCCAGCGAGAAGACCTTCACCCGCAAGCTCTACGAGATGCTGCTGGCCTACAAGATCGAGGCCAACCTCTCCAAGGACCAGATCCTCGAGCTGTACATGAACCAGATCTACCTGGGGCAGCGCTCCTACGGCTTCGCCAGCGCGGCACGGGTGTATTTCGGCAAGTCGATCAAGGACGTGACGCCGGCCGAGGCCGCCATGCTGGCCGGCCTGCCGAAGGCGCCTTCGGCCTACAACCCGGTGGTGAACCCGAAGCGCGCCAAGGTGCGGCAGGAATACATCCTGCAGCGCATGCGCGACCTGCGCTATATCACGCCCGAGCAATACGAGCAGGCCATCCATGAAGAACTGAAGGTCCGCGGCGAAGGCAACGAATTCTCCACCCACGCCGAGTACGTGGCCGAGATCGTGCGCCAGCTGATGTACGCGCAATACCGCGAGGAAACCTACACCCGCGGCCTGACCGTCTACACTACGCTCAACAAGACCGACCAGGACGCTGCCTACGAGGCCGTGCGCTCGGGCATCATGAACTACGAGCGCCGCCATGGCTACCGCGGCCCCGAGGCCTTTATCGACCTGCCTTCCAGCGCCGACGAGCGCGAGCAGGCCATCGACGACGCGCTGCTGGAGCACCCGGGCAGCGACGACCTGCGCTCGGCCGTGGTCACCAGCGTTTCCGCCAAGCAGGTGCAGGCCACGCTGCTGTCGGGCGAAGTCGCCACCATCGAAGGCCAGGCGCTGCGCTTTATCGCGCCCTCGCTGGCGTCCAACGCGCAGCCCAAGGCCAAGATCCGCCCGGGTGCGATCATCCGCGTCACGCAGGACGAGAAAGGCGCATGGACGGTCACGCAGTTGCCTGAGGTATCGGCTGCCTTTATCTCGCTCAACCCGGAAGACGGCGAGATCCGTTCGATGGTCGGCGGCTTCGACTTCAACCGCAACAAGTTCAACCACGTGACGCAGGCCTGGCGCCAGCCGGGTTCGAGCTTCAAGCCGTTCATCTATTCGGCGGCACTGGAAAAGGGCTTCTCGCCCGCCACCGTGATCAACGACGCGCCGGTGAGCATCAGCGACAACGGCGGCCAGGTGTGGGAGCCGAAGAACTACGATGGCAAGTTCGAAGGCCCGATGACCATGCGCCGCGCGCTGGCCAAGTCCAAGAACCTGGTGTCCGTGCGCATCCTGCGCGCCATCGGCACGCAGTACGCCCAGGACTACATCACGCGCTTCGGCTTCGATGCCGACAAGCACCCTGCCTACCTGCCGATGGCGCTCGGTGCCGGCAGCGTCACCCCGCTGCAGATGGCGGGGGCCTACTCGGTGTTTGCCAATGGCGGCTTCCGCGTCAATCCCTACCTGATCCAGAAGGTGGTCGATGCCCGCGGCAACGTGATTTCCGAGACCAAGCCCCAGCGCGCCGGCGAGGATGCGGTGCGCGTGCTCGACGCCCGCACCGCCTTCATCGCCGACAGCATGCTGCGCGAGGTCGTGCGCAGCGGCACGGCGAACAGCGCCAAGCAGCGCCTGGGCCGCAACGACCTGGCCGGCAAGACCGGTACCACCAACGACGCCGTGGACGCCTGGTTCGCGGGCTACACGCCCAAGCTGGTGGCCATCGCCTGGATGGGCTACGACCAGCCCAAGAGCCTGGGCGTGCGCGAGACCGGCGGCGGCCTGGCCCTGCCGATCTGGGTGGGTTACATGGGCAAGATGCTCAAGGGCGTGCCGGAGATCCCGGAGCGCCAGGCGCCGGAAGGCGTGGTGATGGTGGGAGGCGACTGGGCCTTCGAGGAAAACGCGGGCGGCGCCGGCGTGGCTTCGGTGGGCCTGGGCGATCCATGGCCGGGCAAGCCGGAAGAGAGCACGCAATCGCCTGCCGACGTCGAGGCGGAGAAGAAGCGCATCCTGGAGATGTTCGGCGGGGGCTGAAATCCGCCCCGGGAGCTTCGGCCCAACAAAAAGCCGGCTCGATCGAGCCGGCTTTTTCGTTCCCGCGCGGTGCGTCAGGCCAGCTTCAGCGTGACCCCCGCCTGCTGGCTCACATAGCCGGACAGCGCCGCGTACAGCTCGCCGCCGCCGCGCGTATCGATCCAGTGCTGGCCGTCGTGGCGGAAGTGGAAGCCGCCCGCGCGCGCCGCCACCCACAGCTCCTGCATCGGCGCCTGGCTGTTGACGATGATCTTGGAGCCGTCTTCAAACTCGAGCTCGATGAGGTTGCCGGCGCGGTTGATTTCGATATCCGCGTCAGCCGCATCGGCGGCGGTTTCCACCGCGCTCTCCAGCCGGTCCAGCTCTTGCTGGGCCAGGGCCAGGAACTCACTTTCACTCATGGGGGGCATGCTAAACTCCAGGGCCGCCGGCCAGCGCCGCTCGGCCGGTAACGTGTTGAACAGGTTTTCGTATTTCCGCAGGTCCCGCCGCCCCCATTCCGTATGGAGGGATCGGCCCGGGACGACTCTTTAAGGACGACCCGATGTTGCGTCGTGTTGCGATTGTATCGGCGATTGCCGCCAGCCTTGCGATGCCCCTGCTGTCGGGATGCGGCATCCGCGGCCCGCTGGTGATGCCCAAGCAGCCACCCGCGCCGGCCCAGCCCGGTGTACCGGATCCCGGCCTGAGCAATCCGGCCATGCCGCTGCCAGCAGCCCAGGGTTCCGCACCGGCCCCGGCCGCCCCCCCCCACCGCCAAGTAACCATGACCGCTTTCTTCCATCGCCACGACGGCGCGCTCGCCGTCGAGCACGTCCCCCTCGCGCGCATCGCAGCCGAATACGGCACCCCCACTTTCGTCTACTCGCGCGCCGCGCTGACCGCCGCCTACAACGCCTACGCCAAGGCCTGCGAGGGCCGCCGCGCGCGCGTGCAATATGCCATGAAGGCCAATTCCAACCTGGCCGTGCTGCAGGTCTTCGCCAAGCTCGGCGCGGGCTTCGACATCGTTTCCGGCGGCGAGCTGCAGCGCGTGCTGGCGGTGGGCGGCGATCCGCGCAAGGTGGTGTTCTCCGGCGTGGGCAAGACCGCCGCCGAGATGGAACTGGCGCTGGCGCACGATGTGCTGTCGTTCAATGTGGAGTCGATCCCCGAACTGGACCGCCTCAACGCCGTGGCCGGCAGCCTGGGCAAGCGCGCGCGCGTATCGCTGCGCATCAACCCGGATGTGGACGCCAAGACCCACCCGTATATCTCCACCGGCCTGAAGGGCAACAAGTTCGGCGTGGCCTTCGAGGACGTGCTGCCCACCTACCGCGCCGCCGCCGCGCTGCCGCACCTGGAAGTGGCTGGCATCGATTGCCATATCGGCTCGCAGATCACCGAAGTCGCGCCCTACCTGGAAGCGCTGGACAAGGTGCTGGACGTAGTGGAAGCGCTCGAGCGCGAAGGCATCAAGCTGGAACATATCGACGTTGGCGGTGGTCTCGGCATCACCTACGACGACGAAACCCCGCCGGACATCACCGGCTTTGCCCGCACGCTGCTGGACCGCGTGGCCGAGCGCGGCCATGGCCATCGCGAAGTGCTGTTCGAGCCGGGCCGCTCGCTGGTGGGCAATGCCGGCGTGCTGCTGACCCAGGTCGAGTTCCTCAAGCCGGGCGCCGCCAAGAACTTCTGCATAGTCGATGCCGCCATGAACGACCTGGCGCGCCCTGCCATGTACGAGGCCTACCACCGTATCGAGCCGGTCCAGTCGCGTGACGCGGACGGCAGCGCCGCGATCACCTACGACGTGGTCGGCCCGGTGTGCGAATCCGGCGACTGGCTTGGCCGCGACCGCGCGCTGGCAGTGCAGCCGGGCGACCTGCTGGCGGTGATGTCGGCCGGCGCCTACGGCTTCGTCATGAGCTCCAACTACAACACCCGCCCGCGCGCGGCCGAAGTCATGGTCGACGGCGCCGACGTGCACCTGGTGCGCGGCCGCGAGCGCGTGGAAGACCTGTTCCGCGACGAACGCCTGCTGGCAGGCTGAAGCGCCTTTCCCGCCGGCGCGTCCGGCTGGCCGCGATGGCATGCGGCCGGCCGGATATGATCGCGCCCGATCTTGAGCGCCAGCCGAAGACCGGCGGATCACCGGCGCGCAGGCTTGCGCCACCACCACCAGGCCCGCATCGCCAGCATGCCGAAAACCGCCGCCGCATAGATCGAGACCGTGGCGAAATCGTGCTTGCCGGCCTTGTGCCACCAGTAGTGCAGGATGGCCAGCACGGCGATGGCATACACCGCGCGATGCAGGCATTGCCAGCGCTTGCCGCCCAGCCGCCGGACCATGGCATCGGCGGAGGTAGCAGCCAGCGGCACCATCAGCACGAAGGCAGCAAAGCCCACCGTGATAAAGGGTCGCTTGGCGATGTCCTTGATCATGTAGGCCACATCGAACCCGCGGTCCACCCCGATCCACAGCAGGAAATGCTGCAGCCCGTAGAAAAAGGCGAACAGCCCGAGCATGCGGCGCAGGCGGATCAGCCAGTTCCAGCCGGTGAGCCGGCGCAGCGGCGTCACCGCCAGCGTGACGCACAGCATCACCAGCGTCCACGTGCCGGTGGAACGCGTGACGAACTCCAGCGGATTGGCGCCGAACTGGCCGGTAAAGCCGAGATACAGCAGGCGCAGGAACGGCAGCATGGCAAGCAGCCACACCGCAAGCTTCACCTTGCGCAGGCGCTCGGGGGCGAGATTGGCCAGACCGGGCTGCCCACCGCTGCGCGCCGCGCTTGCCGCCGCCGCGGGTACTGGCCGGCGCTGCGATGAGAGTTCCGGGGACGGCATCAGAAAAATTTCCTCAGGTCCATGCCCTGGTACAGCGAGGCCACCTGCGCAGCGTAGCCGTTGAACGGCAAGGTCTTGCGCTTGGGCGCGAACAAGGCGCCAAAGCCACTGCCCTTGTCCTCGCCGATGCGGCGCTCCGTGGCCTGGCTCCAGCGCGGGTGGTCCACGTCCGGATTGACGTTGGAGTAGAAGCCATACTCCTGCGCCGCCGCCTGGTTCCAGCTGGTGCCAGGCTGCTTGTCGACAAAGCGGATCCTGACGATGGACTTGGCGCTCTTGAAGCCGTACTTCCAGGGCACCACCACGCGTACGGGTGCGCCGTTCTGCCTGGGCAGCACCTCGCCATAGAGGCCGAAGGCCAGCAGGGTCAGCGGGTGCATGGCCTCGTCCATGCGCAGGCCCTCGGTATAGGGCCAGTCCAGCACGCGGCTGCTGACACCCGGCATCTGCTTCTTGTCGTCGAGAGTGACGAATTCCACGTACTTCGCGCCGGCCTGCGGCTCGACGCGGCGAATCAATTCGGCCAGGGAATAGCCGCTCCAGGGAATCACCATCGACCAGCCCTCGACGCAGCGCAGCCGGTAGACGCGCTCTTCCATCGGCATCAGGCGCATAAGCTCGTCGATATCGTAGACCTTGGGCTTCTTCACCAGGCCTTCGACCGCGACCTGCCAGGGCCGGGTACGCAGGGTGCCCGCGTTGCGCGCGGGGTCCGACTTGTCGGTGCCGAACTCGTAGTAGTTGTTGTAGGTGGTGACATCCTCGTATGGCGTGCGCTTCTCCGTCACGACATACGCGTTATTGGGCGTGGCCGGCAACTTCTGGCCGCGCGGAGCCTGCGCCAGCGCATCGCGCGCGAACCACGGGGCCAGCGTGCTCCCTGCTGCACCCGCGGCGGCGGTGGCGAGCAGGCGGCGGCGCGCCTGGAAAACACCGCGCGGCGTGATCTCGCTGGCAGCGATATCGTCGCCGCGCAGCCATTTGGGAGAGGGAATCAGCATCGTTGTTCCTCGTTGCATGCCATGGATGGAAAGCGCCTCGCCATTCGTGCCGGCCCTTGGCCAGGCCCATGTGCACGATGATTGGACTCCAGCTTGAGTCGGATGGCCCCTGTAAAACCTGACATCTTTATTTCGCGGCCACCACGCTTGGTGCCGCCGCCCGATGTGCGCAAGCGGCCCGGCGGTCGGCTGCAGACAAGCCGCAAGGCAGCCCTAGCCACCTTGATACTGCTGATAGACAGCCTGCGCCAGCGCCAGCAGCGGTGCGCGCTCGATCCGTCCGGCCAGCGCGAAGCCGATATCCCGGTCCACCCAGTAGAAAGCCATGGTGCCGGCCGCGGCGGGCGCGCGATCTCCGGGACCGGAGCCGATCCGCTCCAGCCGGAAGCCCGTATCGGGTGTATCCCGTGCCATATGCCGCAACTGCAGCGACAGCCGGGTTCCGTCATCGGCCTCGTACATCAGGATCGCCGACGGACCGCCTTCGGCCACGCCCAGCCTCCCGCCGATCAGATGAAATCCCTGTCCGCGCAGGTCTGGCACCCGCAAGGGCGCGCCGAGCCGCTTGGATAGCCAGGCGACCAGGTGGGCTTCGTCGCTGGCTGCCACTTCCACCGGATGGCGCACCTCGGGCGCATAGACCGCGTGGCTGGCCAGCGCTTCGCGCGCGAAGCGCTCCACCGACGGGGCGCCGGCCGCCAGGGTATCGCTGCGGCCATGGGCCAGCCAGCCAATGGCGCCGCCCAGCGCCAGCGAAGCGATGCTGGCGGCCAGTGTCATGCCCCAGCCCGCCGGGCCACGCCCGCGACGGGCAGTATTGCCGCGCAGCCTTGCCGGAAGTGCCGTCAGGGGGACGGGCTCGTTAAGTACGCTGTCGAATGCCGCATGCAAGTCGCCCGCCTGCCGTCGCCAGCCGCCGACTTTCTCGCCGGCTTCGCGGTGGGCGGCCAGGTAAGCCTCGACCTCGGCGCGGCGGCCTGGATCCAACTGGCCGTCGGCATAGGCATGGAGGTCAGCTTCGGTGACTGGGACGGGGGACATCATTTGACTCGCTGCAGTCCACCCGCGCGGCCGGCGGCCTGCGGGTTCGGCTCGGGCGCCGCGGCTGGCGCGCCATCCATCAGCACGCGCATCTGCTCGCGTGCGCGCGCCAGGCGGGACATGACGGTGCCCACCGGCACCGTCAGCACCTGCGCGGTCTCGGCATAGGTGAGTTGCTCCAGCCCGACCAGCAGCATGACCGCGCGCTGGGCCTCGGGCAGCCGGGCCAGCGCCCGGGCCAGATCCAGGCGCAGGCCGGGTTCGGGCGCAGCGCTGGGTACGTCGGGAAGCGTATCGGTAAACGTCACCAGATCGGCGCGCCGGTACGCGTTGATGCGCAGGCGGTGCATCATGGTCAGCAGCCAGGGCAGCAGGCCATCGGCACCATCGCCCCACCAGGCGCCCGCGCGCAGGCGGAAGCGCCAGCGGTAGCGCAGCGCGCGCTCCAGCGTGTCCTGCACCAGGTCGTCGGCCGCCGCCGCATCCCCGGTCAGGCCACGGGCGTGGCGCCGCAGACGCGGCGCCAGCGCCACCAGCTGGCGGTCGAAGCTGTCCATGCCTTCAGCCTGCCCGCACCCCGCTCAGGGCGTGGCGACGTGCCACATGTTGTTGAAGTTGTCGCCCATGCGATCGCCCGATTTTGCATCCTTGGCAAAGCGGTATAGCGGCCTGCCGCGATAGGCCCATTGCCTGGCGCCGTCGTCGCGCGTGATGACGCTGTAGTCGCCCATCGCGCTGGTGCCAGGGGCTGCCATCAGGGGCGGCCAATTGGTTGCGCAGGCGGCGTTGCACACACTCTTGCCGTTGCCTGCGGCCATGTCGCGGTCGAATACGTACAGCGTCAGGCCCTGCGGATCCGTCAGCGCGCCACCTGCAACCTTGACCGTGGGCGGCATATTGCCGGCTCCCCCCATGCCCATGCCACCCATGCCGGAACAGGCGGAAAGCAGTACGGCGGCCGAGGCAAGCGCGAGCGCGGCGGGACGGGACAGCGAAGCGAGGGAAGCGACTGCGAAAGGACGGGAACGGGCCATGATATCGGTCTCCATACGATGCGATGCGGCGCCGCCAGCCGGCACCGTCCCTTCAGTAAACACCGTATGTGACGACTTTATTCCATTAGGACGAAAAAAAACCTGCCTCATCAGGCAGGTTTCTCTTGCGGGACCACATCCGGCTCAGAGTTCGCCGTAACTATGCAGGCCGGACAGGAACATGTTGACGCCCAGGAAGGCGAAGGTCGTCACCAGCAAACCCACCAGCGCCCACCAGGCCGCCATCGTGCCGCGCAGGCCCTTCATCAGGCGCATGTGCAGCCAGGCCGCATAGTTCAGCCAGACGATCAGCGCCCAGGTTTCCTTCGGGTCCCAGCTCCAGTAGCCGCCCCAGGCTTCCGCCGCCCACAGCGCGCCCAGGATGGTGGCGATGGTGAAGAAGGCAAAGCCAACGGCGATCGCCTTGTACATCACATCGTCCAGCACTTCCAGCGAAGGCAGGCGCTCGGCCAGGATGCCTTTCTGCTTGAGCAGGTAGGCCACTGAAACCATCGCGGCCAAGGCAAAGGTGCCGTAGCCGATGAAGTTCGCCGGCACATGGATCTTCATCCACCAGCTCTGCAGCGCCGGCACCAGCGGCTGGATCTCACTGGCATCCCGGCTGACCGTGTACCACAGCAGGAAGCCCACCGCGGCCGACACCACCAGCATCACGAACGGCCCGAGCGCGCGGGTGGCGTAGCGGCCCTCGTAGTACAGGTAGAACAGCGAAGTGATCAGCGTGAACAGCACGAACACTTCGTACAGGTTGGAGATGGGGATGTGACCGATGTCCGCGCCAATGAGATAGGACTCGTACCAGCGCACCAGCATGCCGGTGAAGCCCAGCACCACGGCAGCCCACGCCATCTTGCTGCCAATCTGCAGCCCGGTCTCGGACCGGGTCAGCAGGCCGCCCCAGTAGAACAGGGTGGACAGGAACACCAGCGCGCTCATCCACAGGATGGCCGACTGGCTCGACAGGAAGTACTTGAGGAAGAAGGCCTGCTCGGCCCGTGGCAGCTGGCCGTGGTAGAGCTGGATGGCGCATAGCGACAGCACGGCCAGCGTCACCATCAGCAGTCGCACTGGCTTCCAGTGCCAGCCCAGCAGGGCAAAGGTGGGCACTGCGGCAATCAGGACGCCCTTGTCGTAGACGTTCATCCACTGGCCGTAGCGAACCAGCGCAAAGCCCGCACCCGCCGCCAGCAGCAAGGCGAAAAGCCAGTCGACCAAGCCCAGGCGGCGTAGGAACGACGGCTCCAGATAGGCCTGCTCGGCACCGCCGGCGGCAACGGCAGCCGGGCTCCCCTGCACGGCCGGCCTGGCCTGACTCACATTCGAAGACATATTGGTTCCTGCTAAATTGCGGGCCCGGCCTGCGGCGGCATCCTCGAGTCTCGCGTCTTGCGTCTCGATAGCCGACCAGGCCACCTTGCTGCTCCATGCGGCGCGGCTGGCCGCGCCGGTCTCGCTTCGCCCGCACGGGAGGCGGGCGTTTGATTCAATGGCCGTCGTTGCCGGTGCCGCCGACGCTGCCGGCGGCCCGGCCCACGTCGTCGCGCAGGGCGACGAACTCCTTCTCGAAATCCAGTGTACGGCGCTGGGTGGACATGGCCATCAGCACATGGCTGGTGGCGCCTTGCCCGCCGCTCGGGTCCACCGGGTCTTTCGGATCCTTCACCCAGATCCAGACCCGGCGCTCACGGATGTAGAACATCGAAAACACCCCAAGCACCAGCAGTAGACAGCCAAGATACACGATGTTCTTCCCCGGTGCACGGGTCATCTGGAACACGCTGGCCTTGACCTCCGTGAAGTCGTCGAGCTGCAGGAAAACCGGCGCGGTGTAGAAGAAACTGTCGGACAGCGCATTGATTGCCTGCTGCAGGAATGCGCCGCTTTGCGCACTATTAGGCACCACGGGCAGCTTGTCCTGCGCGCGTGCCAGTTGCCAGAGCTCCCACATCGAACCGTTCAGGATCTTCAGCAACACATCGGCAGCCTTCTGCTGTTCGGCCGGCGGCACCGATTTCTCCAGGAAGCCGGCAACCGCGGTGAAGCCACCCGGCGGCGCCTGCGGGCTGCTGCGCGACACGCCGGCGAAGAGATCCAGCGCGCGCATGGCGCTCTCGGCCAGCTGGCCACGCAGCGCTTCGCGGTCCTCGCCTGGCATCGTGGCCAGGGCGAAGCGGCGCGCGGCCTCGCTGCGCAATGCGCGGTCCTGCAGCGCGGCGCGCAGGCGCATCCAGTCCGCCACGCTGTTCTGCTCGTCGGCCGGGATGCGCAGATAGCGGAACGGCTCGCTGGGCGAATCGCGCATGCCGGCAAGAAAGACCGACTGGCCATCGAGCTGGACCGGCACCATATAGTTGTTGAACTCCCGCGCCTGGCCGTTGCGGTCGCGCAGCTTGTACTGCACCGACGGCCCCACGTTGCGCAGCTCCTTCGCGCGATCTGGATTCACGGCCGAGCCGAGATGGGATTCGAGCTTCTCGTTGAACGACTTGTGCGCCACGCCGCGGGCATCGGGCTTACCCGATGCATCGGTCACGTTCTCGATATTCATCAGGCGGAAATCGCTGAACTCGACCGTCAGTCCCTCGGCATCGGCGCCGCCGCCCGTGCCGGCAAGCGGTGAGTTGGCGCCCACCGTACCGGCGAAGGCGAAGGTCTTGTCGCTGCCGCCCTGCATCGGGTAGCCAACGAACTTCAGCTTCGAGCCGCCGTCCTCGAAGCTCGACTGGTAGATGGCGATGCCGTCCACCACCACCGGCTCGTTGACCTTGACCGTGGCCTCGGTCTTGCGGCCGGTGGCACGGTCGGTGATAACCACGTCGGAAGCGAACAGCTTGGGCATGCCCGTCGAGTAATGCTCGACGGTGAACTTCTTCAGCGTGATATTGAACGGCAGGTCCTGCACCAGGGCGCCGTCCGAGATATTCAGGATGGCGGTGGAAACGGTGGAGCCTTCGGGCACGAAGGCATTGCCGCGAAAGCCCGGGTTGCTGGTCGAGAGCCGGTGCTGCGGCGGAATATCGTTGATCACGGCATTGCCGCTGATCGGCGTCTTGCCGCCGAACCACATCTGCGCGCGGATCAGCATGTCGCCGTCGAGCAGGCCACCGATGCAGATCACCACGATGGCGGTATGCGCGAGAATGTAGCCCAGCTTGTTGGCGGCGCCCGCCTTGGCCGCCAGCAAGGTCGCGCCCTCATGCGGGACGGCCTTGATGCGGTAGCCGCGGTTGGACAGCAGTGCGGTGAGACGGCTCACGGCATCGGCGCGCGGGCGCTCCGAATCGAACTCGGCGCGGTGGTGGAAGGCCCGCAGGCTGCGCTCGCGCACGTGGTCCTTCCACGAGCGCATATCGTTGATCATCTTGGGTGCGTTGCGGGTCAGGCACAGCGAGGTGGAAATCACCAGGAAGGCCAGGATCAGCAGGAACCACCAGGAGCTGTAGACCTTTTGCAGCGACAGCGCGTGGAACAGGTCGGCCCAGAAGGGGCCGAACTGGTTCACGTAGTTGGGATAGGGCTCATTCTGCTTGAGGACCGTGCCGATCACGCTGGCGATGGCGATGACCGTCAGCAGCGCGATGGCAAAACGCATCGAGGACAGCAGTTCCACCGCGTCGCGCAGCAGGCGGTGGGAGGTCTTCAGGTGCAGTCCTGACGTGGAAGCGGTCGACATGTGCAGTGTGGCCCTTGGCCTTGAAATAAAAAAGGGTGGGCATGCTCGCGCAGGCCACCCTTTTCGATTGTTGCCAGGCTGCCTGGTTGCACCCCGCGGCACCTCGCAGTTGCAAGGCCGGCTGGAGCGCTCCGGCTACCCGGCGCGGAACGACTTAGCGAACCCCGGCGACGTAGTCGGCCACAGCCTTGATCTCGGCATCCGACATCTTGGCGGCGATGGTCGTCATCACGGGGTTGTTCTTGCGGGTGCCCTGGCGGAATGCCACCAGCTGCGCTTCGGTGTACTCGGACCACTGGCCGCCGATGCGCGGATACTGCGCGGGAATGCCGGCGCCGGTGGGGCCATGGCAAGCCGCGCATGCCGGCACGCCCTTGGCGGCGATGCCGCCACGGTAGATCTTCTGGCCGGCCTCGATGGTTTCCTTGTTCTTGGCGGTGGCGGGCTTCTGCGCCTGCTTGGCCAGGTAGGCGCCGACGTCCTTCATTTCCTGGTCGGACATGGCGCCCGCGTACGGCGACATGATGGCGTTGTTGCGGCTCTTGGCTTTGAAATCGGCAAGCTGCTTGTGGACGTATTCCGGATGCTGGGCGGCCAGCTTCGGGTTGGCCGCGGCGCCGCTGTTGCCGTTGGCGCCGTGGCAGCTCAGGCAGGCCGGGACATTGCGATCGGGAGCACCTTGGGTGTAAAGGGTTTCGCCCTTGGCCGGATCAGCCTTCGCGGCAGCCTGCTCGGTGGCAGATGCCAGACCGGTCATGGCAGTTGCCGGCAGAGCCAGCGCCACAACAGCCAGAAGTTTCGCAATGCGGTTCATTCGCACACCTTCTCTGAATTGTTTTGAATTCGTGGGGCACGCCGTTCGGCACCCTGCCCGCGGTGAGGACGCGATGGGCTGGCACTTTGACATCGGAAATTCATCACGATGGACCGCCCGCTCGCCTGAAAACCACAAACACCCAGACGAAGCCAGATGGCACCGCCCCCATGCGAACGAGGGCGGCAGACCGTGCGAATATCCCGGCAGCAGACTCTCGGCCTGCAGTTGCCCGCATGCGCCGGCGCCGGATTGGACGCCGCTGCAGGGGCGAGACCGACAGGCCGCGCTACCTCGATGGAACGGACACGCAAAGCTTCCCTTCCGGATTGATGCGGGCCAAGGATGCCACGCGTCACCCAATCGGGAGGCCGTTAACCGCGTTATTGTACAATAAATCGTGTGCCGGATAGAGGATGTGCGCGCCGCGACGCGGCCAGACGCAAGCCCCGGCCATCCTGGCGGCACCGTGTGCCGCACGCCTCACTCACATCAGCGTGGTGACGCTGGCAATACCGCCTGATCCCAGGCGGCAACCCGCCCTCACCCGCCCCATCGCCCAAGCGCATGTCCCTCCTACACCAGGCCCGCTTCTTTGTTACCGTCAACCACCTGCGCGACCTGCCTGCCACGGCCGTGCCTGAAGTGGCCTTCGCCGGACGCTCCAACGCAGGCAAATCCACCGCCATCAACATCCTGTGCAACCAGAAGCGGCTGGCTTTCTCGTCGCGCACGCCGGGCCGCACCCAGCACATCAACTTCTTCGGCGTCGCGCCGGTCAAGGCGCCGGACCCGCTCGCCTTCCTGGTCGACCTGCCCGGCTATGGCTACGCGCAGGTTTCCGGCTCGGCCAAATACCACTGGCAAACCCTGCTGAGCGACTATGTGCAGACCCGCTCGCAGCTGTCCGGCCTGGTGCTGATGATGGATGCACGCCGGCCTTTCACCGACCTGGATTGCCAGATGGTCGAGTGGTTCCTGCCCACGGGCCGGCCCATCCACGTGCTGCTGACCAAGGCGGACAAGCTGACCAACAGCGAAAACGCCCTGGCGCTGCGCGAGACCCGCAAGATCCTGGCGGGCTACGCCGAGCAGCTCGACACGCCCGTGGCCCTGACCGCGCAACTGTTCTCCAGCCTGAAGCGCCGCGGCATCGAGGAGGCGCAGCGCGTGGTGGCGGGCTGGCTGTCGCTGCCCGAGGCACAGCCGCCCGTCGCGCCCGCTACAAGGCCCGCGGCGACATCGCAAGCCGTGCCCGATACCACGCTCGATAGCGCGGCGGACGACGCGACGGACAACACGGCGCCCGACACGCCCGCGAACTGATCCTGCCGACCCGCTGCGCGTACCCGGGTCTGCGCTCCGATGCGGCGCTGCCCCTCGCTGGCTTCCCTTGCGCCGAGGCAAAAAAAACCCCGTTGCAAGCAACGGGGGCGAACTTTCCCGCCGGTTAGGGCGGGTACCCGCTCAGGGAGGAGTAGCGGGGGACGCTGCATCGCGCAAGCGCAACGCAGAGTGTCCGCGAGTATGATAGCGGGCGAGATCAAAAGTTTAGTTTTTCTTTCACAAGCGGTCTGATCGCGCACTCACCGGCGACCCCGCGTGGCCGCAGCGCGACAGGCTAGCGGTATTCCCCTTCTGACTCCTCTCCCTCAAGCCATGTCCACTTTCCCCGAGTACCGTCCGCGCCGCATGCGCCGCGATGATTTCTCGCGCCGGCTGATGCGCGAAAACCGCCTGTCGCCGGACAACCTGATCTATCCGGTATTCATCCTCGACGGCCAGAACCAGCGCCAGAGCGTGGCGAGCATGCCGGGCGTGGAGCGGCTATCGGTGGACCAGTTGCTGCCCGTGGCGGAAGACTGTGTCAAGCTGGGTATCCCGGTGATCGCGCTGTTCCCGGTGATCGACGCCGCCCTGAAGACACCGGACGGCATCGAGGCAACCAATGCCGAAGGCCTGATCCCGCGCGCCGTGCGTGCCCTGAAGGACCGCTTCCCCGAACTCGGCGTGCTGACCGACGTGGCGCTGGACCCCTACACCAGCCATGGCCAGGACGGCGTGCTGGATGCCGATGGCTACGTGATCAACGATGTCACGGTGGAAATCCTGGTCAAGCAGGCACTGACACAGGCCGAGGCCGGCGTGGACATCGTGGCCCCCTCCGACATGATGGACGGGCGCATCGGCGCGGTGCGCGCTGCGCTGGAAGACGCCGGCCACATCCATACCCGCATCATGGCCTACTCCGCCAAGTACGCCTCGGCCTTCTACGGCCCCTTCCGCGACGCGGTGGGCTCGGCGGCCAACCTGGGCAAGGGCAACAAGATGACCTACCAGATGGATCCGGCCAACACCGACGAAGCCTTGCGCGAAGTGGCACAGGACATCATGGAAGGCGCCGACATGGTGATGGTCAAGCCTGGCATGCCTTACCTCGACATCGTGCGGCGCGTGAAGGATGAATTCCGCTTTCCCACCTACGTCTACCAGGTCAGCGGCGAGTACGCCATGCTCAAGGCCGCCGCGCAGAATGGCTGGCTGGACCACGACAAGGTCATGATGGAGTCGCTGCTGGCATTCCGCCGCGCCGGCGCCGACGGCATCCTGACCTACTTCGCGCGCGACGCCGCCCGCCTGCTGACGCCCTGAAGCGGCCCGGATGCAGCTGTTAGGTTTTTCCGCCAGCCAGGTCCACCCGCTCGCCTCGCTCGACGAGGCGCGCGACTTCCTTGCGGGCAATGCGGCCGCCCGCTTCGTCTGGGTCGACACGCCGATCGAGGAAGTCAGCACAGCCGCGGCGGCCTGGCGCGACAGCGTACAGGCGCTGACCGGGGCGCCGGTGCTGGACCTGCACCTGATCGATGCCACCAATCCGTCGCATCCGTCGTATTTCGATACGACCCATGCGTACGATATGGTGATCTTCCGCAAGCTCACCTTCGAGACCAGCCGGCTGATCGCCGAAGCCGGCGACGCCGCCGCGCCCCCGGCGGCGGCAGGCCCGCGGCTGTCCACGGGCACGGGCGCAATACCAAAGGCGCGCCGCTACGCACCCGGCTTCCTGCCCGCGCTGGCCAAGATCGACACCCAGCCGGTTACCTTCCTTGTCTTCGACAATGTGCTGCTGACGGTCCGGCCCGCGCAGTCCCGCACCATCGACCAGGTGCGCCAGCGGCTGCTGGATCTATGCCAGGCGCCCAGACAGCCGACGCGGCCCAACGGCAATGGTGCCCTGGTCCACGGCATCCGCCCTCCGACACGCCCGGAGGACATGATGCTGCGGCTGCTCAATGCGATGGTCGACCGCTACCTGGATCTGCGCGCCCCGCTGACGCGCCAGCTGGACCGCTGGCAGCGGGCGCTGCTGAACTCGCGGCGCAGCTTTTCCAGCTGGGAAGGGTTGCTGGATGCGCGCATCGAGCTGCGGCGGCTTGAGCACCTGTGCGAGGAGCAACGCGATGCGCTGCAGGAGTTCCGCGACAGCCTGCTCGACAACAGCTACAGCAACGAGAGCGAGGGCCAGGCCGACACGGCCGGCCGCGACGAAGCGCTGCTGGTGCGTATCAATGATGTGATGGAGCATATCTCGCGCGTGCTGGCGCATGCCCGCCGGCTGGAGGACTCCATCGAGTCCGCGGTACAGATCCATTTCTCGGCCGTGGCGCATCGCACCAACCGCACCATGCGCACGCTGACGCTGATCACGGCGCTGTTCATGCCGCTGACGCTGATCACCGGCATCTTCGGCATGAATTTCGACCGCATGCCCTGGCTGCGCGAGCCGCAGGGATTCTGGTGGTCGATCGGGCTGATGGGTGCCGTGGTGGTGGTGCTGGCCGCGGTATGGGCCCTGGGACGGCGGCTGGAGCAGAACTAGGCGGGCCCTCCCTGCGCCGGGGCCAGCCTCGCCTCAGATGCTGGCCTTGGCGTCGAAGGCGCGCGACAGGCTGTCCAGAAAACGCGCTGCCGGCTGGTAGCCGATCACGCGCACCGGCCGCTCGCGCCCGTCGGGGCCATACAGGATGATGCCCGGTGGCCCGAACAGCCCGAAGCGCTTGAGCAGCGCGCGGTCGTCGGCGTTGTTGCGGGTAACGTCGGCCTGCAGCATCACCACGCCGGACAGCCGGGTGCGCACGCGCTCGTCGCTGAACGTGAAGCGCTCCATTTCCTTGCAGCTCACGCACCAGTCGGCGTAGAAGTCGAGCAATACCGGCTGGCCGGCGGCGGCGGCCTGCGCCACGCGCGCGTCGAGCTCCGCGATCGAGCGGACCCGCTCGAAGCGCGGCGCCAACGCATTCTCAGCGACCGCGCCGGGCGCGGTACGCGCGGCCCCCAGGTGCGCCAGCGGCTGCAGGGGATCCCGCCCGCCGGAAGCCAGCCCCACCAGCAGGATTGCACCCGCCAGGGCGGCCAGCAGGCCAAGGCCCTTGCCCACCCGGGCAAGGCCATGCGCCTCGGGCCCGAGGGCATCGAAGGCGCTCAGGAACACCGCCCCCACCAGGAACAGCGCTGCCCAGCCGGCCATCAGCGCCCAGGCCGGCAGCACCGGGCCCACCATCCACAGCGCCACGCCCAGCAGCAGGAAACCGAAGAAACGCTTGGTCATTTCCATCCAGCGGCCGGCGCGCGGCAGCAGATTGCCCGCGCCCACGCCAACCAGCACCAGCGGCACACCCATGCCCAGCGCCATGGCGAACAGCGCGCCGCCGCCGGTGACGGCGTCGCCGGTGCGCGCGATATAGGCCAGGGCGCCGGCCAGCGGTGCCGTCACGCACGGCCCGACGATCAGCGCCGAGATCGCGCCCATGGCGGCGGCCCCGGCCAGCTGCCCGCCCTGGCGGCGGTTCGAGGAGGCCGTCAAGCGGGTCTGCCAGTGCTGCGGCAGCTGCAGCTCATAGAGACCGAACATGGACAGCGACAAGGCCACCATCAGCACGGCGAAGGCCGCCAGCACCCACGGCGCCTGCAGCGCCGCCGACAAGCCTTCGCCAAGCAGCCCGGCAGCTACCCCGATGCCGGTATAGACCACCGCCATGCCAAGCACATAGGACAGCGACACCAGCAAGGCGCGCCCGCGCGTGACGTGCTCGCCCACCACGATCGACGACAGGATCGGGACCATCGGCAGTACGCAAGGCGTGAACGTGAGCAGCAGGCCAAGGCCGAAGAACAAGGCGGCGATCAGGCCGAGGTTGCGGCTGGCCAGCGCGCCGGCGATACGGTCGTTTTCGTCGGCAGGGGAGGCCGCCTGGGCGGGCGACGGGATGCCCGGAGCCGCGGCGGCGGGCGCTTCATCGTGCTCCGCAGCCACACTGTTGCCGGGGCGGCTGGAATCCTCCGCAGCGCTCCTGCCGAACAGCCCGTCCAGCACGCCGCCGCCAACCTTGAAGACGTGCTCTGCCGGGGGATAGCACAGCCCTTTGTCAGCGCAGCCCTGCGAGGTCACCACCAGCGACCATTTGCCGTCGGCCGGGGCAGACTCCACCGGCACGCGGATGGTCAGCCCGCCGTGGTAGGTCTCCATTTCCTTGCCGAAGGTCTCGTCGAACTTGACCTTGCCCGGCGGGAACGCCGGCGCGCCCAGCTTGACCGAGGCCGGCTGCGCGGCAAAGGCAAAGCGGTCGCGGTAGAGGTAATAGCCATCTGCCACATCGAAGCGGACCTCGATGGTCTTTGCATCAAGCTGCCGCGCGGCAAAGCGGAAGGCCTGCTCCGGCGGAAGGAAATCGTCGTCGGCTGCATGCGCGACGCCGGAAAAGCCGGCAAGGCACAGCCACAATGCGGCGAGCAGCAGGGCCAGGAGGCGTGCTGCGGCACTATGCCGCACCGCTCGCGCCGCCGGCCGCTGGCCAAAAGCGCTCGATGTCTCTCCGAAACCCATGCCCCATCCTTGAATTGTCATTCGTTATATCCGTGTTTCGAGCGCCTGGCGGCCCGGACATCCGGACGCATTCCCAGCCTGGTCACCCCTTGACGGTTATCCCTACGCGCTGTCGTCGCCGGCCTCGGGGGTACGCGTCTCCTGCGCCACCCAGGCCAGATAAGGCGCGAAACCCGCTACCACCGGCATGGCCACGATTTCCGGCACCTCATACGGGTGCGCCAGGCGAATCGCCGCTTCGAGCGCCGCATAGCGATCCTGGGTGGTCTTGATCAGCAGTGGCCATTCCTGGCTGCGCTCGATCTCGCCGCGCCACCAGTACTCGGACTCGCAGGGCGCCAGCCGGTTCACGCAGGCGGCCAGCCGGGACTCCAGCACCGCGCGCGTCAAGCGTGTGGCGGAATCTGCATCGGGCAGCACCGTCATCACCAGGATTGTCTCGCTCATCGTACCTTCCCGTTCTCTAAAGTCAGCCCCAGCGCCTGCTCCCGAAAACAAAAGAGCCAGGCATGCAGCCTGGCTCGATTGTAAGCGGTGTCCGCGCGGCTTGCCGCGACCGGTGGTCGCAGCTTACCGGGGACAGTATCAACCTTATTCCGCGGCTTCTTCTGCCGGGGCTTCGGTGACTTCCGGACGGTCGACCAGCTCGACCAGCGCCATCGGCGCGTTGTCGCCCTGGCGGAAACCGAACTTCAGGATACGGGTGTAACCGCCCGGGCGGGCGTTGTAACGCGGGCCCAGTTCGTTGAACAGCTTGGTGACCATGTCGCGGTCGCGCAGACGGGCGAAAGCCAGGCGGCGATTGGCAACCGTGTCCTTCTTGGCCAGCGTGATGAGGGGCTCGACAACCTTGCGCAGTTCCTTGGCCTTGGGCAGGGTGGTCTTGATCAGCTCATGCTGGAACAGCGAGTTGGACATGTTGCGCAGCATCGCGAGACGGTGCGACGAGGTGCGGTTCAGTTTCCGCAAACCATGACGGTGACGCATGATGATTCCTTTATTGCAATGTTTGACCAGCTCTTCTATCGCTTGGCCGGGAGATTTCCCGGTTCGGCGCGGGCCGGTAGTCTATGGAGCAGCCGGCACATGCCGGTCGCCGGGATTTACCTGGCGCGGCGACAGGACGAGCCCGCCGCCGCGCCCGGCTGATTACTTCTCCAGCCCTGCGGGCGGCCAGTTCTCGAGCTTCATGCCGAGGGTCAGGCCGCGCGAAGCCAGCACTTCCTTGATTTCGTTGAGCGACTTGCGACCCAGGTTCGGGGTCTTCAGCAGCTCGTTCTCGGTACGCTGGATCAGGTCGCCGATATAGTAGATGTTTTCGGCCTTCAGGCAGTTGGCCGAACGCACCGTCAGCTCCAGGTCGTCGACCGGGCGCAGCAGGATCGGATCGATCTGCGGCGTACGGCTCGAAGCGGCTTCCGCCGACGACTCGGTGCCTTCCAGCGCGGCGAACACCGACAGCTGGTCCACCAGGATGCGCGCCGATTGACGAATCGCTTCCTCGGGCGAGATCACGCCGTCGGTTTCGATGTTCATCACCAGCTTGTCCAGGTCGGTACGCTGTTCCACGCGAGCCGATTCGACTGCGTACGACACGCGGCGCACCGGCGAGAACGAAGCGTCCAGCACGATGCGGCCAATGACCTTGCCCGATTCGTCGCCGAACTTGCGCACGTTGCCCGGCACATAACCACGGCCTTGTTCGACCTTGATCTGCATATCGAGCTTGCCGCCGGCCGACAGGTGAGCGATCACATGGCCGGGGTTGATGATTTCGACGTCGTGCGGCAGCTCGATATCGGCTGCGGTCACAACGCCTTCGCCTTCCTTGCGCAGCGACACCGTGACTTCGTCGCGGTTGTGCAGCTTGAAGACCACACCCTTCAGATTGAGCAGCAGGTTGACTACGTCTTCCTGTACGCCATCGATGGTGGAATACTCATGGACCACCCCAGCGATCGTGACTTCGGTCGGGGCATAGCCGACCATCGACGACAGCAGCACGCGACGCAGGGCGTTACCGAGCGTATGGCCGTAGCCACGCTCGAACGGCTCCATCACGACTTTTGCGTGATGGTCGCCCAGCGGCTCTACGGCGATGATTTTAGGCTTGAGGAGTGCTGTTTGCATTAGGTTGTCCTTTTCAATACCCTCGGCTCGTTACACCGATAAGGCTGACGTATGGAACCTGAAAATCCCATCGCACGATGGGCAATAAGCCCGGCGCGCGGCAGCGCGTCGGGCTGAATGTGAAGCTTGACGGGAAACGCAAGCCCCTGACCGTTCGATGGTGTCGGACAGAATTCGTGTGATTAACGCGAATACAATTCGACGATCAGGCTTTCGTTGATGTCACCCGAGATATCGGCGCGATCCGGCACTTGCTTGAAGGTGCCTTCGAACTTCTTCGCGTCCACGGCAACCCATGCCGGGAAACCCGATTGCTCAGCCAGCGACAGCGCTTCGGCGATACGGACTTGCTTCTTCGACTGTTCGCGGATGGTGATGACGTCACCAGCCTTGACCTGTGCCGACGGCACGTTCAGGGCTTGACCGTTCAGCAGGATCGCCTTGTGCGACACCAGCTGGCGCGCTTCAGCGCGGGTCGAGCCGAAGCCCATGCGATACACGACGTTGTCCAGGCGCGATTCCAGCAGCTGCAGCAGCTTCTCGCCGGTGTTGCCCTTGCGGCGGTCGGCTTCGGCGAAGTAGCGGCGGAACTGGCGCTCGAGCACGCCGTAGATACGCTTGACCTTCTGCTTTTCGCGCAGTTGGTTGCCGTAGTCGGAGGTGCGTGCACCCGAGGTGCGGCCGTGCTGGCCCGGCTTGCTGTCCAGCTTGCACTTGTCTGCAAGCGAGCGGCGTGCGCTCTTCAGGAACAGGTCAGTACCTTCACGGCGGGAGAGTTTGGCCTTCGGGCCGATATAACGTGCCACTTTATCTTCCTTCCTGATCGATCGCGGCGCCTTTTTCGACGCGCCGCGAGTCCGCCTTCTCCATCCCTGGGGATGCATGAGTGGCGGACGGTGGGCTTATCCAGCGCGCTCCCGATGAGACTCCCATGGGAATCCCAGGCAGGCACGCGCAAAAGCATGTGTCTGATTGCTGCGCCCGTACGACGGACAAGAAATCAATCCATCAATCACCGGACGCAAAACGAAAACCTGCCGCAAGCATATGCAGCAGGTCAACGTGCGATACTACCATACCGGGCTGCGGGCGGGGAATCCCCGCTCGCAATCCGGTTATCACACCTGGCGCTTAGATGCGGCGGCGCTTCGGCGGACGGCAGCCGTTGTGCGGCACCGGCGTCACGTCTTCGATCACCGAGATCTTGATGCCCAGCGCGTTCAGCGCACGGACAGCCGATTCACGGCCAGGGCCGGGGCCCTTGATGCGCACGTCCAGGTTCTTGATACCCTGGTCTTGCGCCACGCGGCCGGCGTTCTCTGCAGCAACCTGGGCTGCGAAGGGCGTCGACTTGCGCGAACCCTTGAAGCCCTGGCCACCCGAGGTTGCCCATGCCAGGGCATTGCCCTGACGGTCGGTGATCGTGATGATGGTGTTGTTGAACGAAGCGTGGACGTGCGCAATGCCGTCGGCAACGTTCTTCTTGACCTTCTTACGCGCGCGCTGGGCGGCGTTATTCGGACCTTTTGCCATTAGTTTCTTCCTCTGCCTTCGGCTTTACTTCTTCAGAGCCACGCCGGCCTTACGCGGACCCTTGCGGGTACGGGCGTTGGTGCGGGTGCGCTGACCGCGCATCGGGAGACCCCTGCGGTGACGCACGCCACGATAACAACCAAGGTCCATGAGACGCTTGATGTTCATCGTGGTTTCACGACGCAGGTCACCCTCAACCGTGGCCTTGGCTACTTCGTCACGAAGCTTTTCCAGGTCGCCGTCGGTCAGGTCCTTGACCTTCTTGTCAAAGGGAACGCCGGTGGCCACGCAAATCTTGCGGGCGCGCGAGCGGCCGATACCGTAAATAGCCGTCAGGCCGATCTCGGTATGCTTGTGGTTCGGGATGTTAACCCCTGCGATACGTGCCATTCGTCAATCCTCTTTCCGATTAGCCTTGGCGTTGCTTGTGGCGGGGATCCGACGAGCAGATCACGCGCACGACACCGTTGCGCTTGATAACTTTGCAGTTGCGGCAAATGCGCTTAACAGAAGCCAGCACTTTCATGATTTTCCTCTTCCTTCAATTCCTGTTCGCTTCACTTCGTCCGAAAGACGATGCGCGCGCGTGACAGATCATATGGGGTCAGCTCAACCGTCACCCGATCACCCGGAAGAATCCGGATGTAGTTCATTCGCATCTTGCCGGAGATATGGCCCAACACTACATGGCCGTTTTCCAGTTTGACGCGGAACGTCGCGTTGGGAAGGTTTTCCAGGACCTCCCCCTGCATCTGGATGACGTCGTCTTTTGCCATACCTAGCCTGTACCGACCCGGCTTCAGCGCAAGGTCAGATTACCCTTGAAATTCGCCTTCTTCAGCAGGGACTCATATTGCTGCGACATGACATAGGACTGGACCTGGGCCATGAAGTCCATCGTGACGACCACGATGATCAGCAACGAGGTTCCGCCAAAATAGAACGGAACGTTCCAGCGCAGTACCAGGAATTCCGGCAACAGGCAGACCAGTGTGATGTAGATCGCACCAGCCAGCGTCAGACGGACAAGAATCTTGTCGATGTAGCGCGTCGTCTGCTCGCCCGGACGAATGCCCGGAATGAAGGCACCGCTTTTCTTCAGGTTGTCCGCCACTTCCCGGCTGTTGTACACCAGAGCCGTATAGAAGAAGCAGAAAAATATAATCGCAGCAGCGTACAGCAGGATGTAGACCGGCTGTCCCGGCGACAACGTCGCAGCCAGGTCCTTGACGAACCTGCCGACGGCGCTCGTCGAGTCAGAGGTGAACCAGCCCGCGATGGTCGCCGGGAACAGGATGATCGACGATGCGAAGATCGGCGGAATCACCCCTGCCATGTTCAGCTTCAGCGGCAGGTGCGACGATTGTCCGCCATACACCTTGTTGCCGACCTGACGCTTGGCATAGTTCACCAGGATCTTGCGCTGGCCACGCTCGACAAACACCACGGCAAAGGTAACGCCGGCGATGATTGCAACGATCAGGATCGATGCAATGATGCTCATGGAACCGGTGCGAACCAGTTCGAAGAGCCCGCCGATCGCATTGGGCAAGCCCGCCGCGATACCGCCGAAGATGATGATCGAGATGCCGTTGCCGAGACCCCGCTCGGTGATCTGCTCACCCAGCCACATCAGGAACATCGTGCCGGTCACCAGCGTAATCACTGCCGTAGCCCGGAACATCAGGCCCGGATCGATTACCAGGCCGGGCTGAGATTCCAGCGCGACTGCAATCGACAGCGCCTGGAAGGTGGCCAGAACCACCGTGCCGTAGCGCGTGTACTGCGTGATCTTGCGTTGACCCGCCTGCCCTTCCTTCTTCAACGACTCCAGCTGCGGCAGCACGATCGTCAGCAATTGCATGATGATCGACGCCGAGATGTACGGCATGATGCCGAGCGCGAAGACGGTAAAGCGCGACAGCGCACCGCCCGAGAACAGGTTGAACATCCCGAGGATGCCACCCGACTGACTCTGGAAAAGCTTCGCAAGCTGTTCCGGATCGATTCCCGGCACCGGAATATGCGCTCCGATGCGGTACACGATCAGGGCCAGCACCAGGAACATCAGCCGGCGCTTCAGGTCGCCGTACTTCGCCGTGTTCTTGGCTTGCGTGCTTGCATTGGGTTTCGCCGTGGCCAAACGATGCTCCGACTGTGACTCGCCTATGCTGCGAAATCTGCTGCTAAATTACGCCGCGATCTGACCGCCGGCGGCTTCGATCGCAGCCTTGGCGCCAGCGGTGGCACCCAGACCCTTGATCGTTACCTTGCGGGTCAGTTCGCCAGCCTTGATGACCTTGGCGCTCTTGACCAGCTCGGCCACCAGGCCAGCCTGCTTCAGAACGAGCAGATCCACTTCAGCCGCTTCCAGACGCTCGATGTCGCGCAGGGTCACCTCAGCGGTGAAGACCTTCGTCAGCGAGGTGAAGCCGCGCTTCGGCAGGCGACGATACAGCGGCATTTGACCGCCTTCGAAGCCGACCTTGTGGAAGCCGCCCGAACGCGACTTCTGACCCTTGTGACCGCGACCGGCAGTCTTGCCCAGGCCGGAGCCGATACCACGGCCGACGCGACGCTTTGCGTGCTTCGAACCGGCGGCCGGTTTCAGGTTGTTCAGTTGCATGTTGCTCTCCGTGTCTCGGGTATCAGGCCAGAACCTTGACCAGGTACGACACCTTGTTGATCATGCCGCGCACTGCGGGCGTGTCTTCCAGTTCCGACACCGAGTTGATGCGGCGCAGACCCAGGCCACGCACGGTGGCGCGATGATCCTCACGCGTGCCGATCAGGCCACGCACGAGTTGCACTTTTACGGTTTTTTGCTGCTGCGACATTTCGTCCGACTCCTTAACCGAGGATGTCTTCAACCGACTTGCCGCGCTTGGCGGCGATCTCGCCGGGCGTGCTCATCTTTTGAAGACCGTCCAGCGTGGCGCGAACCATGTTGTACGGATTGGTCGAGCCGTGCGACTTGGTGACGACGTTGGTCACGCCCATCACCTCGAAAATAGCGCGCATCGGGCCGCCGGCGATCACGCCGGTACCTTCCTTGGCCGGCATCATCAGCACCTTGGCGGCGCCGTGCTTGCCCACGACTTCGTGTTGCAGCGTGCCGTTCTTCAGCGAGACCTTGACCATCTTGCGACGGGCTTCGTCCATTGCCTTCTGAACTGCAACGGGCACTTCCTTGGCCTTGCCCTTGCCCATGCCGATGCGGCCATCGCCGTCACCAACCACGGTCAGCGCAGCGAAACCGAGAATCCGGCCGCCCTTCACCACCTTGGTGACGCGGTTGACCGAGATCATCTTCTCGCGGAGGCCGTCGTCGCGTTCGTCCTGCTGGACTTTTGCTTGCATTTTTGCCATGACGTATCTCTCTATGTGCGCTTAGAACTTAAGGCCGGCTTCGCGAGCTGCGTCAGCCAGTGCCTTCACGCGACCATGGAAGCGGAAGCCGCCGCGATCGAACGCAACGGTCTCCACGCCAGCAGCCTTCGCCTTTTCGGCGATGCGCTTGCCAATCAGGGTCGCGGCGGCGGCGGTAGCACCGCTGCCGGTCAGTTCCTTGCGCACTTCTGCCTCGGCGGTCGAAGCCGATGCCAGCACTTGCGTGCCGCACGGCGAGTAGACCTGGGCGTAAATATGCGAATTCGTACGGAACACGGTCAGACGATTGATCTTCATCTCCGCGATTTTGGCGCGGGTCTGACGTGCACGGCGCAAACGAGCGTCTTTCTTGTTCATCATTGCACCCCTTACTTCTTCTTGGTTTCCTTCAGGATGACGCGCTCGTCCGCATAACGAACACCCTTGCCCTTATAGGGCTCAGGCGGACGGTATGCGCGGACTTCCGCTGCAACCTGACCGACTTTCTGCTTGTCCGCACCCTTGATGATGATCTCGGTCTGCGTGGGCGTTGCCGCCGTCACGCCTTCCGGCATCGCATGGATCACGTCGTGCGAGAAACCAAGCTGGAGCTTCAGCGCAGTACCTTGCAGCTGGGCACGATAGCCCACGCCGACCAGGTTAAGCTTGCGCTCGAAACCGGTGGTCACACCCTTGACCATATTGGCCACCAGGGCGCGCATGGTGCCCTGCAGTGCGTTTGCTTCACGCGATTCATCAGCGGGGACGAAAGTCAGCGTGTCGTTTTCGACATTGACCTTGACCAGGCTGTGGATCGGCTGCGTCAGCGTGCCGAGCGGGCCCTTAACGGAGAGCACGCCAGCTGCCAGATTCACTTCTGCGCCTTTGGGCAGCGCGATGGGAGCCTTACCTACACGGGACATGGTTACTCCTTACGCGACGTAGCAAAGAACTTCGCCGCCCACGCCAGTGGCACGTGCCTTGCGATCGGTCATCAGACCCTGGGGGGTCGAGATGATTGCGACGCCGAGGCCGTTCATCACTTGGGGGATGTCGCTGCGGCCCTTGTACACGCGCAGACCAGGCTTCGAGACGCGCTCAATGCGCTCGATGACCGGACGGCCCGCGTAGTACTTCAGACCGATGCTCAGTTGTGCCTTGCCGCCTTCTTCTTTCACGGCATAGTCGTCGATGTAGCCTTCGTCCTTGAGGACCTTGGCGATTGCCACTTTCAGCTTCGACGACGGCATGACAACCGACGCTTTCTGCACGCCTTGGGCGTTGCGGATGCGCGTCAGCATATCGGCGATAGGATCGCTCATGCTCATACTGTTTCTCCTGTAGCCTGTGCGTAATTACCAGCTGGCTTTCGTCAGACCCGGAATTTCGCCACGGAAGGCGATCTCACGGATCTTGTTACGCGCCAGGCCAAACTTGCGGAAGGTACCGCGGGGACGACCGGTGATGGCGCAACGATTGCGCTGACGGGTCGGGTTCGCGTTGCGCGGGAGCTGTTGCAGCTCCAGACGTGCGCCATAACGCTCTTCTTCCGACTTTTCCTGGTCGTCGATAATGGCCTTGAGGGTTGCGCGCTTGTCGGCATACTTTGCCACGAGCTTGGCGCGCTTCTTCTCACGTTCAATCAGAGCCAATTTAGCCACGGTAACCCCTTAATTACGGAACGGGAACTTGAATGCTGCGAGGAGTGCCTTGGCTTCCTCGTCATTCTTCGCCGTCGTCGTGATGCTGATGTTCAGACCACGCAGTGCGTCGATCTTGTCGTACTCAATTTCGGGGAAAATGATCTGCTCTTTCACACCGATGTTGTAGTTGCCACGACCATCGAACGAGCGGCCCGACACACCACGGAAGTCACGCACGCGCGGCAGGGCCACGGTCACGAAACGGTCCAGGAATTCGAACATGCGCTCGCCGCGCAGCGTCACCATCGCGCCGATGGGATAGCCCTGGCGGATCTTGAAGCCGGCGATTGCCTTCTTGGCCTTGGTCACCACCGGCTTCTGGCCGGCGATCTTGGTCAGGTCGCCGACTGCCAGCTCAATGACCTTCTTGTCATTGATGGCTTCGCCAAGGCCCATGTTCAGGGTGATCTTGGTGATGCGCGGCACTTCCATGACCGACTTGAAGCCGAATTGTTCGATCAGCTTCGGTACAACCTGTTCTTTGTAAAACTCTTGCAGACGTGCAGTCATGCTCAACTCCTATCTGTGCCCAGAATCAAGCTGCCACGACGGCACCGGTGGTCTTCAGCACGCGCACACGCTTGCCGTCTTCCACCTTGATACCGACGCGTGACGGCTTGCCATTGGCATCCACGAGCGCAACGTTAGAAATATGCAGCGGCATGACCTTGTCGACGACGCCACCAGTGGTGCCCAGCATCGGGTTCGGACGTGCGTGCTTCTTGGCAACGTTGACGCCTTCCACCACGACCTTGTCGCCGAGCATGGCTTGCACGGTACCGCGCTTGCCCTTGTCTTTTCCGGTCAGGACGATGACTTCGTCGCCTTTACGAATCTTGTTCATGGCGGCTCCTTACAGCACTTCCGGCGCGAGCGACACGATCTTCATGAAGCGCTCGGTACGGAGTTCACGAGTCACCGGCCCGAAAATACGGGTGCCGATCGGCTCGAGCTTGGTGTTCAGCAGGACAGCGGCATTGCTGTCGAACTTGACGAGCGAACCATCAGCGCGACGCACGCCCTTGGCGGTACGCACGACGACGGCGTTGTAAATATCGCCCTTCTTCACGCGACCGCGCGGTGCTGCGTCTTTGACGGTCACCTTGATGATGTCGCCCACGCTCGCATAGCGGCGCTTGGACCCACCCAGCACTTTGATGCACAGAACTTCGCGCGCACCAGTGTTATCGGCCACTTCGAGCCGGCTTTCTGTCTGAATCATGGTGTTATCTTCCCAACTTAATCCACCGGGCAACGCCCGCCGGTCAGTCTTGGTCCCGTCGGCTTCCGGCTTTGCGCCAGCAACCGTTTGGGTTGATCAACTTTGAAGTCGGTAGTTACCAGGCGGCCTGAACATGGTTAATCAGGAGCCGCTCGGCCTAGGTTCGCTTCATCGACTCGCCGGGGTGATACAACTAAGGCGAATGCAACAAAGCGGAAGTCCAGGATTATAGCAACATAACCCTGGACTCGCAAGTCAACCGCAAACCTTGTGGTTTTTAGATGACGCGCGCAGCTTCGACCAGACGGGAAACCACCCAGGATTTGGTCCGCGACAGCGGACGCGTTTCCTGGATCTCGACCTTGTCGCCTTCCTTGTACTGGTTGGCTTCGTCGTGTGCGTGGTACTTCTTGGAACGCAGCACGTACTTGCCGTACAGAGGATGCTTGACGCGGTTTTCGATCAGGACCGTGACGGTCTTGTCCATCTTGTCGCTAACTACCCGGCCGACCAGCGTGCGGCGAAGCGACGATTCCGTTTGTGCAGTTTCAGTCATTTCGAGGTCGCCTTTTCGTTCAGCACGGTTTGCACCCGCGCGATGTCCTTGCGCACCTTCTTCAGCTGGCTGGTGTTCTGCAGCTGTTGGGTGGCCTTTTGCATGCGCAGGCTAAATTGGGCCTTCAGCAGCTCGGAGAGCTCCTGGTTCAGCCCGGCGGCATCTTTGCCGCGAAGTTCGGATGCTTTCATCCCTGCTCTCCTTACGTCCCGACCTGGCGCACCACGAAATTGGTGGCGATCGGCAGCTTGGCAGCTGCGAGGCGGAACGCCTCACGCGCCAGGTCTTCCGTCACGCCATCCATTTCGTACAGCATCTTGCCCGGCTGGATTTCTGCCACGTAGTATTCCGGATTACCCTTACCGTTACCCATACGGACTTCGGCGGGCTTCTTCGAGATCGGCTTGTCCGGGAAAATCCGGATCCAGATGCGGCCGCCACGCTTGATGTGACGGGTCATCGCACGACGTGCCGACTCGATCTGGCGAGCCGTCAGACGACCACGGCCCATTGCCTTCAGGCCGAATTCGCCGAAAGACACGGCGTTGCCACGGGTAGCCTTACCCGTGTTGCGGCCTTTCTGCTCCTTGCGGTATTTTCTGCGCTTAGGTTGCAGCATCGTTATTCTCCACTCTTCGCATCTGCGCCAGGCGCAGCGCGGCGACCGGCACCGGCGCCAGCACCACCGCGACGGTTGCCACCCGGACGGCCGCCTTCGCCTTCACGGCGGCGACCATCGGGACGACCCGGGCGACGACGACGCTCGTCTTGCGGCTCTTCCACCACCGGCGCGTCATTGCGGCCGAGGTGATCACCCTTGTAGACCCACACCTTGACACCGATGATGCCGTAGGTGGTTTCTGCTTCGGAGAAGCCGTAGTCGATGTCGGCGCGCAGGGTGTGCAGGGGCACACGACCTTCGCGATACCACTCGGTACGAGCGATTTCGATGCCGTTCAGACGACCGGCGCTCATGATCTTGATGCCCTGGGCACCGAGGCGCATCGCGTTCTGCATCGCGCGCTTCATGGCGCGGCGGAACATGATACGGCGCTCGAGCTGCTGGGTGATCGAGTCGGCGATCAGCTGCGCATCGGTTTCCGGCTTGCGGATTTCCTCGATGTTCACGTGCACGGGCACACCCATGCGGCGTTGCAGCTCGGCCTTGAGCAGTTCGATGTCCTCACCCTTCTTGCCGATCACCACGCCCGGACGCGAGCTATAGATGGTGAGACGTGCATTGCGGGCGGGGCGCTCGATCACGACGCGGCCAACCGAAGCGTTCTTGAGCTTCTTCTTCAGAAACTCGCGAACTTCGATGTCTTCTTTCAGCATGCCGGCGAACTTCGTGTTGTTGGCGTACCAACGCGAAGCCCAGTTACGGCTGACGGCCAGACGGAAGCCAGTCGGATGAATCTTCTGTCCCATCGTGACTCCTTAGTTGCCGAGCGTCACAGTAATGTGACAAGTTTGTTTCTCGATACGGTTGCCGCGGCCCTTTGCTCGTGCCGTGAAACGCTTGAGCGAGGTTGCCTTGTCGACGTAGATGGTCTTGACCTTCAGTTCGTCGATGTCGGCGCCTTCGTTGTGCTCGGCGTTGGCGATGGCCGATTCGACCACCTTCTTCACGATCCCGGCAGCCTTTTTCGGGCTGAACGTCAGGATGTTGAGCGCGCGCTCGATCGGCAGACCGCGGATCTGGTCAGCGACCAGGCGCGTTTTCTGGGCGGAGATGCGGGCACCGCGATGAATCGCTTTCACTTCCATGATGGCACCTTACCTCTTCGCTTTCTTGTCAGCCGCGTGACCCTTGAACGTACGCGTGAGCGCAAATTCGCCGAGCTTGTGGCCAACCATGTTTTCCGAAACGTACACCGGCACGTGTTGACGGCCGTTGTGCACGGCGATCGTCAGGCCGATGAATTCCGGCAGAATGGTCGAGCGACGCGACCAAGTCTTGATGGGCTTCTTGTCCTTGCCGCCTGAGGCCGCTTCCACCTTTTTCAGCAGGTGGGCGTCACAGAACGGACCCTTTTTTGCGGAACGTGTCATGTCTAGGCTCCTACCTACCGATTAACGCTTGTGGCGGCGCTGCACGATCATGCTGGCAGTGCGCTTGTTGCTGCGGGTACGGTAACCCTTGGCCGGGGTACCCCACGGCGAAACCGGGTCGCGACCAGCAGCGGTCTTGCCTTCACCACCACCGTGCGGGTGGTCCACCGGGTTCATCACTACGCCACGAACCGTCGGGCGGATACCGCGCCAACGGGTCGCGCCGGCCTTGCCGATAACGCGCAGGCTGTGCTCTTCGTTGCCAACTTCACCGATGGTGGCGCGGCATTCGATGTGAACGCGACGCACTTCACCGGAGCGCAGGCGAACCTGGGCGTAGATGCCTTCGCGAGCCAGCAGCACGGCGGAACCGCCTGCGGCGCGAGCGATCTGGGCGCCCTTGCCCGGCAGCATTTCCACGCAGTGGATGGTGGTACCAACCGGGATGTTGCGGATCGGCAGGTTGTTACCCGACTTGATCGCAGCTTCCGAGCCGTTCATCAGCGGCTGGCCAACTACCATGCCCTTGGTGGCGATGATGTAGCGGCGCTCGCCGTCGGCGAACAGCACCAGCGCGATATTGGCGCTGCGGTTCGGATCGTATTCCAGGCGCTCGACCTTGGCGGGGATGCCGTCCTTGTCGTTGCGCTTGAAGTCGACCACGCGATAGTGGTGCTTATGACCACCGCCCTTGTGGCGGGTGGTGATATGACCATTGTTGTTACGGCCCGACTTCTGGAATTGCTTTTCCAGCAGAGGAGCATGGGGCGCGCCCTTGTGCAGGTTGGGGTTAACAACCTTTACCATGGAGCGACGGCCCGGGGACGTCGGCTTGGTCTTGACGAGTGCCATGATTACTTGGCCTCCGCTTCAAAATTGATTTCCTGACCCGGCTTGAGCGAAACGTAAGCCTTCTTCACGTGGTTGCGACGCCCCATGAAGCGGCCAAAGCGCTTTTGCTTGCCCTTTTGGTTCAGGATCTGAACGGACTGCACCTCGACCTTGAACAGCAGTTCGACTGCCGCCTTCACGTCTGCCTTGTTGGCATCGCGAGCGACTTCGAACACGACTTGTTCGTTCTTGTCGGCGACCAGGGTTGCCTTTTCGGAAACCACCGGCGCGAGCAGCACCTGCATCAAACGATGATCGTTCTTGGCTACTTGCGTCATTTCAGCAACTCCTCGATCTGCGCGACGGCTGCCTTGGTCACCAGCACCTTCTTGTAGTGCACGAGCGACAGCGGGTCAGCCTGGCGCGGCTCGACAACTGCCACGTGCGGCAGGTTGCGCGAAGCCAGGTAGAGGTTTTCGTCGAGGCTGTCGGTGATGATCAGCACCGAGTCCAGGCCCATGGCCTTGAACTTGTCGGCCAAGAGCTTGGTCTTGGGCGCATCGACGGTGAAACCGTCCACCACGTTGATACGACCTTCACGTGCGAGCTGCGAGTAGATCGAGCGCATGCCGGCACGGAACATCTTCTTGTTGACCTTCTGGCTGAAGTTCTCTTCCGGCGAATTCGGGAAGATGCGGCCGCCCCCGCGCCACAGCGGCGAGGAAGACATACCGGCACGAGCGCGGCCCGTACCCTTCTGGCGCCAAGGCTTCTTGGTCGTGTGCTTGACCTCTTCACGGTCCTTCTGCTTACGGTTACCGCTGCGAGCGTTGGCCTGGTAAGCGACGACGACCTGGTGAACGAGGGCTTCGTTGTAGTCACGGCCGAAGACTTCGGGCGAAGCGTCAACGCCTGCGCCGATCTGGCCATTGTCCTGGAGGAGCTTGAGTTCCATTGATTCGCTCCTTAAGCTTTGGCTTTGGCCTTGACGGCCGGGGTAACGATAACCTTGCCGCCCTTGGAGCCGGGAATAGCGCCCTTGACCAGCAGCAGCTTGCGCTCTGCGTCGATCTTGGCGATTTCCAGGTTCTGGACGGTGCGGGTGACGTCACCCAGGTGGCCAGTCATGCGCTTGCCGGGGAACACACGGCCCGGATCCTGCGCCATACCGATGGAACCCGGCACGTTGTGCGAACGCGAGTTACCGTGGGTGGCACGACCCGAAGCGAAGTGGTGGCGCTTGATGGTACCGGCGTAGCCCTTACCGATGGTCACGCCCTGGACGTCGATCTTCTGACCGACTTCGAACAGGTCGACCGACAGCGAACCGCCAGCTTGCAGTTCGCCAGCCTTAGCGGCATCGATACGGAATTCGCGGATGATTTCGCCAGCTTCTACACCGGCTTTGGCGAGGTGACCCGCCAGCGGCTTGGTGACGCGGCTAGCGCGGCGTGCGCCGAAAGTGACTTGAACGGCGGTATAACCGTCGGTCTCGTCCGTCTTGATTTGCGTCACGCGGTTGTCGCCGACCTCGACCACGGTAACGGGAATCGAATCACCGTCGTCCGTGAAAATACGGGTCATGCCAACCTTGCGACCTACAAGGCCAAGGCTCATGGTTTGCTCCATTCCCAGCTGCGATTGGCCGGGGCTGATTGATACACGAAAACTGTGTTTGCAGTGCGGGGCTTGCGCTGAAGAAGACTGCGCGCGGCCAAACTGGCCAGCCCACTACCCATAGACAAATGGGTAGCCTTACACTATATCGAACTGGTTTGGAATTAGCAAGGATGGTTTGGGAAGTTGGGGGCTGCGGGGGCGGCAGGTGTTGTTTTGTGATGCTTACGCCTGGCGAAGCACCGCTGGAATGCGATTTCCGGGGAAGCCCCTGGCCTTGCCAAGCGCATTTGGATACCGCCTCAATCCTCCCTCCCGACCCGCACGAACTCCCCGCCAAAGAACACCAGCGGCTCCCCCTCCCCCACCTCGAATCCCTCCACCTCGCCAACGATCAGCAGGTGGTCCCCGGCCACGTCGGCCCGCTCCACCCGACAGGCCAGCGTGGCCAGCGCTTCCTCGAGGTACGGCACGCCGTGCCCGCACCGCCGGTGCGCGACACCGGCGAACTTATCCTCCGCAGGGGTGGCGAAGCGCCGGGCAAGCTCCCCATGCCCGGCCCGCAGGATGCTGACCCCGAAGCGCTTCCCCGGCACGAAATACCGTGCATTCGGCGAGTGCAGCGCCAGGCTCCACAGGATCAGCGGCGGCGCCAGCGACAGCGAGGCAAAGGAGTTGACGGTCAGCCCGATCAGCCGCCCCTGCGCCGCGCAGGCGCCAATGACTGCCACCCCGGTAGCATAGCGGCCGCAGGCCCGCCGCAGGGCCTTGGCATCGATCGCGGCATCCACGGCTTCCATATCAGGCTGCCTGCGGCAGATGCCGGTCTATCAGTTGCTGGCAGGCCACGGCATCGGCCCACCATGGGAAAAAATCCGGCGGATTGTCGAAGCCGTTGGCAATCCGCGCGGCCAGCGCGGGCGCCTGGCCGGCGGCGCCGAGCAGATTGAGGATATGGGGCGGCGGCGGCGTGAGCAGCGAATTGGTCCAGTTCACCACGTCGCCGGCGTACTGCCAGTAATGCGCAAAGGTCTGCTCCATCCAGGCCGCGTCGAAGGTGCGCTCACCTCGCGCGACGATGGCGTCCAGGTAGACCTTGCAGCATTTGGCGGCATTGTTGGAGCCCTGCCCCGTGATGGGATCGTTCACCACCACGGCGTCTGCCATGCCGAACACCAGCCGCCCCGAAGGCAAGGCCATCACCGGCTTGCGCACCGTCGGCGCAAAACGGCCGGCCAGTATGCCCTGCTCGTCGGTCAGCGTTACCTGTTCGCAGCGTTCAGCTTCCCAGGGCAGCCATGTGCGCAGGATGCGCAGGCTTTCGGCAAGGTGCTGCTCAGGCGTGCGGGCTTCGGCCCAGCGGTCCATCGGGCCGCCCGGCACCCCCTCGAACACCATGATCTCGCAAGGGCCGGACAGCGTCAGCGCGGGGAACACGAAATACTCGCCGATACCCGGAATCAGGTTGAAACAAACCCGCGAGTACGGACTGCGCGGTGTCATGCCATTCACATAGGTCAGGGCCAGGGCGCGCTGCGGCGCACTGAAAGGACTGCGCGTGGCATCGCGTTCGAAGCGGCCGACGATCTCGCCCTTGCCTGCCGCGAGCAGGACCAGGTCGTGCTCGCGCGCCAGGGCTTCCAGCTCCTCGACGCCGGCGTCGGCAATACGCAGATCGCCGCCACGCTGAACGAACGCCTCCATCCACGCCGGCATCTTGAGGCGCTGGTCGACCGCCTGTGCCGGGCGCTCCAGGGGCGCCGCCCAGTCGATCAGCTTCGCGCCGGGCTGCTCCGGATGCGGAATGGCCAGGCCGATCCCTTCCACGGGCGGGCATGCACCTTCCCACCAGTTCAAGTCCAGGTCGCGCTCGGTCTGCAGCGCGCGATCGAACATGCACTGGCTGGACATGACCTTGCCCGCCCGGACCTGATCCGGCGTGCGGTTGGTCAGCAGCGTCACCTGGTAACCCCTGGCCTGCAGGCCGAGGGCCATCTGAAGTCCGGACTGGCCGGCGCCCACAATGGCGATACGTTGGTTCATGGCAATCTCCTCCTTGAGGTGCTGCAACGGAAGTCGAAACCGGGCGGTGGCTGTCTCAGCCTGCCAGCCGCGGGATAGCGGGCACGTTGCGCTCGGGACCCATCGCCGAGTAGCCGCCGTCGACCGCATAGTCGGCGCCGGTGACGAAACTGGCATGGCTCGAACACAGGAACAGCACCACCTGGGCCACTTCGCCAGGCTGGCCGACGCGCCCCGGCAGGTGGAAATCCGCTGCCACGCGGTCGGTCCGCTCCCGGTTGCCGCCGCTGACCTCGTCCATCAGCCGGCACCAGGTCCAGCCGGGCGAGACCGAGTTGACGCGGATATGGTCCGGAGCAAGGTCCATCGCCATGCTGCGGGTAAGCTGCCGGATGGCGGCCTTGGAGGCCGGATAGAGCCAGCGCCCGGTCTGCGCCACATTGGCCGAGATGCTGGTGAAGTTGACGATCGCACCGCCGCCGCGCGCCCGCATCGCCGCGTGCACGGCCTGCGCCAGCATCACCCCGGAGACCACATTGACGTCCAGTGCCGCCAGCCAGTCGCGGCGGCCGGATTTGAAGCCGTCGTCGAGATAGGTGCAGGCGAGGTTGACCAGGAAGTCGACCCCGCCGAAGTGCCTTACCACGTGCGCCACGGCCGCCGCCACCTGGGCATCGTCCGTGATGTCGGTACGCACGAACAGGGCGCGCTCACCCAGCTCCGCGGCAACGCGCTCGCCGCCGGCGGCGTCGATATCGAGAATGGCCACCCGCGTGCCGGCCTCGACAAAGGCCTTGGCCACGCCCGCGCCGATCAGGGTGGCGCCACCGCTGACGATGGCTACTTTGTCCTGCAGTCCTTCCATGACGTTGTCTCCTGGTATCCGGGGCGCCGCCCGGACGCCTTGGGTGATCGCCCGGCGCCGATGGCGCAGGGGTGCCCGAGGCGCGTGCCGGGCACGCTCCTTTGCTTGGTTACGTCGAGTTGCCAGGGCGCGGACGCGCCCGGCCTACTTGCCTTCGCTATCCTTCCAGCGCGCCATCAGCGTGTTGGACGGCAGCGTTTCGTCGAGCAGCTTGCGGGCAGTCTCGACGCCGGCCACGGGCAGGCCGGCCGGGTCCAGTTTTCCGATCTGGACCAGCACGCTGGCCTGGTCCCAGTAGATATGCTCGTGATAGAGCTTGTCGCCACGGAACTTGACGATGGCGATCAACGGAATCTCCACACGCCTGCCGGTCGGTGGCACGCCTGGCAGCATCCAGTCGATCTCGCAGGTGTGCGTGAAACAGAACAGCAACTCGTCGACGATCTGGCTCGCCCCCACCGTGCGCGACAACGGGATCAGCGTGGTGTCGGGCGGATTGCTGTGGACGAAGTGGTTCTGGTAGAAGCGCCTGAGCTGGCGGTAGCCTACGCCGCCGGTCATGGTCGGGATATGGTTGACATAGGGCTCGGCCACCATGGTTGCCATGGTGGCGTCGACCTCACGGGTGGCGAATTCGTATTCGCAGTGCTTGTCCCAGAGGGCCGAGAAGTCGTAGTGCGGGCCCATCTCCGCGCGCAGCGCGGCAATCGAGCGCTGGTGCGCCATGAGTGCGGACGGGCGGTCGAAGTGCTCGCCGCCGGCGCGGGCAAACGCATGATCGACGCCAGCATAGACATACAGCTCGATGCCTTCCCTGCCGCCAAGGCTTGCCCGGATCTGCGCCTGAGCCTCCGGCGGGCAGAAGCCGTCGCGCTCGGCCACATGCAGCACCAGCCTTCCCTTGATGTTGGCTGCCTCATCCAGCGCGCGCTCGATGCCGACCCCGTAGTACGCTACCGCGCACGCCACGCCGTCCAGGCGGCATGCCGCCAGGTAGGCCAGCTTCCCGCCCAGGCAGAAGCCCAGGACGCCGGTCTGGCCGACGCATTCGGGGCGCGCGCGCAACGCTTCCAGCGCGCTGCCCACGTCGAGCACGCCCTGGCGCTCGTCGAAGCGCTGGTACAGGTCCAGCGCGCGCTGGAAATCTTCGCCGCGGTCGCCCAGCTCGATGCCGGGGGCCAGGCGCCAGAACAGGTCCGGCACCAGCACCGTGTAGCCTTCCTCGGCGTAATAATCCGCCACGGCGCGCATGGTGGCATTGACGCCGAAGATCTCCTGGCACAACACGATCCCGGGGCCCTTGCCCGCTGCGGGCGTGGCCAGGTAGGCGTTGAACGTGCCGCTGCCGTCGGTCGTATGGATCTGGATAGTCTGGCCCATGGCCTGCGCTCCTGTGTTTTTTGGGGGTGGGCTGCCGTGCTGGATTCCATCATGCGTGATACGCACCGCAGCAAACTAGCCGCCGCCTGCAGCGGCTATCCAATTAGTGCAGGAAAATGGCTAGCCGGACAAGGGACGCGAAGAACCGATCCACTATAGTGTTGTGAAGGATCCCGTCCGCATCCCGGCCGAGCCCGATGCCGCTGCGCTGCGGCACACGCCAGGCCTACGCGGATGCCACCCAAGGAACGGCGCGCCAATGACGCCGAGGAGCGAGACAATGCCGCAGCCCCCCGCGGCCACGGCCGCCGAGCCGCTGGCCGGCGCCCTGCTGAACGACCCCACCCGGCTGGTCTTCGCCTCGACCGACCAGGCCCGGACGCGGGCTGCGGTCGCCGCGGTGTTCAAGCCGCACAAGCTTACGATCGGCGGCACCACGCTGGCGGCGCGCATGCATCATGCGCCACTTGGAGCGGTATCGTTCAACCGGCTGGCTTATGGCGCCGAAGTGCAGATCGAGCCCGGGCCGCTCGACGACTTCCTGCTGGTGCAGATGCCTGTGGCCGGCCATGCGGAGATTCGTTGCGGCGAGCAGCAGATCCTGTCCGACCACGAGACCGCCTCGGTACTCACGCCCAGCGATGCAGTGCGCATGCGCTGGAGCCACGACAGCGACCAATTGATCGTGCGCATCGAACGCGGTGCACTGGAACGGATATGCGCGGCCTACCTTGGCCACCGGCCACAGCAGCCGCTGCGCTTCGAACTTGGGATGGCTTGGCGGCGCCTGGCAGCCTGGTACCAGCTGATGCACTACCTGACGGACACGCTGATGCTGGCACCCGATGCCGCGCGCCACCCGCTGACAGCCTGCCAGCTGGAGCAACTGGTTATCGGCACCCTGCTGACGGTGCAGCCGCACAGCCTCACCCAGGCGCTGCTGGTGCGCGGCAAACCCCTGGCGCCACGTCATGTGAAGCTGGTCGAGGAGTACATTCATGCACATGCCCACGCCCCGCTGACGCCAGCCGCGCTGGCCGAGGTGGCGGGCGTCAGCCTGCGAGGGCTGTATGCCGGCTTTCGCGAGCATCGCGGCATCAGCCCGATGGCCTACCTGCGCGCGGTCCGGCTGGAACGGGTACGCCACGATCTGCTGAACGACAGGGCCGTCGACTCTGTTACGGCGGCGGCCCTGCGCTGGGGCTTCAGCCATCTCGGGCGGTTCAGCATCGAGTATCGCAAGAGCTTCGGAGAGCCACCGGGGCAGACACTCCGGCGGCGCGGGCCGGCATAGGCGGCAAGCGAAGAGGAGAGAAGAGAAGAGGCACAAAAACAAAAATGGCGAACCGAAGTTCGCCGTTTTTGTTTGCGCAAAACCGCCTGGGGCGGTCTTGTGCTGAATACCTTACACCTTGATTTCGACGTCGACGCCGGCCGGCAGGTCGAGCTTCATCAGTGCGTCAACGGTCTTGTCGGTAGGATCGACGATGTCCATCAGGCGCTGGTGAGTACGGATCTCGAACTGATCACGGCTCGTCTTGTTGACGTGCGGCGAACGCAGGATGTCGAAGCGCTGGATACGGGTCGGCAGGGGCACCGGGCCCTTGACGATCGCGCCGGTGCGCTTGGCGGTATCCACGATTTCGGCTGCCGACTGGTCGATCAGGCGATAGTCGAAAGCCTTCAGGCGGATACGGATCTTCTGGTTCTGCATGATATTTCCTTTAAAGAGCGATGGGCGGCGAGCGCCCTGGAACAAGGGAACAGGCCGCCGGTATTGTACCGCCAGCCTGCTCCAGGAAGTTTGCTTAGTCGAGGATCTTTGCCACGACGCCGGCGCCGACGGTACGACCGCCTTCACGGATGGCGAAACGCAGGCCTTCTTCCATGGCGATCGGGGCGATCAGCTTGACGGTGATCGACACGTTGTCGCCGGGCATGACCATTTCCTTGTCCTTCGGCAGCTCGATCGAGCCGGTCACGTCGGTCGTACGGAAATAGAACTGCGGACGGTAGTTGTTGAAGAACGGGGTGTGACGGCCGCCTTCGTCCTTCGACAAGATGTAGACCTCGCCGGTGAAGTGCGTGTGCGGCTTGATCGAACCCGGCTTGCACAGCACTTGGCCGCGTTCGACGTCTTCGCGCTTCGTGCCGCGCAGCAGCAGACCCACGTTGTCGCCAGCCTGACCTTGGTCCAGCAGCTTGCGGAACATTTCCACGCCGGTGCAGATGGTCTTGACCGTCGGCTTGATACCAACGATTTCGATTTCTTCACCGACCTTGATGATGCCGCGCTCGATACGACCGGTCACAACCGTGCCACGGCCCGAGATCGAGAACACGTCTTCCACCGGCATCAGGAAGGTACCGTCGATGGCACGTTCCGGCGTCGGGATGTAGCTGTCCAGTGCGTCGGCCAGGGCTAGGATCGCCACTTCGCCCAGCTCGCCCTTGTCGCCTTCCAGTGCCAGCTTGGCCGAACCCTTGATGATCGGGGTGTCGTCGCCGGGGAATTCGTACTTCGACAGCAGCTCGCGCACTTCCATTTCGACCAGCTCGAGCAGCTCGGCGTCGTCGACCATGTCGCACTTGTTCAGGAACACGATGATGTAAGGCACGCCAACCTGGCGGGCCAGCAGGATGTGTTCGCGGGTCTGCGGCATCGGGCCGTCAGCGGCCGAGCACACCAGGATCGCGCCGTCCATCTGCGCTGCGCCCGTGATCATGTTCTTCACATAGTCAGCGTGGCCCGGGCAGTCAACGTGCGCGTAGTGGCGGTTAGCCGTTTCGTACTCGACGTGGGCGGTGTTGATGGTAATACCGCGTGCCTTTTCTTCCGGCGCTGCGTCGATTTCGTCGTACTTCTTGGCGGCACCGCCAAACTTCGCTGCCAGCACCGTGGCGATTGCGGCCGTCAGCGTGGTCTTGCCATGGTCAACGTGACCAATCGTGCCAACGTTCACGTGCGGCTTAGTCCGCTCGAACTTTTCCTTTGCCATTTTTCAGCTCCTAATCGAAACCAGTATGTCGTGTTCATATAGCCACCGCGCACAACGCGCGGCGGCGGATTTTTTACTTACTTGCCACGGGCCGTGATCACGGCGTCGGCTACGTTCTTAGGAGCTTCAGCGTAGTGCTTGAACTCCATCGTGTACGTAGCGCGGCCTTGGGTGGCCGAACGCAGCGAAGTCGAGTAGCCGAACATCTCTGCCAGCGGAACTTCCGCGCGCAGGATCTTGCCACCGCCGACGATGTCGTCCATGCCCTGGATAATGCCGCGACGCGACGACAGATCGCCCATCACGTTACCCATGAAGTCTTCCGGCGTTTCCACTTCCACGGCCATCATCGGCTCGAGCAGCACCGGGTTGGCGCGGCGCATGCCTTCCTTGAAGCCCATGGAACCGGCCATCTTGAACGCGTTTTCGTTCGAGTCCACATCGTGGTACGAACCGAAGAACAGCGTGACCTTGACGTCGACCACCGGGAAGCCTGCCAGAACGCCGGCGTTCAGGGTTTCCTGAATGCCCTTGTCCACTGCGGGGATGTACTCGCGCGGCACCACACCGCCCTTGATGGCGTCGACGAACTCGTAGCCCTTGCCCGGTTCCTGCGGCTCGAGCTTGAGCACCACGTGACCGTACTGGCCACGGCCGCCCGACTGCTTGACGAACTTGCCTTCCACTTCGTCGCAGTTCTTGCGGATGGTTTCGCGGTAGGCAACCTGGGGCTTGCCCACGGTGGCTTCCACGCCGAATTCACGCTTCATGCGGTCGACCAGAATTTCCAGGTGGAGCTCGCCCATGCCCGAAATGATGGTCTGGCCGGATTCTTCGTCGGTCTTGACGCGGAACGACGGATCTTCCTGTGCCAGGCGGTTCAGGGCGATGCCCATCTTTTCCTGGTCAGCCTTGGTCTTCGGCTCGACAGCCTGCGAAATCACCGGCTCCGGGAACACCATGCGTTCCAGGATGATGATGTGGTCCGGATCGCACAGCGTGTCGCCGGTGGTGGCTTCTTTCAGGCCAACCGCCGCGGCGATGTCGCCTGCCAGCACTTCCTTGATTTCTTCGCGCTGGTTGGCGTGCATCTGCAGAATACGGCCCAGGCGTTCCTTCTTGCTCTTGACCGGGTTGTAGATGGTGTCGCCCGAATTGACCTTGCCCGAGTAGACGCGGAAGAAGATCAGCTGACCAACGAACGGGTCGGTCATGATCTTGAACGCCAGCGCGGAGAACTTTTCGTCGTCCGCGGCACGGCGCACGACTTCCTTCTCGTCGTCGTCCACGCCCTTGACCGGCGGAATGTCGACCGGCGACGGCAGGAAGTCGATCACGGCGTCCAGCATACGCTGCACGCCCTTGTTCTTGAACGCGGTGCCGCACAGCATCGGCTGGATTTCGCAGGCGATGGTACGGTCGCGCAGACCCTTGATGATCTCGGCTTCGGACAGTTCGCCCTCTTCCAGATACTTGTTCATCAGGTCTTCGTTGGACTCGGCAGCTGCCTCGACCATCTTCTCGCGCCATTCGTTGCACGAGTCGGCCAGTTCAGCCGGGATGTCCACGTAGTCGAACTTGGTGCCCTGGCTGGCCTCGTCCCAGATGATCGCTTTCATCTTGATGAGGTCGACCACACCCTTGAAGGTGTCTTCGGCGCCGATCGGTACCACGACGGGAACCGGGCTGGCCTTCAGGCGGGTCTTCAGCTGGTCGTAGACCTTGAAGAAATTCGCGCCGGTACGGTCCATCTTGTTGACGAAGGCCAGGCGCGGCACGCCGTACTTGTTGGCCTGGCGCCACACGGTTTCCGACTGGGGCTGCACGCCACCCACTGCACAGTAGACCATGCAAGCGCCGTCCAGCACGCGCATGGAGCGCTCCACCTCGATGGTGAAGTCCACGTGGCCCGGGGTGTCGATGATGTTGATGCGGTGTTCCGGGTAATTGCCGGCCATGCCCTTCCAGAAGGCGGTGGTAGCAGCGGAGGTGATCGTGATGCCACGCTCCTGCTCCTGCTCCATCCAGTCCATCGTGGCGGCGCCATCATGCACTTCACCGATCTTGTGGTTCACACCGGTGTAGAACAGGATCCGCTCGGTCGTGGTGGTTTTACCCGCGTCAATGTGAGCCGAGATACCGATATTGCGGTAGCGCTCAATGGGAGTCTTACGAGCCACTTTAATCCTCTATTCGTCCGTGAGACGCCGGCATCTCATTGCCAACGCCCGTAACACAAACGGGCGAGCGTGTCATTACATACACAGCCCGCCCGGCAACCAACCGCGTAACTCGCGCGCTTTAGAAGCGGAAGTGCGAGAACGCCTTGTTGGCTTCGGCCATGCGGTGCACTTCGTCGCGCTTCTTCATTGCGCCGCCGCGGCCTTCCGATGCTTCCAGCAGCTCACCTGCCAGGCGCAGCGCCATCGACTTCTCGCTGCGTTTTTTCGCGGCCTCGCGCAGCCAACGCATCGCCAATGCCAAACGACGCGACGGACGGACTTCGACCGGAACCTGATAGTTGGCGCCGCCCACGCGACGGCTCTTCACTTCGACCACCGGCTTCACGTTGTTGATCGCAACGGAAAACACTTCTACCGGGGCCTTGCCTGCCTTCTTTTCGATCTGGTCGAACGCGCCATAAACGATACGTTCGGCAACCGACTTCTTGCCGTCCAGCATCAGCACGTTCATGAACTTGGCAACTTCAACGTTACCGAACTTCGGATCAGGCAGGATTTCCCGCTTGGGGACTTCACGACGACGTGGCATCTTCTTTCCTTTAGATTCAGTTGAGAGCGCGGCTAGTTCCCGCTCTCCGGCCACCAACAAGCTTGCCTTCCATTAAGGCAAATTCGCCGGGTGACCACTTACTCGACGGCACGGCGCATAAAACGCTCCGTTGTACCGCCGCCTGGTGACAGCACCATGACGCAACCGCCACAGGCCATCGTTTGTTACTGCGGGCTCTGCGCCCAGCTTGCCTGGCGTTAGCCTTAAGCAGCCTTCGGACGCTTCGCGCCGTACTTCGAACGTGCCTGGCGACGATCCTTCACGCCTTGCAAGTCCAGCGAGCCACGGACGATGTGGTAACGCACACCCGGCAAGTCCTTCACACGGCCGCCGCGGATCAGCACGACCGAGTGTTCTTGCAGGTTGTGGCCTTCACCGCCGATGTACGAGATGACCTCGAAACCGTTGGTCAGGCGCACCTTGGCGACCTTACGCAGTGCCGAGTTCGGCTTCTTCGGCGTCGTGGTGTACACGCGGGTGCACACGCCGCGACGCTGCGGGCAGTTCTCAAGTGCAGGGCTCTTGCTCTTTACGACTTCAGAGACACGCGGCTTGCGAACCAGTTGGTTGATAGTTGGCATTGTTCAATCCAGCTTGGTTTTACGGAAAAACACCCCATGGGCCACAAGCGATGGGCCGAGAGGCAACGACGGGTTTTGGGCGGGAGAAGTGAGCGAGCGCTCTAGAGACGGACCTGTGGAGGAACAGACTGGCCAAAGAGCGCGAGCTCGCTTGGGATCCCGCTGCGACCACACCACCCGGGCATCACATGATCCCCTGGCGGGCTTGCCGATTGCCGGCCGGTTCATGAAGGTTCGTGAACCAGGCACCACAAATCAGACAGGCGAGCGAAATCCAAAGCCAAAAACTCGAATCTGGCACTCTAGCAGGGAGAACGTAAACGGTCAAGTACCGATGAACTCCCGATAGAGGGGCCCGGGCAGGCCACGCGGCGGCGGTTCGCGGGAGATCCGAAACCGGGGCTAAACGGAAGCCAGCGCTTCAAGGATGGCATCGCCGTAGCGCTCCAGCTTGGCAGCGCCGATGCCGGGCACCTCGGCCATCGCCGTCAGCGAGTCCGGTGCGCTGCGCGCCAGTTCGGCGAGGGTGGCGTCGTGGAAGATCACGTAGGCCGGCACGCCATGCTCGCGCGCGGTTTCGGTGCGCCACTTGCGCAGCGCCTCCCAGTTGGCCAGCGCGTCCTCGTCCATGCCGGCGGTATGGTCGGTGCGGGTGCCCGTGCCGCGCGCGGTGCGCTCACCGCTCTTGGCCGGCTTGCTGGCCTGCCGGCGCAGCGTGATCTGCGTCTCGCCCTTGAGCACCGCACGCGCCGACTCGCCCAGCAGCAACGCGCCGTGCCCGCCGTGGTCGATCACCAGCAGGCCATGGGCGATCAACTGGCGGAAGATCGCGTGCCACTCCGATACGGAACGGTCAGCGCCGATGCCGAAGGTGGATACCTTGTCATGGCCCCACTGCCGGATCTTTTCCGAAGCGTTGCCGCGCAGCACGTCGACCATATGGGTCGCGCCAAAATGGACGCGGCTGGCCTGCGCGGTGCGGTAGACGCAGGACAGCGCCATCTGTGCCTCGCGGGTGCCGTCCCATGTCGCTGGCGGCTCCAGGCAGGTGTCGCAGTTGCCGCAAGGCTCGCTGGCTTCGTCGAAGTACGCCAGGATGCGCACGCGCCGGCAGCCCGCGGTCTCGCAGAGCCCCAGCAACGCGTCGAGCTTGGCGGAGGACACGCGCTTGTGGGCGTCGTCGGCCTCGGACTCGTCGATCATGCGCTTTTGCTGGACCACATCGCCCAGGCCGTAGGCCATCCAGGCGTTGGCCGGCAGCCCGTCGCGGCCGGCGCGGCCCGTCTCCTGGTAGTAGCCCTCCATGCTCTTGGGCAGGTCCAGGTGGGCAACGAAGCGCACGTCTGGCTTGTCGATGCCCATGCCGAAGGCGATGGTGGCGACCATGATCACGCCCTCCTCCTCGCGGAAGCGGGCCTGGTGGTGCTGGCGCACGCCCGCGTCCATGCCGGCGTGGTACGCCAGCGCGTTGAGGCCCTGGCTGCTGAGGTAGCTGGCGGTGTCCTCCACCTTCTTGCGCGACAGGCAATAGACGATGCCGCTGTCATGGGTGCCGTCCGCGGCCAGGTGCTCCGCCTTGATGAAGGTCAGCAACTGCTGGCGCGCATTGTCCTTCTCGACGATGCGATAGCGGATATTGGGGCGGTCGAAGCTGGAGATGAAGACGCGCGCGTCCTGCAGCGCCAGGCGCTCGACGATCTCCTCGCGCGTGACCGAATCCGCGGTGGCCGTCAGCGCGATGCGCGGCACCTGCGGAAAGCGCTCGTGCAGCACCGAGAGCTGGATGTACTCGGGGCGGAAATCATGCCCCCACTGCGACACGCAGTGCGCCTCGTCGATGGCGAACACGCCGATACGGGTACGCTCCAGCAGGTCCTGGAAGCGCGGCGTCATCAGCCGCTCAGGCGCCACATAGAGGATCTCGAGCCGGCCGGCGAGCAGGTCGCGCTCCACCGCGGAGGCCTCGGCCCCGCTGAGCGTCGAATTCAGCACGGCCGCGCGCACGCCGGCCTCGGACAGCGCCGCCACCTGGTCCTGCATCAGCGCGATCAGCGGCGACACCACGATGCCGGTGCCGTGGCCGGCCCGCTGCCGCAGCAGCGCCGGAATCTGGTAGCACAGCGACTTGCCGCCGCCGGTCGGCATCAATACCAGGCAATCGCCACCCTCGGCCACATGGTCGATGATCTCCGCCTGGCGGCCACGGAAGGCATGGTAGCCGAATACATCCTTGAGAATGGCCAGGGCGCGCGACATAGCAACAGCTTGAAAAGAGGGTGAAACCGCGAAAGGCGTAACCATACCACCAAGCCCGCGGCGTACCGTATCCGGCTGTGACGAATGGTTTCCACATACGTACAGGTTGGCCGCCGACAGCAAAAGCCCGGACCGGGGCCGGGTATCCGCTTGCCGCGCACGGTTCAGGCCGGGCCACCTTCCGGCCGCTCGGGCCTGGGGATCTCCGAAGATATGCACAGGAAGGATGTCATCATCCAATTCAGGCAGAACAATATGCATCCGTTTAGCGCACATGGCCAAGGCTAGCCTGCCTTTAGCCTCATGGCCGGGGTGTCACTCAAAAATATGCACGGGATAGATACTTCAACGCATCCATGGCATTGCGATATTTATCCATCAAAAGTAGCAGATCAAACTGGGACGCCCTGCGGTACGGTGGCCTGGATATCGCCATGAATATGCAGTAGACAAATATCAATGCGCAATTCTGGAAGAACGATATCTCTCCCATACACGGCGATGCCGCCGTTGATCTCGATCTCATGCAGCACCTCCGGGCCGCCGGACAGCAAGTACCTGCCCGGATATGGCTGCCGCCGCCCTCGACGTGAATCGCCGGAGCGCACTGCATGCATTGCGCTCCGGCGCGTGCACAGCGGATAGAACAGGCAAAAAAATACCCGGCCGCAAGGGCCGGGTATCTTCATGCAGCTTGCTGCAGGTTCAGGCTGACAGTCTTAGACTGCGTCGCCCTCGCCTTCGGTCGTCGCCGGCACCACCGGCGGCTCGATGAAGAGCGACTGCTCTTCTTCGGAGATCGCCTGGGCGCGTTCGCGCTCGGCCGCCTCGCGTGCCTTGCGGGCACGGTGGTAGGCCAGACCGGTACCAGCGGGGATCAGTCGGCCAACGATCACGTTTTCCTTCAGACCACGCAGGTCGTCGGTCTTGCCCATGATCGCGGCTTCGGTCAGCACGCGGGTGGTTTCCTGGAACGATGCCGCCGAGATGAAGCTGTCGGTGGACAGCGACGCCTTGGTGATACCGAGCAACAGGTTTTCATACGTGGCCGGACGCTTGCCTTCGGCGATCACGCGATCGTTCTCGTCGAGCAGTTCCGAACGCTCCACCTGTTCACCCGGGATGAACTTGGTGTCGCCCACATCCGAGATCTGCACGCGGCGCAGCATCTGGCGCACGATCACTTCGATGTGCTTGTCGTTGATCTTCACGCCCTGCAGACGGTACACGTCCTGCACTTCGTCGACGATGTAGTGCGCCAGTTCCTCGATGCCCTTCAGGCGCAGGATGTCGTGCGGGTCCGCCGGACCTTCCACGATCATCTCACCCTTGTTCACCACCTGGCCATCGTGCACCAGGACCTGCTTTTCCTTGGCGATCAGGAACTCGTGGGCGTTGCCGTCCAGGTCCGTAATCACCAGGCGTTGCTTGCCCTTGGTGTCCTTGCCGAACGACGTGGTACCGGTGACTTCCGCCAGCACGGCGGCGTCCTTCGGCGAACGCGCTTCGAACAGTTCGGCCACACGCGGCAGACCCCCGGTAATGTCGCGGGTCTTTTGCGATTCGGTCGGGATACGTGCGAGCACTTCACCCACATGCACCTGCTGGCCGTCCTTCACGGTAATCAGCGCGCCGACCTGGAAGCCGATGGTCACGGAGTGGTCCGTGCCCGGGATCTTCACTTCCTGGCCGTTGGCGTCGAGCAGCTTCACCTGCGGGCGCAGGCCCTTGGTGGCAGCCGTACGGCGCTTCGCATCGATCACCACGAGGGTCGACAGGCCGGTGACCTCGTCCATCTGCTTGGCGACGGTCACGCCTTCTTCGACGTTCTCGAACTTGGTCGTGCCGGTGTACTCCGACACGATCGGGCGCGTCAGTGCGTCCCACGTGGCCAGCTGCGTACCAGCCTTGATGGCCTGGCCGTCCTGCACCAGCAGCATCGCGCCGTACGGGATCTTGTGGCGTTCGCGCTCACGGCCATGGTCGTCGGTGATCAGGGTTTCGCCCGAACGCGAAATGACGATCAGCTCGCCCTTCGCATTGGTGACGTAACGCATGGTCGCCGTGAAACGCACGGTACCGGTTGCCTTCGCTTCCACGCTCGATGCCACTGCCGCACGCGATGCCGCGCCACCGATGTGGAACGTACGCATGGTCAGCTGCGTGCCCGGCTCGCCGATCGACTGGGCGGCGATCACGCCAACCGCTTCGCCGGAGTTCACCAGCACGCCGCGGCCCAGGTCGCGGCCATAGCACATGCCGCACAGGCCGTAGCGCGTGTCGCACGACAGCGGCGTGCGTACCTTCACTTCGTCCACGCCGATGGCGTCGATCATGTCGACCAGGTCTTCGTCCAGCAGGGTGCCGGCCTCGATCGCGGTCTCCTGGGTTTCAGGATTCACCACGTCGGTCACCGTCACACGGCCGAGAATACGGTCGCGCAGGGCTTCGATCACTTCACCGCCTTCGACCAGGGCCTTCATGGCCACGCCGTTGGTCGTGCCGCAATCGTCTTCCACCACCACCAGATCCTGCGTCACGTCGACCAGACGACGGGTCAGGTAACCCGAGTTCGCGGTCTTCAGTGCCGTATCCGCCAGGCCCTTACGCGCGCCGTGGGTGGAGATGAAGTACTGCAGAACGTTCAGGCCTTCACGGAAGTTCGCCGTAATCGGCGTTTCAATGATCGAGCCATCCGGCTTGGCCATCAGGCCACGCATGCCGGCCAGCTGACGGATCTGCGCAGCGGAACCGCGCGCGCCCGAGTCGGCCATCATGTAGATCGAGTTGAACGAGTCCTGCTTCACGGTGTTGCCGTGACGGTCGACCACGTCTTCGTGCTGGAGCTGCTCCATCATCGCCTTGCCCACCTGGTCGCCGGCGGCGCCCCAGATGTCCACGACGTTGTTGTAGCGTTCCTGGTCGGTCACCAGACCCGACATGTACTGCTTGTCGTATTCCTTGACCTTGGCTGCCGCGTCGGAAATGATCTTTTCCTTCTGCGGCGGCACCAGCATGTCGTCGATGGCGATCGAGATACCGGCGCGCGTTGCCAGGCGGAAACCCGACTGCAGCAGCTTGTCGGCGAAGATCACGGTTTCGCGCAGACCGCACTTGCGGAACGCGGTGTTGATCAGGCGCGAGATTTCCTTCTTCTTCAGCGGCTTGTTCAGCACCGAGAAAGGCAGGCCCTTGGGCAGGATCTCGGACATGATCGCGCGGCCGACCGTGGTGGCCTGCAGCGTGATCTTGGGCGCGAAGCGGGCATCGCCCACGGCGTCCTTGTCGACCAGTTCATACTCGGTGATACGCACGTTTACGCGGGAAGCCAGTTCGACTTCCTTGTTCTCGTAGGCGCGGATCACTTCGCTGATGTCGGCGAACGTCAGGCCTTCACCCTTGCCGTTGATCTTGTCGCGGGTCGTGTAGTACAGACCCAGCACCACGTCTTGCGACGGTACGATCGACGGGTCGCCGTTGGCCGGGAACAGCACGTTGTTGGAGGCCAGCATCAGGGTGCGGGCTTCCATCTGCGCTTCCAGCGACAGCGGGACGTGCACAGCCATCTGGTCACCGTCGAAGTCGGCGTTGAACGCCGCGCAGACGAGCGGGTGCAGCTGGATGGCCTTGCCTTCGATCAGCACCGGCTCGAACGCCTGGATACCCAGGCGGTGCAGCGTCGGCGCGCGGTTCAGCATGACCGGATGCTCGCGGATCACCTCTTCGAGGATGTCCCACACCACCGCGGTCTGGCTTTCCACTTCCTTCTTCGCCGCCTTGATGGTGGTGGCGATACCCATCGTTTCCAGCTTGTGGAAGATGAAGGGCTTGAACAGCTCGAGCGCCATCAGCTTGGGCAGGCCGCACTGGTGCAGCTTCAGGGTCGGGCCCACCACGATGACCGAACGGCCCGAGTAGTCGACGCGCTTGCCCAGCAGGTTCTGACGGAAACGGCCGCCCTTGCCCTTGATCATTTCGGCCAGCGACTTCAGCGGACGCTTGTTGGCGCCGGTCATCGCCTTGCCGCGACGGCCGTTGTCCAGCAGCGAGTCAACCGCTTCCTGCAGCATGCGCTTTTCGTTGCGCACGATGATCTCGGGCGCCTTCAGCTCGAGCAGGCGCTTCAGGCGGTTGTTACGGTTGATGACGCGGCGATACAGGTCGTTCAGGTCCGAGGTGGCGAAACGGCCGCCATCCAGCGGAACCAGCGGACGCAGTTCGGGCGGCAGCACCGGCAGCACTTCCAGGATCATCCATTCCGGCTTGATGCCCGAACGCTGGAACGCTTCCAGCACCTTCAGGCGCTTGGCGAACTTCTTGATCTTGGCTTCGGAACCGGTGGCTTGCAGCTCGGCGCGGATCGTTTCGATCTGCTTCTCGATGTCGATGCCGCGCAGCAGCTCACGGATGCCCTCGGCACCCATCATGGCCACGAACTCGCCTTCGCCGTACTCTTCGCACTTGGCGATGTAGTCGTCCTCGGACATGATCTGGCTGCGCTTGAGCGGCGTCATGCCGGGTTCGAGCACCACGAACGCTTCGAAGTACAGGACGCGTTCGATATCGCGCAGCGTCATGTCGAGCACCATGCCCAGACGCGACGGCAGCGACTTCAGGAACCAGATGTGCGCGGTCGGCGCGGCCAGTTCGATGTGGCCCATGCGCTCGCGGCGCACCTTGGCCAGCGTCACTTCAACGCCGCACTTCTCGCAGATCACGCCGCGGTGCTTCAGGCGCTTGTACTTGCCGCACAGGCACTCGTAGTCCTTGATCGGGCCAAAGATCTTGGCGCAGAACAGGCCATCGCGCTCGGGCTTGAAGGTCCGGTAGTTGATGGTTTCCGGCTTCTTCACTTCACCGTACGACCACGAACGGATCTTCTCCGGCGATGCCAGGCCGATCTTGATCGCGTCGAACTGCTCTTCCTGCTGAACCTGCTTAAAGAGATCGAGCAATGCTTTCATTGCAACTCCTTGTTTCGCCGCCAGCCCGACAGCATGTCGGGCCCGCGGCATTCATTCTGTGGGAAAACCGTAGCGGGCAATCGGCGGGAGACTGGCCGTTGCCGGCCTCCCGCGCTCTCTATCTCGATCAGTAGCGATCGAGGTCGATGTCGATACCCAGCGAACGGATTTCCTTCACCAGCACGTTGAACGATTCCGGCATGCCGGCGTCGATCGAGTGCTCGCCCTTGACGATGTTCTCGTAGACCTTGGTCCGGCCGTTCACGTCATCGGACTTGACCGTCAGCATTTCCTGCAGCACGTAGGAGGCGCCATAAGCTTCCAGCGCCCACACTTCCATTTCACCGAAACGCTGGCCACCGAACTGCGCCTTACCACCCAGCGGCTGCTGGGTCACCAGCGAGTACGGGCCGGTCGAACGCGCGTGCATCTTGTCGTCGACCAAGTGGTGCAGCTTCAGCATGTGCATCACGCCCAGCGTCACCGGACGCTCGAACGCTTCGCCGGTGCGGCCGTCGTGCAGCGTGACCTGTTGCTTGGAAGCGGTCAGGCCCATTTCCTTGGCGATCGCGTCCGGGTAGGCCAGGTCCAGCATGCGACGGATTTCGTCTTCATGCGCACCGTCGAACACCGGCGTGGCGAACGGCACACCCTTCTTCAGGTTGGTGGCCAGTTCCAGCACTTCGGCGTCGGACAGGCTGTCGAGGTCTTCCGGCTTGCCGCTCTCGTTGTAGATCTGGGCGAGCAACGGACGCAGTTCCTGCGCCTTGGCCTGCGCCTTGAGCATGGAGCCGATACGCTGGCCCAGGCCGCGCGCGGCCCAGCCCAGGTGGGTTTCCAGAATCTGGCCCACGTTCATCCGCGACGGCACGCCCAGCGGGTTCAGCACGATGTCGGCAGGGGTACCGTCGGCCATGTAGGGCATGTCTTCGATCGGGACGATCTTGGACACCACACCCTTGTTGCCGTGACGGCCTGCCATCTTGTCGCCAGGCTGCAGGCGGCGCTTGACGGCCAGGTACACCTTGACCATCTTGATCACGCCCGGCGGCAGTTCGTCGCCTTGCGTGAGCTTCTTGCGCTTTTCCTCGAAGGCCAGGTCGAACTCGTGACGCTTCTGCTCGATGGCTTCCTTGACGGCTTCCAGCTGGGCAGCGACTTCCTCGTCGGCCGGACGGATGTCGAACCAGTGGTACTTGTCCAGGTCGGCCAGGTACTCGCGGGTCAGCTTGGCGCCCTTGGCCAGCTTCTTCGGACCGCCGTTGACGGTCTTGTCGAGCAGCAGGCGTTCCAGACGCTGGAAGGCGTCGCCTTCGACGATGCGCAGCTGGTCGTTCAGGTCCAGGCGGTAGCGCTTCAGTTCGTCGTCGATGATCGACTGGGCGCGCTTGTCGCGGGTCACGCCTTCGCGGGTGAAGACCTGGACGTCGATCACGATGCCGCTCATGCCCGAGGGCACGCGCAGCGAGGTGTCCTTCACGTCCGAAGCCTTCTCGCCGAAGATCGCGCGCAGCAGCTTTTCTTCCGGGGTCAGCTGGGTCTCGCCCTTGGGCGTGACCTTGCCGACCAGCACGTCGCCGGCTTCCACTTCGGCACCGATGTAGGTGATGCCGGACTCGTCCAGACGCGCCAGCTGCGCTTCGGCGAGGTTGGAGATGTCGCGGGTGATTTCTTCCGGTCCCAGCTTGGTGTCGCGGGCGACGACCGACAGTTCCTCGATGTGGATCGAGGTGTAGCGGTCTTCGGCAACCACGCGTTCGGAGATCAGGATCGAATCTTCGAAGTTGTAGCCGTTCCACGGCATGAACGCCACCAGCATGTTCTGGCCGAGCGCGAGCTCGCCCAGGTCGGTCGAGGCGCCGTCGGCGATCACGTCGCCGCGGGCGACGAAGTCGCCGACCTTGACCATCGGACGCTGGTTGATGTTGGTGTTCTGGTTCGAGCGCGTGTACTTGATCAGGTTGTAGATGTCCACGCCGACTTCGCCTGCAACGGCTTCATCGTCGTTCACGCGGATCACGATACGCATCGCATCGACGTAGTCCACCACGCCGCCACGGGTGGCCTGCACGGCGGTGCCCGAGTCGACCGCGACGGTACGCTCGATGCCGGTACCCACCAGCGGCTTGTCCGGACGCAGGCAAGGCACGGCCTGGCGCTGCATGTTGGCGCCCATCAGTGCACGGTTCGCGTCATCGTGCTCGAGGAACGGCACCAGCGATGCCGCCGCGGACACGATCTGCGAAGGCGCCACGTCGATGTACTGGACGCGGTCCGGCGTGACCATACGGGTTTCACGCTCGCTGCCTTCACGCGACGACACCAGTTCGTCGATCAGGGTACCGTCGGCGTCGACGGTGGCGTTGGCCTGCGCGACCACGTACTTGCCTTCCTCGATGGCGGACAGGTAGTCGACCTGGTCGGTCAGCTTGCTGTCGACCACCTTGCGGTACGGCGTTTCCAGGAAGCCGTACTCGTTCAGGCGGGCATACAGTGCCAGCGAGTTGATCAGGCCAATGTTCGGGCCTTCCGGCGTTTCGATCGGGCACACGCGGCCATAGTGGGTCGGGTGCACGTCGCGGACTTCAAAACCTGCGCGCTCGCGGGTAAGACCGCCCGGGCCCAGTGCGGAGACACGGCGCTTGTGCGTGATCTCGGACAGCGGGTTGGTCTGGTCCATGAACTGCGACAGCTGCGACGAACCGAAGAACTCGCGGATGGCCGAGGAAATCGGCTTCGAGTTGATCAGGTCGTGCGGCATCAGGTTTTCGGTCTCGGCCTGGCCCAGACGTTCCTTGACGGCGCGCTCCACGCGCGACAGGCCGGCGCGGAACTGGTTTTCAGCCAGTTCGCCGACGCAACGCACGCGACGATTGCCCAGGTGATCGATGTCATCGACCTCGCCCTTGCCGTTGCGCAGGTTGACCAGGATCTTGATGGTCTCGAGGATGTCCTCGTCCTGCAGCACCATGCTGCCTTCGCCGCTCGGGCGGCCCAGGCGGCTGTTGACCTTCATGCGGCCAACGCGCGACAGGTCGTACGACTCTTCGCTGTAGAACAGGCGCTGGAACAGGGCTTCCACCGCGTCTTCGGTCGGCGGCTCGCCGGGACGCATCATGCGGTAGATGGCGATACGCGCAGCGGTCTGGTCGGCGGTATCGTCCACGCGCAGGGTCTGCGACATGTACGGACCTTGGTCCAGATCGTTGGTGTACAGGGTCTGGATCTGCTTGACGCCGGCTTCGCGCAGGTTTTCCAGCACGGTTTCGGTCAGCTCGTCGTTGGCGTTGGCAATCACTTCGCCGGTATCCGGGTCGATGATGTTCTTCGCCAGCACGCGGCCGAGCAGATAGTCTTCCGGCACGCTGATCAGCTTGGTGCCGGCGGAATCCAGGTCACGGATGTGCTTGGCGTTGATCCGCTTGTCCTTCTCCACCACGACGCGGCCGTTCTTGTCGGCGATGTCGAAGCGCGCGACTTCGCCGCGCAGGCGCTCGGGCACGAACTCCATCTGCGCGCCTTCCGACTGCAGGGTGAAGTTGTCGAACACGAAGAAGTGCGCGAGGATTTGCTCGGGCGTCAGGCCGATCGACTTCAGCAGGATCGTCACCGGCATCTTGCGGCGGCGGTCGACGCGGAAGTACAGGATGTCCTTCGGGTCGAACTCGAAGTCGAGCCACGAACCGCGGTAGGGAATGATACGCGCCGAGAACAGCAGCTTGCCCGAGCTGTGGGTCTTGCCCTTGTCGTGCTCGAAGAACACGCCAGGCGAGCGGTGCAGCTGCGAGACGATCACACGCTCGGTACCGTTGATCACGAACGAACCGGTCGACGTCATGAGCGGAATTTCGCCCATGTAGACTTCCTGTTCCTTCACTTCCTTGACCTTGCCCGGATTTTCCCGATCGTTGATGATCAGGCGCACCTTGGCACGCAGGGCCGAGTGGAAGGTCAGGCCACGCTGTTGACATTCCTTGACATCGAACGGCGGGTTGGAGAGATGGTAGGAGACGAACTCCATACGGGCGAGCCCGTTGTGCGACACAATCGGGAAGATTGCACTGAAAGCCGCTTGCAGGCCCTCTGTTTTGCGACGCGAGGGTGGCGTATCCTCTTGCAGAAACTGAGTGTAGGATTCAATCTGGGTGGCAAGCAGGAAAGGAACCTGGTGAACCGTCGCGCGCTTCGCAAAACTTTTGCGAATGCGCTTCTTTTCGGTGAAGCTGTACGCCATGGGATCTCCGAATCATCGCAGGGCTGGCTGGACCTGGCGCAGCACCTGAGGTGTTCAGCGACTGGGAGGGGATTTGGCGGTTGGCCGCTACCAACCTCTGGCTGACGGTGTCCGCACGCTGCGAGCCGGCAGAAACGACGCGATGCGCCATACCGGCTCGGGGAACACCCGACCAAACTTGTCTTCTGCAGTCGGTTCAGAAGACAAACATCAGCAGCCACCTAGTGTGCCACTGATGTTTGGCCTCTGCTGAAGCTTAGGCATCGGCCCAGTCTTCAAGCATTGTTTGCGCCACTTTTTTGCACTGATTTGCGCTGCGGGTGCCTGATAAAACACACATCGCAGAAGCGCAAAAAGGCTGGCGCCGGGAATCTCCCTTTGCCAGCCCCATTCGCGTGCCGAAGGGGCACGCGAGCACAGCTTACTTGACTTCGACCTTTGCGCCGGCGTCTTCCAGCTTCTTCTTGGCGTCGGCTGCAGCAGCCTTGTCCACGCCTTCCTTGACAGCCTTCGGTGCGCCGTCGACCAGATCCTTGGCTTCCTTCAGGCCCAGGCCGGTGATTTCGCGGACAGCCTTAATCACGCCAACCTTGTTCGCGCCGATTTCCGACAGGATAACGTTGAACTCGGTTTGCTCTTCAGCGACAGCAGCGCCGGCGCCCGGGGCAGCAGCCACGGCCATCGAAGCGGCGGACACGCCAAACTTTTCTTCGAACGCCTTGACCAGGTCGTTCAGTTCCATCACGGACATCGAGCCTACGGCTTCGAGGATGTCGTCTTTGCTGATTGCCATTTGGAATACTCCTGCTAAATGTGATTCGGTATCGGTAATGCGATCTTGATGAGCCAGGCTGCGTGGGCTTTCGCCTCAGGCAGCAGCGCCTTCGCTCTCGGCGGCGGCAGCAGCGCCTTCGCCTTCGGCAGGGGCGCCTTCGCTCTTCTTGGCGGCCAGTGCAGCCAGCAGACGGGCGAAGCCCGACACCGGTGCCTGCATCACGCCAAGCAGCTGAGCAATCAGTTCATCGCGGCTCGGGATCGAGGCCAGTGCCTTGACGGCAGCAGCATCGAGCACGTTGCCGTCGTACGACGCTGCGCGCAGAACCAACTTGTCGTTGGTCTTGGCAAAGTCGTTCAGAACCTTGGCCGACGACACTGCATCTTCGGAAATACCGTAGATCAGCGGACCGGTCATTTGCTCTGCGAGGCCGGCAAACGGCGTGCCTTCCACGGCGCGGCGGGCCAGCGTGTTCTTCAGAACGCGCAGGTACACGCCTTGCTCGCGGGCCTTGGCGCGCAGCTTGGTCAGATCGCCAACCGCAATGCCGCGATATTCGGCAACGACGATGGTCTGGGCTTTAGCGACTTGCGCCGAAACCTCAGCAACGACGGCCTTCTTATCTTCAATATTGAGTGGCACGGTTAAGCTCCAAAACGATGCTTGTTCCCCGGATCGTCCGGGGCACGCACATCAGTCCAAACGAACGGCGTCCGATTGGCCCGAATCACCCGGGTCATTGCCCGGATTCTTCAATCCCTCGGGTGCGCCATCTGCGCTGGTGGGCCGGGAGGCGCCGCAGCAGGGCCGAAAGCCACGCTGCGTACGTTCCGTCCGATTAAGGCGAGGCTGCCAGACTACGGCCGCACCGCCACCAGCGGTCTTTGATAACCAGCGGTGCCTGCCCCGCGCTTGCGCACCGGCGGGCACCACTGCCCAAAGCCTTGCTCCCTTCGTTCCGCGGCGCCCGTCTGGGCCCCGCCTGACTCGGGAGACGATCCCGGCCTGGGCCAGGATCTTCCATTCTTTACACGGGGCGACGTTATCGGGTTCGCCCTGCGTTTGCCGCCAGCCTCAGGCCGACAGCGAAGCCTGTTCCACGCGCACGCCAACGCCCATGGTGGACGACACGGCGATCTTGCGCAGGTACACGCCCTTGCTGGTAGCCGGCTTCGACTTCACCAGGGCTTCGATCAGCGCGCTCAGGTTGCGCTTCAGATCGGCGTCCTGGAACGAGCGGCGGCCAATGGTGGCGTGGATGATACCGGCCTTGTCGACGCGGTATTGCACCTGACCGGCCTTGGCGTTCTTCACTGCCTGGGCCACGTCGGGGGTAACCGTGCCAACCTTCGGGTTCGGCATCAGGCCGCGCGGGCCCAGGATCTGGCCCAGCGTACCAACGATACGCATGGTGTCCGGCGAAGCGATCACCACGTCGAAGTTCAGGTTACCGGCCTTGACTTGCTCGGCCAGGTCTTCCATGCCGACGATGTCTGCACCGGCTGCCTTGGCAGCTTCGGCCTTTTCGCCTTGGGCGAACACAGCCACGCGGACCGACTTGCCGGTACCGGCAGGCAGCACCACGGAGCCACGAACCACCTGGTCCGACTTCTTCGCGTCGATGCCGAGTTGCACGGCAACGTCGATCGACTCGTCGAACTTGGCCGATGCGCATTCCTTCACCAGGCCCAGGGCCTCGTCGATCGGGTAGAACTTGGTGCGCTCGATCTTCGCCTTGTTGGCGGCGGTGCGCTTGGAAACCTTAGCCATTTACAGACCCTCCACGGTGATGCCCATCGAACGAGCCGAACCGGCGATGGTACGCACGGCGGCGTCCAGATCGGCAGCGGTCAGGTCAGCGTTCTTCGCCTTGGCGATTTCTTCAGCCTGGGCGCGGGTGATCTTGCCGACCTTGTCGGTATGCGGCTTGGCCGAACCCTTGGTCAGGCCAGCGGCCTTCTTGATCAGCACGGTCGCCGGGGGCGACTTCATCACGAAGGTGAAGCTCTTGTCGGCGAAGGCGGTAATCACCACCGGCACCGGCAGGCCGGGTTCCATACCTTGGGTCTGCGCGTTGAACGCCTTGCAGAACTCCATGATGTTCAGACCGCGTTGACCCAGTGCGGGGCCCACGGGCGGGGAGGGATTTGCCTTACCAGCCGGAATTTGCAGCTTGATAAAGCCAATGATCTTCTTGGCCATATTTACTCCAATCCGGACCGCTTCCTGGAGGAATGCGATCCTGTTGAGTCGTAGCGCGCTATCGCTGCTGGGGCGGTTCATCCACCCCGGCCAGCCTCACGCTCCTCTTGTGGCCGGCCCCTTGCGGGACTGGCCGCGCATTTTTTACCGGCCTCGCGGCCAGCATAAAACGCGAAAACTTAAACTTTCTCGACCTGGCCGAACTCGAGTTCCACCGGGGTAGCACGCCCGAAGATCGTGACCGAGACGCGCAGGCGCGATTTCTCGTAGTTCACTTCCTCGACATTGCCGTTGAAGTCGGTGAAAGGACCGTCCTTGACGCGTACCATTTCGCCCACTTCGAACAGCGTCTTGGGACGCGGCTTCTCGACCCCTTCCTGCATCTGGGTCATGATCTTGTCGACTTCCTTCTGGGAAATCGGGCTCGGGCGATTGCGCGCGCCGCCCACGAAACCGGTGACCTTGCTGGTGTTCTTCACCAGGTGCCAGGTTTCGTCGGTCATTTCCATCTCGACCAGCACGTAACCCGGGAAGAAGCGGCGCTCGGTGACAGACTTCTGCCCACCCTTGATTTCAACCACTTCTTCGGACGGGACCAGGATGCGGCCAAACTTGTCCTGCATCTCGGCGCGTTCAATGCGCTCCTGCAACGCGCGCTGCACGCTCTTTTCCATGCCGGAATAAGCGTGCACCACGTACCAGCGCTTCTTCGACGAAGGCGATTCCGCTGCCGGGGCTTCCTGTTGTGCGTTGTCCGTCATGTTCTATCCTTCATTTCCAGCCCAGCACGAGCGAAAAGATGACCCACTCGATGAGCTTGTCCGCTGACCACAGGAACACGGCCATGATCACGACAAAAACGAACACCAGGCCCGTCATCTGCCCGGCTTCCTTGCGGGTCGGCCAGACGACCTTGCGGACTTCCCGATACGATTCCTTGGAGAAACCGATGAAGTCCTTGCCTGGCGCCGAGACCAGCGCGACCACCACGCCCAGCGCAATACCGCCAAACAGCGCGGCGCCGCGCACATAGGAGGGCTGCTGTGCCAGGGCATAGAAACCGATGACGCCGGCAACCACCAGTAGCACCGCGGCGCCCAGCAACCACTTACCGCTGGCGGCGTTGACGGTTTCGACGTTGGGATTGGCCATGTTTCGCAAACGAGACTAAGCCGCGTCACGACATTCTCTATCGCGACGCGGCTGATTGAATTGGCAGGGGCAGAGGGAATCGAACCCCCAACCTTCGGTTTTGGAGACCGACGCTCTGCCAGTTGAGCTATACCCCTAAAACAACTTTGGGGTCGGCGCTTGCGCCAACCCCTCTGGCAACGAATACGGCCGGTTGGTGCCGTATCCGCTGATCGACCTTATCAGTCGAGGATCTTTGCCACGACGCCGGCGCCGACGGTACGACCGCCTTCACGGATGGCGAAACGCAGGCCTTCTTCCATGGCGATCGGGGCGATCAGCTTGACGGTGATCGACACGTTGTCGCCGGGCATGACCATTTCCTTGTCCTTCGGCAGCTCGATCGAGCCGGTCACGTCGGTCGTACGGAAATAGAACTGCGGACGGTAGTTGTTGAAGAACGGGGTGTGACGGCCGCCTTCGTCCTTCGACAAGATGTAGACCTCGCCGGTGAAGTGCGTGTGCGGCTTGATCGAACCCGGCTTGCACAGCACTTGGCCGCGTTCGACGTCTTCGCGCTTCGTGCCGCGCAGCAGCAGACCCACGTTGTCGCCAGCCTGACCTTGGTCCAGCAGCTTGCGGAACATTTCCACGCCGGTGCAGATGGTCTTGACCGTCGGCTTGATACCAACGATTTCGATTTCTTCACCGACCTTGATGATGCCGCGCTCGATACGACCGGTCACAACCGTGCCACGGCCCGAGATCGAGAACACGTCTTCCACCGGCATCAGGAAGGTACCGTCGATGGCACGTTCCGGCGTCGGGATGTAGCTGTCCAGTGCGTCGGCCAGGGCTAGGATCGCCACTTCGCCCAGCTCGCCCTTGTCGCCTTCCAGTGCCAGCTTGGCCGAACCCTTGATGATCGGGGTGTCGTCGCCGGGGAATTCGTACTTCGACAGCAGCTCGCGCACTTCCATTTCGACCAGCTCGAGCAGCTCGGCGTCGTCGACCATGTCGCACTTGTTCAGGAACACGATGATGTAAGGCACGCCAACCTGGCGGGCCAGCAGGATGTGTTCGCGGGTCTGCGGCATCGGGCCGTCAGCGGCCGAGCACACCAGGATCGCGCCGTCCATCTGCGCTGCGCCCGTGATCATGTTCTTCACATAGTCAGCGTGGCCCGGGCAGTCAACGTGCGCGTAGTGGCGGTTAGCCGTTTCGTACTCGACGTGGGCGGTGTTGATGGTAATACCGCGTGCCTTTTCTTCCGGCGCTGCGTCGATTTCGTCGTACTTCTTGGCGGCACCGCCAAACTTCGCTGCCAGCACCGTGGCGATTGCGGCCGTCAGCGTGGTCTTGCCATGGTCAACGTGACCAATCGTGCCAACGTTCACGTGCGGCTTAGTCCGCTCGAACTTTTCCTTTGCCATTT
>NZ_JBYOJU010000011.1:0-186206 GCF_057798855.1 Cupriavidus sp. 96C5-1 | reverse complement strand
CCATGACCGAATCCGTCATCCCCATCTTCGACCTGCGCGACCATCGCTACCGCTCGATGACGCCCAGCATCCCGGACGTGCTCGCCGCACCGTCCGGCCTGGTTGCCGACACGCGCGGCAGGCCGCTGCATGATCTGCGCATTTCGGTCACGGACCGCTGCAACTTCCGTTGCGTCTATTGCATGCCGAAGGAAGTATTCGGCAAGGACTACACCTTCCTGCCCCATTCCGAGTTGCTGAGCTTCGAGGAAATCGAACGCGTCGCCCGCCTCTTCGTCGCCCACGGGGTCGAGAAGATCCGCCTGACCGGCGGCGAGCCGCTGCTGCGCAAGAACATCGAGAAGCTGGTGGAGATGCTGGCGCGCATCGAAACGGTGTCGGGCAAGCCGCTCGACCTCACCCTCACCACCAACGCCTCGCTGCTGGCTCGCAAGGCGCGCGCGCTGCGCGATGCGGGCCTGTCGCGCGTGAGCGTGAGCCTGGACGCCATCGACGACGCCACCTTCCGCCGCATGAACGATGTCGACTTCGCGGTGCGCGATGTGCTGGACGGCATCGAGGCTGCCCAGGCCGCCGGCCTGGCGCCGATCAAGGTCAATATGGTGGTCAAGCGCGGCACCAACGATGCCGAGATCGTGCCGATGGCCGCCCATTTCCGCGGCAGCGGCATCATCCTGCGCTTTATCGAGTTCATGGACGTCGGCGCCAGCAACCACTGGCAGATGGATGAGGTGCTCCCCTCGGCCGAGGTGGTCCGCCGCATCCACGAAGCCTTCCCGCTCGAAGCCATCCCCGCCAACCATAGCGGCGAGACCGCCGAGCGCTGGCGCTACCGCGACGGCGCCGGCGAGATCGGCGTGATCTCCAGCGTCACCCACGCCTTCTGCGGCGATTGCAGCCGTATCCGGCTGTCCACCGAAGGCCGGCTCTACCTCTGCCTGTTCGCCACCGAAGGCTACGACCTGCGCGCGCTGCTGCGCGGCGAACACAGCGACCTGGCAATCTCCAACGCGATTGCCGGGGTCTGGCAAGGACGCACCGACAACTACTCCGAACAGCGCAGCAACCCGGCGGTGCGCCAGGCCCGCGCCGAACGCAAGATCGAAATGTCCTATATCGGTGGCTGACGGCACTTAAGCGCTGCTTGCAAGCGCTGCATGCGGCGCATGCGATCCTCGGCATATCCATCTCCGGACCTGAAAATAAGGGTCCGGACACTGCGACCGGCGTTACAAAGACCGCCGGGACTATCGGCCAGCTCGGGACTATCCTTTTTTCATCCCCTATGGTTGAAATGATAGGAGTTCGCGATGACGAAAATCTGGACACTGACGGCAGATGGCAGCCGCGCCCGCATCTTTCTGACGCACGGGATGGAGCAGGATCTCGAGGAAGTCAAGAGCTTCGTCAATCCGCTGGGACGTGCCAAGGACGGCGAGCTGCGGGAGGATGCGCAGGGACGCTTTGCCGGCAAGGGCGAACCGATGCATTCGATGGCGCCGCGGGTCGATCAGCCCGAAAAGGAACGTGACGAGTTCGCCCGCATGCTGGGCCAGTATCTCGGGCAGGCGCGCATGGAGCAGCGCTATGACAAGCTTCGTCTCGCCGCGGCGCCGAGATTCCTGGGAATGCTGCGCGAGCACCTCGACAAGGAAGTGCAGAAGCTGGTGTTCGAGGAACTCAACGAGGATATTTCCAAACTGGACGCGCGCCAGGTGCAGAGCCGTCTCGCCGCCCACTGACCCCGGCCGGCTTCGCCCCGGAGCCCCGCCCTCGGTCAGCCCCGAGGCCGCCTTGGGTGGAGCACAAGCCACCTGCAAGCGGTGCATGCACCCTGCCCTCGCTGGCCTGTTGCATTGCCGGGCGCTCAGGTTGCACAAGGGGCTTGCAACCCCGCCGCAAAGAGAGTAGGGTTAACCCTGTCTCCTCCACCACCTCGGTGGATTCCCAACCGCGCTCAAGATGGCGCGGTTTTTTTTGTGCGTCGGTGGGCGCACCATCTGCCACGGCCTGGCATCCGCTGATCGTGCTGCTGCTCTTTCTTGCCCGCGTCTTCGGCGACCTGGCCGACATAGGAAAGCCGCCAGGAATACGAGTCGCTCTCGAGGTGCAATGCTCCGCCCAACGTAACCCGGTCATTCTCTCGGTTTCAGCACGGTACTCGACTGACGACACCGCCACCGGAAATAGTGCACCACCGCTGAACCTCTTGTTGCGGTGCCGGATACGGCCGTCCAGTCCTCGGATCAATTGAATCGTACTCGTGGGAAACGTGTGCGGCTCTCCACGCATTGTTCTCAGCCATCTGTTTATCAATCGCAATACGTTGTTGAGCGAGATCCGCTTTCTGCGCCTCATCCACTTTCCTGGTCATGGTAACCAGCCGCGCATATTTAGGATCGCGAACATCCTGCAAGGGAGGGAGCGGCGGCGCAGATGGCATGATAACCAGAGTGCCGGTGTATTTCGGTATCGATAATTTAGATGGTTTCCTCCCATCCGCCGCCCCGTTTATATCCCACATTGCGGCGTTCATTTCGAGAGCATGTTCGTAATTTTGATTCACATCCGCCAGCGTGGGGGTTCCCGACGGTACAGGAAGTGGCTGCAGGGAGGGCGGGAGTGTTTGCCGCGCGGCAGGATATACGACGCGAACCCAGTTCACTGCGGCAACGGAGTATTGATATAGAAGCGCCTGATAAGCTTCCAGTATTTGGGTACGACTATAAGTGTTGGGATTTTCGGCAAGGGTCTTATATGAGATCAGCTTCTTTTCGTAGACTCCCCTGGCGTCCCTCTGCGAAATGACAAGCTGCTGCTGAGGATCAGGAGGAGGAGATATTGCAGCGCATCCCGAGAGTGCAACGACGACGAACATCAAGGCCCCCGTTGCTCGAAACATCATCTGAATTTGACGTGACATAGAAAAATCCACCTGAATCCTGGAAGTTTGGAATAGGGATCGGGACGTTGGGATTGATATTGATACCGATCCCGCACCGTCCACGACGGCCGCAACGAGGCACTTGCACGGCGCGGCCGCCCCGCCCTGGCACTGGCTGGGCGCAAGGTGGCCACCAACGTCCGCCAGGGCCCCGATGTGCTGGACGCATGCAAAGCGACCGGCGAAAGCTGGCGACCCGCCTACTAATGACATGTAGCTGTCCATGTCCCCAGATTTAAGGTAGTTCCACGATGCAAGTCCAAGCTCGCAAACCTGCCCTTAGGCCGACAACATATTCAATAGTCTTTGCTTGTACTCGGCAGAGTCATCCGCATGATGCCATATCCGCATCGGTGCGGTAAGATCGCCGGCATGTTCAGTGAATATCTCCGCCGCTGGGACTTGACTCCGGACGGCCACCCCATCCTGACCAATAGTAGCCGGCTGCTGCCTGTATGCCGCCGAGGCATGCCGGCAATGCTGAAAGTGGCTGTGTGCAGCGAGGAACGGCGCGGCAACGCTGTCATGACGTGGTGGGATGGCGTTGGCGCGGCACTGGTGCTGGAGCATGATGATGACGCCCTTCTCCTGGAGCGAGCGGACGAGACTCCATCGCTTGCTGGCCTCGCCGCCAACGCGAACGACGACGAGGCCATACGCGTTGCGTGCGAGGTGATCGCCGGATTGCACACGCCGCGCGCTGCGCCGCCGCCATCCGTAGTTCCATTGTCGCAATGGTTTGCGCCCTTGACGGCGGCGTCTCGGGTGCACGGTGGGATTCTGCCTTGTTCTGCCGTTGCGGCAACCGAACTTCTGTCCTCCGCACAGGATGACGTAGTCCTGCATGGCGACGTGCACCACGGCAACATCCTGCATTTTGGCAAGCGCGGCTGGCTTGCCATCGACCCCAAGGGACTGTCTGGCGAGCGCGGTTTCGACTATGCCAATCTCTTCTGCAACCCCAGTCATGCCATTGCGGCGAACCCGGACAGGTTTGCCCGACGCATTGCGATCGTGACAGACGCCGCGGCACTGGATCGCAAGAGGCTGTTGCAATGGATACTGGCTTGGGGAGGACTCTCCGCAGCCTGGATGCTGGAGGATGGTCTTCCGCCGTCGACCGCCCTGGAAGTTGCGAGGATGGCGGCGGCAGAACTGGATCGCATGGGGGATTGCGCCGCCAGTTGAGGAGGCATCGCCAAGCCTCTGCCCGGCGCCACCGCCTGCCCCGCATTGCCCGCCCGCGGCGGGCAGCAGGAACCCCGACCGCATTCAACTTCAGTCGCAGATGATGGCCGTCACGAATGGCGCCGCATGCTGGGCCCGCGCCTTGCTGCCCGACGCAGCCAGGGTCTTGGCGATGGCCTCGGTACCGCCCACGACGGCCACGCCGTACAGAGGCTTGTCCAGGGGTGCGCCTTTGCCGGCCTTGAACAGCGCATCGTGCGGCTGGAAGCCGAACACCGCGAACACGCTGCGGCCGAGCACCGTCATGCCGGAGTCGGGCGTGGGCCAGAAGGCGTTGACCGAATTGTCCTCCACCCGCATGGGGCTGGTCTCGATCAGGTGCTCCTGCTGCAGCGCTGCGATGAACCGGTGGGCGGACTCGCCGCACGCCAGGACGGTATTGAGCGGGGCGGCAATGCCGAGCGCCGGCACGGCTGCCAGCAGCGCCGCAAGTAGCGGATATTTCATGATGGACGCTACTTTCCTTACCTTGCTGCACGCGAGGCGGCTTGACTTCCGGGTTGCTCCCAGGAACACCAGGCGCATCCTGTTTCCGAAATCGGCGGTTTCGCAGGGCCGCATCAAGGCATGAATGTGCCTTGGCCTGCGGGTACCGTGCGCGAGCGAAGTGTTGCATCCCGGCATTCTTTATATCTTCATGAACTCTGTCCGAAACGCATCCATGCGCTGACGCACCCGCATAGGATCCATTCCGTCGTCTCGAGCGCGCAGCGCATCGCCAAAACTCATATGGTCTATGAGTACCTGGTATCTCGCCTCGTCATCGAATATCTCTATAAGCTGCGCGCGAGCCTCAGTTGACGCTATCGGGCGAGCATCCTTTGCCAGCAACGCCGCCGCCGCGATGTCCGTATCATAGCCATGCTGTTCCAGGAGCGCGCTCTCCTGATCATAGAGACGGTCCTGGTTGCCTGCTCTGTCGTAGGTGCTCAGCAGGATAAGCAGGTCGGTCGCATCGTGCCTGCTTTCGTGATTGCGATCTCGCCAAGCCAGTAGCTTGAGAATTGCCATCGAAGGAAGCGAAGCAAAAGGAATGAGAAGATCATCCTCGATCCGGATGGACACTGCGGCCAGCGATGCTTCGCGAAAGCCGGCGACGTTCATCAATGTATCCATATCCGGCGGCCAAGCTATGCTTGCAGCGGGTTTCTCGATTTCACCAAAAGGGATAATGTCCAATTGCAATACAACGCCGGGAGCGGGACGATAGAGCAGCTTGTGGGGGTTCCTGGGAGTCGCCTCAAAGAAACCTGTTGACGTCAGGGTGCCCTTGAACGCTGCATGACGCGCCCAATCTTCCACGCATATACCGATATCGACATCGCGAGTCGCGCGTCCAGGCGCTGTGCCGAAAACGTGCTCAAGGATGACAATCCTTGCAGTAGCGCCGCCCACGAAGTACTCGATTCCGAGATCCTTCGCAGTCCGATCAAGTGCACGCAGCAAGGATGCCGTGGCCGCATCCAAGGGCCGCTCAGGCAAAAGGTTGTGGGCGATGGGCAAGATACTTCTCCCTGATCAATCTCGCGACGTCCAGGCTGCGGGCCTCGCCAGATTCGAGTAAATCTGCGTAGACGAGAACAGGATGGGCGACCCCGGCCGGGGTGCCGGCCGGTTTGGGAGACGATCCAGACCAGAATGCCTGAAAGATCTCCACCTCGCCCTTGGCGTCAGCGCGCAGGCGGCCTTCCATGATCAGCTCCTTAGGGGATGTCGTGTGGGCATACAACACCACGCGCTCAGGACGAAGGTGCTGTGTCAATTTATCGGCGGCGACCTCGGCGCTGAACACCGCCCCATGTCTGGCAAGGTCAATCGACTTCCACCAGTCCGGGTTGCTGGCCGAAAAGCGACGCGACTGAAGCTTGGGCTTCAGCTTGATGGGATAGAGGGTTGCCCACTCATCCACAACACGCTCCCAATCTCCGAATTGACGCTTGCCGTCAGCACCTGCCACGAGGAGCCGGCGGTTGACGAAATCGTCGATCGCGACGTTGACTGTACTCAAGGCAACTTGCGCAACCGCTGCAATTGCTCGATACGAAGCGCTTACGAGCCTTGGCTCCGCAATCAAGGCGTAGAGCACCTCAAGCTGCTTCGGGCCCGCGGTTCGGCCGCGCGGAGAAGATGTAGCGCGCTCGGAACGCCGACGGCCAACGACGTAAACCAGCGCTTCCGGATGATTCAGCGACACGTTGCCGGCGGTGTCCAGGAACGAGATCTGGTTCTCTCGTAGCCGTTCCGCCATCACTTGGGAAAGCGAGTTGGTCACGAGGAGAAGCGGTTCGCCAAGTTTTTCTTGTGCTTCCTTGAGTTTGGCGACGGTGGCAAACCTGTCCATATGGACCTTCACTTCCACTGGCATCGTGAATTTGCGCCCATGGCCCAGATCAAAATGCATCAGACCATCCAGCAGCGACCTCGGGCCGGCGCTCGCAGGCGGCGCCGAGCAAGCGTGCAAGCCAGTAGCTTCACCAAAAGCAAGGGCAGCCTCTTCCAGAAGAAGCCCCTCTTTCTCCTGCTCATAGGAACGTGGCATAGCGCTTATGTACGATTTCTGTTAAGTGTACGCGTTCCGCGTACATAATGCAAAATCATACAACAAGCTTCTCCTGAGGCCAGGCGTACGGCTTCTGCGCCATGTACGCGTAGCGCGAACGGCCCTAAAGACCGAACGACCAGAGAGGCATCTATAAGTAACAAATATCTTCTGGCAATCAAGTCTTTGCACCGTTGGCAACACGCCGCAGCGCTCGGCATTCATGCTCTTTCCAAGCCAACGGCAACCTGAAACGCCGCGATCAAACCGCTGTATTCACAGCGTTGTAATCACACCGTCATTTGCATTGTGAACAATACATTCTGTTACAAAACGTTCACAACGCTCATGACACTCCCTACGACACGTCGTGCAGGTGCTTCCGCGCTTGCCCTGCTCGCCTCTGTTTTCGCCCTTGCCGCCTGCGGGGGTGACGAGCAGGCATCCCAGGCTCAGCCGCAGAACCCGCAGCCGACGGCCGAGGGCAAGCCGCTGTCCCTGACGATCCTGCACGTCAACGACCACCATTCCCACCTCGACGCGGAATCGGTCAAGCTCAACCTGATGACCGCCGCCGGCAAGCGCGAAGCGATCGACGTGGAATATGGTGGCTTCGCCCGCGTGACCTCGGCCATCAAATCCCTGGCTGCGGCGACGCCCAACGTCCTGAAGATGCATGCGGGCGATGCCGTGACCGGCGACCTGTATTTCAACTTGAACGACGGCAAGGCAGACGCAGACATGATGAACACCGTCTGCTTCGACTCGTTCACGCTTGGCAACCACGAGTTCGACAATACCGATGCCGGCCTCAAGAAATTCATCGACTTCCTCCATGCCGGCAACTGCAAGACGCCGGTGCTGAGCGCCAATGTCAAGTTCGCGACCAACTCGGCACTGGCCGGCGGCCCGGTGAAAGCCTCCACGGTGGTGGAGCGCGACGGGCAGAAGATCGGCATTATCGGCCTGACCATTGCCGACAAGACCAAGAATTCCTCCCGTCCGGATGCAGGCACGACGTTCCAGAACGAGGCCACCGCCGCCCAGGCCGAAATCACCCGGTTACGCAGCCAAGGCATCAACAAGATCATTGTTGCGTCGCATGTGGGCTACACGGGCGAGCTGGCGCTGGCCAGGCAGCTCAGCGGCGTAGACGTCATCGTCGGCGCCGACTCGCACACGCTGCTCGGCCCGGCAGACCGCATGTCGGCACTTGGCCTGACCCCCGAGGGCGAGTATCCGACCCGTGTCGCCGACAAGGATGGCAAGCTCGTCTGCGTCGTGCAGGCGTGGCAATACAGCTACGTGGTAGGCGAACTGAAGGTCGATTTCGACAAGAATGGCGACGTCACCGGCTGCCAGGGCAAGCCGCATGTGCTGATTGGCGACACGTTCAAGCGCGGCACCGCCGCCGTATCGGACGCCGACCTCGCCGCCATCAAGCAGGACATCGCCGCCAGCGGCGTGCTGCGACAGACAGCGCCGGATGCCGCAGCGGCCGCCACGCTCGCCGGCTACAAGTCCGCCAAGGATGCACTAGGCAAGAAGGTCGTCGCCACGGCACCGGCCAACCTTTGCCTGCGCCGCGTGCCGGGCACCAAGCGCGATGCCACCCGTTCCGTGCTGGGCGATGTGTGCAACAAGGACGCCAATGTCATTGCCCACGGCGGCGACGTGCAGCAGTTGGTGGCACAGGCGTTCCTGGAGCGCGGGAAGGCCTTCTTCAATGCCGACATCTCGATCCAGAACGGCGGCGGCGTCCGCGTTGACCTGCCGGCCGGCGACGTAACGGTCGGCGGCATCTACAGTGTGTTGCCATTCAAGAACACGCTGGTGCAGCTCAAGATGACGGGCGCCGAAGTCAAGGCCTCCCTGGAGGACGCCGTTTCCGCCGTGGTAGCCAACAACACGGGCTCCTATCCCTATACTGGCGGGCTGCGCTGGGCCATCGACCTGAACCAGCCGGCCGGGTCGCGCCTCAGCCAGCTGGAAGTGAAGTCCGCATCGGGTTATGTGCCGCTGGACCCGGCCAAGACCTATGCCGTCATCACCAACAATTTCCTCGCCGATGGCCAGGATGGCTACACGACGATGAAGAGCGTCGTCGGGGCACGCCGAAGCGACGTCGGGCTGGACTACGCCGAGGCCTTCCTGACTTATGTCGAGGGACTGCCAGGCGCATCCAAGGAACTGAAGAAGCTGCCGGTGGCGGACTACAGCACGCAACTGTTTACCGATACGCCCTGAGTCAGCCGCTGCGCGCGCACGCCGGACACCGGGCGGGGTCCGGCGTGCGCGCCGCGTGGGAGCACCGGCAGCGCGCGGGACAGCGCTCAGGCAGACTTTTGAACATGCCCCTCAAGCGGCGCACGCGATTTGGTGAGCCGATAGCCGATGCCGAGCAGCGCGAACCACACGGGTGCCACGTAGAGCGCCACCCGGGTACCCGGATCGAGCGACAGCAGCACCGCAACCGCGATCATGAAGGCGACCACCAGCCAGTTGGCATAAGGCGCGCCAGGCATGCGAAAGTCCACCGCCTTGACCCGGCCGGCGGCGATTGCCTTGCGATAGCCGAGGTGGGCAATCATGATGATCGACCAGGTCCACAGCGAACCGACCAGCGAAATGCTGGTGACCCAGACGAAGACCTGCTCCGGCACGATGTAGTTGAGCAGCACGCCGATGCCCATCAACGCGGCCGAGAACGTGATGGCGGTGGACGGCACATGCTTGCTGCTGACCCTGCCGAAGGCGCGCGGCGCCTGACCGAACTGCGCCAGCGTGTACAGCATGCGCCCGGTGCTGAAGATGCCGCTGTTGCAAGATGAGGCTGCCGCCGTGATGACGACCAGATTGACGATCGCGGCCGCCCCCGGAATGCCGACCCTCTCGAACACGTAGACGAAGGGGCTGACGCCGGGCTTCAGTTCATTCCAGGGCACCAGCGCCATCATGACGATCAGCGCGCCAACGTAGAAGATCAGGATACGCCAGACAACGCCGTTGGTCGCATGCGGCAACACCTTCTCGGGATTCTGCGCCTCCCCCGCGGTGACACCGATCAGTTCCACGCCCTGGTAGGCGAACATGACGATCTGCAAGGTCAGCACCACGCCGAGCGTCCCGAACGGCATGAAGCCGCCATGCGTCCACAGGTTCGAGAAGCTGGCCGTCGGGCCGAGCGGTGTCACACCGAAGAAGATGATCGCCAGCCCGATCACGATCATGGCGACGATGGTCACCACCTTGATCAGCGCGAACCAGAATTCCAGCTCGCCGAATACCGCGACCGCGATGCAGTTCACCAGGTACAGCACCGCCAGGGTGACCAGCGCCGGTATCCACTGCGGCACGTCCGGGAACCAGTAGTGCACGTAGACGGCGACCGCGGTGATCTCGGCCATCCCGGTGACCACCCACATGAACCAGTACGACCAGCCGGTGGCGAAGCCGGCAAAGGGACCGACAAACTCCTCGGCGTAGGTTGCAAAGGACCCGGCCACCGGGCGGTACAGCAGCAGCTCGCCCAGCGCGCGCATGATGAAGAAGATCGCCACGCCGCCGATGGCATAACTCAGCATCAGTCCCGGGCCGGCGATGGCGATCGCGCGCCCCGCTCCCAGGAACAGTCCGACACCGATGGCGCCGCCGATGGCGATCATCTGGATGTGCCGGTCCTTGAGTCCGCGATGGAGATCCTTCTCCTCGTGGGCCCGCTCTTCGTCGAGCAGTTTCCTTACGTCAGTCATATTGATCTCCTCTCAGACCCGCGAACGCTCGTCAGCGCCCGCACGGCTCTCACCCGTGAATTGGTTCCGGTCCGCCATGACTGTCCGGATATGGGTTGCCCGGCTTCGCGCCGGTAGTGCGCCAGCATGAACGCCCCGATGTCGAAGCCGGCCCTGGCGGCCGGAAAGGCGGATTGCTGGATTTGCAGCCGTGGTCATGAGTTGTCTCCTCTGGTAATCGTTTACTCGGATCGATGCGGCCGGCGCTTCGCGCCTTGTCTATCGCTCGCGCGGCATCGCGCATCGTCCTGATCGCCTTCATTCCCCGACAACGCATCCCAGCGTCCGAAATCGAGGCGATCTTCTATCACAGGGTCTAAACCCTGTCAATGTGTTTCCTGCACTACCGTGCAACGATCTTCGCGCAGCCTGCTGTCATGCCGCGAGGCTGGCCGGCGGCCAGGTTCCTCGCTTTGCCTGCTGCGCCAACCCGGTCTCAGCTCACGCATTCCAAGGCGCTACCCTGGTTCAGCGTTGCCAGGTTGTTCAGCATGTCGGCCACCATCTCCTTGAGGCCGAATTCAGGTCTCCAGTTCCAATCCCGCCTGGCTACCGAGTCGTCGATGGAGTCAGGCCATCCACTGGCAATTTCCTGACGGAAATCAGGCTCGTACCTGACATCGAACCCCGGGCAATGCCGCCGGATCTCGTTCGCGATCTCGCCAGGCGTAAAGCTCAAGCCCGCAAGGTTGTAGCTTCCCCGCTCGGAGAGGCTGGCGGCAGGCGCCTCCATCAGCTCGAGCGTCGCGCGAACGGCGTCCGGCATGTACATCATTGGCAGGGCTTCATCTTTCTCCAGGAAGCAGGTATAGGGTTGCCCCTTGAGCGCCGAATGGAAGATATCGATTGCGTAGTCCGTGGTTCCGCCGCCTGGAGGCGCCTTGTAGGAAATCAATCCTGGATACCGCACGCTCCGGACATCCACGCCATGGTTCTCAAAGTACCAACGGCACCATCCTTCTCCTGCCAGCTTGGAGATGCCGTAGACGGTCTTGGGCTCCATGATGGTGCTTTGGGGCGTGGCGTCCGGCGGCGTTGTCGGGCCGAATGCCGCAATCGAACTGGGCCAGAAGACCTTGTCGAGCTTCTGGTGACGCGCAGCCTCCAGCACGTTCAGCAGGCCGTTCATGTTGAGTTGCCACGCCCATGTGGGCGACTTCTCTCCGGTCGCCGACAATGCGGCTGCCAAGTGATAGATCTGGGTGATCCCATGCCGCTCGATGACGTCGCGCAGTTGCGCGCGATCGGTTACGTCGAGCATTTCATGCGTGAGGTGCAGGTGGCGGCCGTGCGGCACCATGTCGCTCGTGACGACATTCTGCTTGCCATAGCGATCGGCCAGCGCCGACGTCAATTCCGTTCCCAATTGGCCGTTGGCGCCAATGATCAGGATCCTGGCTGGCTTTGTCATTGAATGATCCCCAGTTCCTTGCCTGCGATCTCGAACGCCTCCAACGCCTGGTCCAACTCGGCTCTGTCGTGCAAGGCGCTGATCTGTACGCGGATGCGCGCTTGCCCCTTGGGGACCACGGGATAGAAGAAACCGATGACATAGACGCCCAGTTCCAGCAGACGCCGGGACAGTCGCTGCGCCTTTTCCGCGTCGTACACCATGACGGGAACGATGGGGTGGTCGCCGGGCTTCACGTCGAAGCCCAGTGTGCCGAGCTTGCCGCGGAAGTACTGCGCATTGCGCTCGAGCTTGTCCCGCAACGTGGTATCGGCTTCGAGCAGGTCGAGCACCTTGAGTGTCGCGCCCACGATGCACGGCGCCACCGTGTTCGAGAAAAGATAAGGCCGGGAGCGCTGGCGCAGCAATGCCACGACTTCCTTTCGCCCACTCGTAAAGCCACCCGAGGCGCCGCCGAGCGCCTTGCCGAGCGTTCCGGTGATGATGTCGACCTTTCCGAAGATCCCACGGTGTTCGTGAGAGCCGCGGCCGCGCTGCCCAAGGAAGCCGGTGGCATGGCACTCGTCAATCCCGAGGAGCGCCCCGAACTCGTCGCAGATCTCGCGGATCTCGTCGAGCCGGGCAATCGTGCCATCCATCGAGAACACGCCATCGGTAAAGACGAGCTTGAAACGTGCGCCTGCGGCATCGGCCGCCTTCAACTGCTCGCGAAGGTCCTCAAGATCATTGTTCTTGTAGCGGAAACGCCTGGCTTTGCAGAGCCGGATGCCATCGATGATGGACGCGTGGTTCAGCTCGTCGCTGATGACAGCGTCGTCCGGGCCAAGGAGCGTCTCGAACAGGCCCCCGTTCGCATCGAAGGCCGAACCGTAAAGGATCGTGTCCTCGGTGCCGAGAAAGCGCGCGAGACGCGCCTCGAGCGACTTGTGCAGGTCTTGCGTACCACAAATGAACCGGACGGAGCTCAAGCCAAAACCACGCTCGCGGAGCGCGCGATGCGCAGCCTCCACGACCTCCGGATGGGACGACAGGCCCAGGTAGTTGTTGGCGCACAGGTTGATGACTTCCTTCCCATCGGTAGTCCTGATGAGGCTGCCCTGGGGAGAGGCGATGACACGCTCGGTCTTGAACAGACCGGCTTGCTCAATGGACTCGAGCTCTTGGCGAATGGCTGCGTAGAATGCGTCTGTTGTCGGCACAGCGGTGCTCCTGTAAACTGAGGATGATCGATAAACCGAACGTGTTCTGTATATCGAACGTTTTGTTCACTTTACAGGATGTCATTTCATGACACAAGTCCCCCCGGTGGAGGCGTTCGCAGAAGGCCCCCCTGTCATTGGAGCAAGGCTGCAATTGCTTCGCCAGGCACGCAAGCTCTCTCTCGACGAGCTTTCCCGGCGTGCTGGCGTATCCAAATCGATGCTTTCGCAGGTTGAACGGAATCTTGCCAATCCCACGGTAGCGGTCTTGTGGCGATTGGCGAACGCCTTGGGGATTGGCCTGGCCGAGTTCCTTTCCGGCGGGCAGGCCGACAAGCCAGCGCCGACCGTGACGGTCATTCCTGCTCACTCGATCCCGGTGATCAGAAGCCCGGATGGCAAATGCGAGTTGAAGATTCTGGGCCCGGTGGACCTTGCAAGCCGGGTGGAATGGTATGAGCTGTCGATCCATCCCGGCGGCGTACTCGCATCCGAGCCGCATGAGAGTGGTTCGAAAGAACATCTGTCAATACTGAGCGGCTGCGTCACCGTCCAATCCGGCCCCAGTGAGAAGAAAGTCCGGCACGGCGAGTCCGCGCGCTATCCGGCGGATGTTCAGCATGCCATTTCAAATCCTGGAAAAACCATAGCCACGGCATTGCTGGTCGTCGAGTACGCCCAATGACAGCCGTTCATCGGAAGCCCGCAGGATCACGCTAGCGCTGCAACACGAGCGCGGAGATCCGCATCTTCTGCGTCATGCCCCCGCGCGCGAAAGCGCCGATACCCTCGTAGGAACTTGCAACGGATGCCGATGCGCACGGCGGTCCGTACGCCGGCGCTCGACTGCGCACCGCCGCCAAAGACGCCCGACGCACCGGAATCCGGCCCCTCTGCCACGCGTAACCCGGCAACAGCAGCATATTGGACAGGATCGTGTCGCCCGGCAGCCGCCGCGCCAGCGCGGCAACGCCGATGAACCCGGCACGTGCCCCCAGCGCTTCGGTCAGGCCATCGGGCGGCAAGCAGCACCGGCAGTACCGCATCGGGCGCGATTCGCAGGCCAGGGCATCATGGTGCCATAGCGTCATTGGCATCCCCGCCTGGCCCGGCGCAGCCGATCTCGAATATAGGGGCAATAGCAATATCGTTGCCTTTCTCGTTGCCTTATTGAAGGCAAACGCTCCCCCCTCACGGACCCGGTAGATTCCTGCGCGAGCCGGCCAGCTCCGCCATTTTCCATTTGCGTCGCCATTACCGCATACGACGGTCGTCCCGAGCGGGACGATTCAGGCGGAACGGTAAAGTGGAACGCGGGCGCGCCAGTGCCGGCGGGCACAATGCGGCGGGCGCCAATAATCCGTCGAGCGTGCCGCATTCAGAAACGGATTGGCACAACCGCACGACCGTCAGGCCAGGCGTTCCGCCTTGTGCCATCTCGATATCCCGGTACCGGCCCGCGCAAGCAGGCAGTAGGCAATCCAGCGCGCCAGCGAGGCGCATTCAACCTCGGTAATGAACATGACGCACCCGCGCGATAATAGCCGTCGGCTGGGAAATATGATTATTTTTTGCAATTTTTTATGCTTGTAGGATTAATCCATACGCTCGTAGGACAAATCAATTCCCCTGTAGGACCGGTCTCATTCATTTAGATTCGGACACCTCCGATAATGATCACTCTCATCGAGAGAGCAGTTTTTTTCACACAACCGGAGAGTAAACCATGTCCACCAACATCAAGAAGATGCTCGTTATCGCCGCCACCACCCTCGTGGCCGGCTCCGCAATGGCCGCTGAAGGCACCATTAGTTTCACCGGCTCCATCACGGCTGCCTCGTGCAACATCGAAGGCGGCAGCGGTACCAATGTGACCGGCGACAAGGGCAACCAGATCATCGACGTCAAGCTCGGCAAGGTCGCCATCGATTCGCTGAGCGGCAGCGCCGGCGGCAGCATCGCGGGCGGTACCGCGGTCAACCTGAACCTCAACTGCGGCGCCAGCGCCACCGACCTGAAGACCGTCAGCCTGCGTTTCGACCCCGTCGCCGGCTCGGGTGTGGACGCCTTCGATAACCATCTGCTGAAGACCATCGGCGATGCCACGGGCGTCGGTATCGGCGTCTACAACGGCGATGGCAAGCTGCTCAACCTCAGCGGTAACGAAATGATCACGGGCAACCTGATCAAGGGCGGCACCGTCGAAGCCCCGGTCTACACCGCCAACCTGGCGATGCGCGCGGCCTATGTGAAGAACGGCGACAAGGACATCAAGGCCGGTGAAGCCAACGGCACGCTGCCTTTTACGCTTAACTACGAGTAATCCCACGGCAACGCGGGGGGCCCCGGGCTCCCCGCCCTCGCCGCAACCACTGGATCGAATATGAAACGCTTCCAATTTGCTGGGCTGGCCCTGGCCGGCTCGCTGCTGCTGTCTTCAGGCCCTTCGCTCGCTGGCATCACGCTCGACGGAACCCGCGTCGTGCTGGCCGCGCCGAGCAAGGAGGCGTCGCTGCTGATCCGCAACACTGCGCCGGCCGACATCATGGTGCAGAGCTGGATGGACGCCGGCGACGACAAGGCCGACGTGCCGTTCGCCATCACGCCGGCGCTAAGCCGCATGGGTCCCGAGAAACAGCAGACGCTGCGCATCCTCTACTACGGACAGGGCCTGCCGACCGACCGCGAGTCGGTGTTCTGGCTGAGCGTGCAGGAGATCCCGCAGAAGGCCAAGGGCGAGAACACCCTGCAGATCGCCGTGCGCCAGCGCATCAAGTTCTTCTACCGGCCGGCCGGGCTGCCGGGTGAGGTCGCGCAGGCGCCCGCGCAGTTGCGCTGGCGCGTGGTCACGCAGGACGGCAAGGCGCAGCTCGAGGTCAGCAACCCCACCGCCTTCCATGTGTCGCTGGCCGAGGTCAAGCTGCGCAGCGGCAGCAAGGATTACACCGTCGACACCCAGATGGTTCCGCCGTCGGGCACGCGCCGTCTTGCCGTACACGGCCTGCCGGCCGGGGCGGGCGCCGGTGCCAAGGTGCATTTCGAAACCATCAACGATTACGGCGCCATCACGGCGCACGACAGCGACGCCGGCGCCTGAAGCCGCCAGCCTAACCCCCCTTCTGCTTTTCGCTTCGCCATTCCCCTGCCCCGGCAAGGGGCGGGAGGCCGCTTTGCGCCCGGCGACGGGCGTGGACCAGGAGGCACATTACAAAGAGATTCGGTATGGTCATCGTCAGAAAGGAAATCGTCAGGAAACCCATCGCGATCGGCGTGGCCGCCCAGTTCGGCGCGCCGTGCCTGGCGCTGCTCGGGCTGGTGCTGCCCGCGGCGGGCCATGCCGTGGAATTCAACGAGTCCTTTCTGCGCAAAGGCGATGGGCCGGTCGCGCTGCACTATTTCGAGAAGGGCAGCGCGATGCTGCCCGGCGGCTACGACGTCGATGTCTACCTGAACCACACGCCGGTCGGCCGGCAGACGGTACTGTTCAGCCCCGACGCCGAGGGTGTCGTGCGCCCGGCGATTTCGCTCAAGCTGCTGCGCGCGATCGGTGTCGACGTTGCGCGGCTGGAAAAGGAAGGGCGCGTGGCGGCCGGCACGGACGAGGCCGCGGCCGTGGATCTAGCCGCCCTGGCCGATGGCGCTTCGGTCGAGTTCGAATCCGACAAGCTGGCGCTCCTTCTGAGCGTGCCGCAGGCCTATGTGGCGCGCAACGCGCGTGGCTACGTCGATCCCTCGCTATGGGACGACGGCGTGCCCGCGGCCTACACCAATTACCAGGCCAACTACAGCCGCAACGACGGCAGCGGCTACCATAGCGACTACCATTACCTCGGCCTGCGCAGCGGCGTCAACTTCGGCGGCTGGCGCTTTCGCAACGAATCCTCCCTGACCGGCTCCAGCGGCACGGGCACCCGCTTCTCCAGCAACCGCAGCTACGTCGAGCACGATATCCGCAGCCTGCGCGGCAAGGGCGCGGCGGGCGAGCTGTACACGGCCGGCGAGATCTTCGACAGCGTGCGCTTCCTGGGCGCGCAGGTGAGTACCGACCTGGGCATGCTGCCCGAGAGCGAAATGGGCTTCGCGCCGGTCGTGCGCGGCATCGCCGAAAGCAATGCCGTGGTCGAGGTGCGCCAGAACGGCTACGTCATCTATTCGGTGGCGGTGCCGCCCGGCGCGTTCGAGATCAACGACATCGCTTCCAGCGGCTCCAACGGCGACCTCGAGATCAAGATCACCGAAGCCGACGGCCGCGTGCGGCGCTATACCCAGTCCTATTCCTACATGCCGGTGATGGTGCGCCGCGGCAGCCTGCGCTATGCGCTGGCCGGCGGCGCCTACCGGGCCGACGGCCAGTCGCGGCCCAAGTTCGTGCAGGGCACGCTGGTCTACGGTGTGTCGGACGACTTCACCGGCTACGGCGGCGTGCTGGCGGCACAGGGCTACTCGGCGCTCGCGCTGGGCGCCGGCGTCAACACGCCGATCGGCGGCGTGTCGCTGGACGTCACCCACAGCCAGTCGCGCACCGGCAACGGCAAGCGGCAGGGGCAGAGCCTGCGCTTCCTCTACTCGAAGACGGTCTATCCCACCAATACCACGTTCACCATGGTGGGCTACCGCTATTCGACGGACGGCTATCGTACGTTCAGCCAGCACGTCGAGGAGAAGGACAACACCGATGGCTACGGTTTCCGGCGGCAGAAGAGCCGGCTCGACGTCAACGTCAACCAGCCGCTGTCGCGCGGTTCCCTGTACCTCGGCGTGGGCGAGACGAGCTACTGGAACCGCGCGGGGAACAGCCGCCGCTTGCAGCTTGGCTACAGCGGCAGCTACAAGGACATCAGCTACAGCGTGGCGGTCTCGCACACGCGCGACTCCGGCTCCAACGCGCGCCCGAGCACGCAGGTCAGCCTGTCGCTCAGCATCCCGCTGGGCAAGGCGCCGAGCACGCACCGTGCCTATGCCAACGCGGTGTCGTCCAACGGTGGCGACTTCAACCTGCAGGGCGGGGTGTCGGGCTACCTGAACGACAGCAACACCGTCAACTATGGCGTGCAGACGGGTTACAGCCGCGATGGCGGCGGTTCGGGCGGCGTCAGCCTGGGCTGGGATACGCCCACGGCCAGGCTGACCGGCAACGTGAGCCAGAGCCGCGCCGGCAGCCACGTCGACGCGGGCGCGTCGGGCTCCCTGGTGGTGCATGGCGGCGGCGTGACGCTGGGCCAGCCGGTGGGCGAGACCTTTGCCGTGGTCGAGGTGCCGAAGGTGCCCGACGTGTCGCTGGGCGGTTCGCAGATGATCCGCACCGACCGCCGCGGCTACGCCGTGGTGCCCTATCTGCAGCCCTATCGCGTGAACTGGCTCAACATCGATCCGTCCAGCATCGGCACCCAGACCGAGATCGCCGAAAACGCCAAGATGGTGGTGCCCACCCGCGGCGCCGTGGTCAAGACGCGCTTCCAGGCCGAGACGGGCCGCCGCGTGCAGTTCGAGCTGAGCCTGGACCAGTCCGGCAAGGTGCCGTTCGGCGCCCAGGCCTACGATGCCAAGGACAAGCTGATCGGCATGGTGGACAACCAGTCGCGCCTGCTGGTGTTCGGTATCCAGCAGCAGGGCCGCATCGACGTGCGCTGGGGCAACGATAGCTGCGCCGTCAGCTACCTGCTGCCGCCGCAGAACAAGGAACTGACCTACGAACGCCAGCCGGTGACCTGCACGCGCGCCGGCACGGTGGTCGGCGCCAAATGATCCGCATCCGGAAAGCACTTTGCGTTGTTGTTCGCCGAAGAGCGGCCGCTGGCGGCGGCTGTCGAGCCCCTTTTCGGCTTTTTGTGAACGCTTCTAGATCAAGTGGGTGGTGTAAATGATTACCAAAAAAAAGGCTTTTACTGGGCTCTACCTGGCGCTCGCTCCAATCTGGGCGTTTGCGGCCTGCACGGCCTACACAACGGATGGAAAGGACCACTACATAGTGTTGGTATCGGGGTTCAATCCGCCTCCCTTCAGCCCCGGTGATATTCCTATGGGCGGAGTAATCTACGAGGCGACTGCGCAAGGGTTATCGTTCAAGAACGCGAAGAATCCAACTTCCCCCTCCACGAGCTGCCCTTCTTTGACAAACACTTACGTGACCGGCATCGGCACTCTGGGAGCTAACAATATCTATCCGACGAGCATCCCGAATATCGGAATACGGATACTGGCTCCCAATGGGAAGTTCTTCCCCTTTGTCGACAGCTCTTCTCCATGGTGGACGGCCTCTTGGAACTTGGCTTACGCGCCGAAGATACAACTGATCAAGACAGGAAACATCACAGCACCAGGCATATTGGCCGGAGCCTACGCCCGCTACACAGCGGACCACGCAGCTGGCCAGACGCTTGTCGAATACCAGTTCGCTGCGCCGCTTATCGTTACACCCAGGGTTCCGACCTGCAAGGTCGAGAGTCCCTCCAGCATCCCTGTGCCCATGGGGCACGTGATTTCGGCGACCGCTTTCTCCGGCGTCGGATCGACGGCCCCGCCCCAATCGTTCTCGATCAAACTGCGGTGCTCGGGCGGCGACGCGGAAACGGCGACCCGGGCCTTCGTCACGCTGACCGACGCCACCAATCCGGGAAACATCTCGACGACCCTTTCACTGTCGAGGGACGCGACGGCGGCTACCGGCGTCGGCATCCAGATCCTCAAGGGTGATGTCGTGCTGGGATACGGGCCGGATTCCAGCGCCGTTGGCAATACCAACCAATGGTATGCGGGTACCGTCAAGCAGGGGCAGGCCACTATGTCCATTGACCTGCAGGCACGCTATGTACAGACGGCCCCGAAAATAAAGTCGGGGAGCGCGAACGCCGTCGCGACCTACACCCTGAGCTATCAATAGTGCCCGGCAACGATAGCTGCGCCGTCAGCTACCGGCTGCCGCCGCAGAACAAGGCGATCTTCCATGATCGGGTGCCGGTCGTGCGCCGCAAGCCGTTGGCCTGATGCCCTGCCCCGGTCGGCGGACCGGTGTTGCGAGGACTTGCGTCGCGGACCGGCGGGCACGGAGCACCACAGATAATCCATGGCACGGCAATCGCGCCGGCCACCGTATTAGCGCGCTACCTCAAGTTTCGGATGCTGCACCCTGGCCGGCATCCTGCCGCCCGCTACAATGCGGCTCTCGGTGGTGTCGGGCCGGGAGCATGGGGCTCCCTGGGCACTGCCGAAGGCATGCGGATCGGCGCGAAGGCGCCCAGGGGCAGCATGAAGCAAGCTCGAGGAGCGAAAGTCCAGGAACTGGCCCGCAGCGCGCTGCGGCTGAATGCCGGCCTGCTGGCCGTGGCGGGGCTGGCGGCGGTGCTGCTCGGTACCACGTACTGGGGCCTGTCCCGCGTGCTGGGGGTCGAGCAGAGGAAGATCGAGCTGCATTTTGAGCGGCTGACCGGCAATATCCATGAGCACGAGCGCTTTCTGCTGCAGTTCATCCGCGCCACCGAGCCCGCGCCGCAGACCGCCCCGCAGACCACGCCGCGCCGCCTGCGCGCCGACCTGACCACGCTGCGCGTGATGCCGCGCGGCGACGTGGACATCTACGAAGGGCAGCAGTTCTCCTTTTCCACGCCGTTCGCGCTGGCCCTGCCGGGGACGCAGGCGCTGCCGCTTGCCCCCGAGGCGCGCGAGCGGCAGTTCGGCCTGGGCCTCATCGCCAGCAGCTTCTACAGCAGTTTCTGGAGCCGCTCGCGCTACCCCGCACCGCAGATGCTGCTGGCGGATCTCGACAGCCCGGCGGGCCTGGCGGTACCGTCGATCGATGCGCAGCCGGACGCCGGCACGCGCGGCCGCCAAGGTTTCCTGCGCGTGCTGCAGGCGGTGCGCGAGCGTATCCTGGCCGATCCGCCGCGGCCGGGCGTGCTGCAGGTGCAATGGCGGGCGGCCGGGCAACTGCTGGGCGGCCCGGCGCCCGAACTGCTGGCCTATGTGTCCGACCGCGTGCCGGACGAATTCTGGTGGGCGGCGGCCGCGCCGCGCCGCACGGCCGCCGTCGCCGTGCTGGACTTCGACAGCATCGACCGCATGCTCAATGTGCCCACCTACGAGGCGCTGCACCTGCTCGGTCCGGATGGCCGCGTGCTGAGCGGCAGCGCGGAGTGGGTGCGGCAGTATGCCGACGGCAGCCACCTGACGCGGCAGGGCTTGCTGGTCCGGCTCGGCGAGGCAGGCGGCCAGGGCTGGCAGGCGGCCTATCTGGTCCCGTACCGGCAGGTGCTGCGCGACGAGCGCTGGGCGATTCTGAAGTGGGGGCTGGGGCTGCTGGCCATCTTCGGCGGCGGCTGGGCACTGAGGCGCTGGTACCGGCGGCGCGTGGTACTACCCGCCAGCGCGGCGCATCACGCGCTGCAGGACAGTCATGCCTTCAACCGGGCCATCATCGAGACCGCGCCGGTGGCGCTGTGCGTGCTGGGCGACAGCGGGCACGCGGTGATCACGCAGAACGCGCTGGCGCAGGCATGGCTTGGCGGGCCCGGGGCCATCGCCGCGCTGGTGCGCGACTGGCATCTGTTCGAGGCCGGCGCCCCGGTGCGCGGCGAGGCTTGCGTGATAGCCGGCGGGCTGTTCCTGCACGCGCGCTGGGCGCCGGCGCAGTACGAAGGCGCCAGCGTGCTGCTGTGCGCGTTCAACGACATCACGGCCCACCGCCAGGCCGAGTCGGCGCTGCGCCGGGCCCGCGCCGCGGCGGACGAGGCCAATGCGGCCAAGAGCCGCTTCCTCGCCACCATGAGCCATGAGATCCGCACGCCGCTGTACGGCGTGGTCAGCACGCTGGAGCTGCTCGGCCTGACGCCGCTCGATGCGCGCCAGCAGGGCTATCTGCACACCATCCGCAGTTCTTCCGATATCTTGCTGCAGCTGATCAGCGACATTCTCGACATCTCGAAGATCGAGGCCGGCCAGATGCCGCTGGAGCCGGAGGTCTTCAGCCCGCTGGCGCTGGCCGAGGAAACGGTGCGCAACTATGCTGCCCTGGCGCACGAGAAGGGCTTGCAGCTCTACAGTTGCATAGCGGCTGACATACCGGCAAGGGTGTCTGGCGACAGCACGCGGATCCGCCAGATTCTGAGCAACCTGATCAGCAATGCGATCAAGTTCACCGAGACGGGGCGCGTCGTCCTGCACCTGCGGATGGGCGAGCGGCCGGCGCAAGCCGAGGGACAGGTGAGGCTGGAGTGGCAGGTGGTGGATTCCGGCGCGGGCATCCCGAAAGAGCAGCAGGCCAGGCTGTTCGAGCCGTTCTACCAGGCCGACGAGGGGCGGCATCATGCCGTGACCGGCACCGGGCTGGGCTTGTCGATCTGCTTGCGCCTTTGCCAGATGATGGGCGGATCGCTGGAGGTGGCCAGCGCGCCCGGGCTCGGAAGCAGTTTCGGCCTGGGGCTGACCTTGCAGGAAGTCGAATCCGCGCCCGCGCTTGGCGGGGAGGCGCGCTTGCCGCATGAGACCATCCATGTCCGCTCGCCCTCTCCCGAACTGACCGGCAGCCTGTGCCGGTGGCTGGAAAGCTGGGGCGCGGTCGCCGCCCCCGTGGCACCTGAGGGCGAAACGGCGGCCCGCTCCGGCCTGCTGCTCGAACTGCTGCCCGAGTTCCTGCCCCCCATGGACTGGCAAGGCGTGCGGGTGCTGGGCAGCCACGATGCGGAACTGGAGCCGCAGCCCTGCGCGCAGGGGTGGCAGGTCAATCTGCACAGCCTGGCGGACCTGTGCCGTGCGCTGGCCGCGGCCGCGCACGGGGCCACGCCGGCCATGCCAGGGCCGCAGGCGGCCGGCAAGCGGGCACCGCGCCGGCAGGCGCTCGGCTTGCGCGTGCTGGTGGCGGAGGACAATCCCATCAACCGCACGCTGCTCGGCGAGCAGCTGGAACAATTGGGCTGCGTGGTCGTCGCCGCCAGCAATGGCGAGGAAGCCCTGCGCTGCCTGGAAGAGGCGGCCGGCAAGGCCGGCCATATTGATATCGTGCTGACCGACGTCGGCATGCCGGTCATGGACGGCTATGCGCTCACCCGGGCCTTGCGGCAGCGCGATCCCGCCATCCCCATCATCGGCGTGACCGCCAACGCCATGCGCGACGAGGAAGCGCGCTGCCTGGCCGCGGGAATGAACGGATGGCTGACCAAGCCGATGAGCCTGCAGACGCTCCATGCCTGCCTGCGCAAGGCCGCGGGACCGCGCGGGAGCGCAACGGCGGATGGGCCCGCGCGGTCCGGGCCGCCAGGCCCTCCCCCCACCGCGACGCCGGCCACCGGCGACGGTATCCAGGTGCCGGAGGGCTTGCTGGCGGTGTTCGTGAACACCATGCGGGAGGATCTGGAGGCCGTCAATGCGGCGATCGGCCGCGACGACTCGGGCGAAGTCCGCCGCCTGCTGCATCGCATCCGCGGTGCGCTGGCAGTTGCCCAGGCCCAGGCACTGGTGGCCGCCTGCAGCCAGACGGAAGCCGGCCTCGCCGACGGCGTGCCGCTCGCCCAGGATGCGGAGCTGCATGACCTGGTCGCCCGGATCGAGACGGCTATACAACACCTGTGAGCAGATGAAACGCCTGTGCTAAGCTCACCGCCTTGCTTGCCGGGTGATGCCGGAGGCTGACGGTTTTCTTGCATCGCGGATGCATGCGCACCTGATCGAATATAGGAAGTAATAAATGAGCCGAATCGTCATTGTCGATGATCACCCTTTGATTTCCGTCGCCGTCCGGCTGATGCTCGAGAAAGAGGGACACACCATCGTCGCGGAGTGCACCAGCGGCTCCGAATGCATTCAGGCTGTCCGCGAGCATTCTCCAGACCTGGTGATTCTGGATCTTGGGATTCCCAAGATGGATGGCTTTGCCGTGATTTCTCATTTCAAGGCCACCGATACCCGGGTCAAGACCCTGGTCCTGACCTCGGGCGATCCGCGCAATTTCGCCATACGTTGCCTGCAGGCCGGCGCCGCCGGCTTTGTCAGCAAGGACGATGACCTCAACGAACTGGTGGCGGCGGTGCGAGCCGTGCTGTCCGGCTACATCTATTTTCCCGAGAGCGCCGTCAGCATGCTGCGGGAGAGCGGGCAGGCCGCCGGCAAGGAACAGGATCTGATCGCCAGCTTGAGCGACCGCGAAATCACAATCCTGAAATTGCTGGCAAAAGGCCTCAGCAATCAGGAAATCGCCGAAGATCTGCTGATCAGCCACAAGACCGTCAGCACCTACAAGGTGCGCCTGATGCGCAAGCTCAATGTCTCCAACCTGGTGGCGATGGTTGAGATAGCGAAACGCAACGGACTCGTTTGATCCTTCCCGCCACCGGCCGGGCTTGCCGGACCGCTTAGCCTTTCTCGTCCGCGTCATCCCCCTCGTTCTCCTCAAGCCTCGGGAACGGTGGCACGGTGGTGCCGGAAGGCTTTCTCCATCGCGGCCATCTGGCGCGCCACGGCCGCGACGGCTTCCTGCAGGCGCGGCACGGACAGGACATCGTCGCGGCAGACTGTCTCCAGCCGCACGCAGGCCTCGACCAGCGCGCCGTGCTTCAGCATCTGGCCGCTACCCTTGATCCGGTGAGCCAACGCTGCGAGCGCGCTTGCATCCTGCGCGCCTGCCAGCGGGGCCAGTGCTTCCCGATCCTGCTTGCTGGTGCGCAACACTTCGTCGATCAGCCTGCGCAACAGTACCGGGTTGCCGTCGGCAAGCACCGTGATCTCCCGGAGCCCCTCCGGCAAGGTGCGGACGGCAGGCGGCGGTGCGCCTGCCGCCAGAGCGGTGCCGCCATCCCCATCCCTGCCCGGGCGCAATCGCCGCCTGCCTGACACGGGCACGACCGCAGCCAGCTGTTCCCGCAATACGTCCAGGCCGATCGGCTTGACCAGGCACGCGTTCATGCCGGCGTCGATGCTGCCTGCAATCCCCTCCTTCTGCGCGTCGGCGGTCAGGCCCAGGATCAGGCACGGCGCCCGCCCTTGCTGGTGCTCCCGCTGCCGGATGGCCCGCGCGAGTTCGGGGCCTTTCATGACCGGCATGTGGCAATCGGTAATCACGGCATCGAAGCTGCCTCTCAGCCACCGCTGCAAGGCGCGCCCGCCGTCCACGGCGACGACGGCGCGATGCCCCAGAAAGACAAGCTGCTGGCAAATCAGCGCGCGGCTGACCGCGTCGTCGTCCGCGACCAGGACGCGCAGGCGCTGCCCCGAACTGGGCGCCCTCGGGGCCGGCAAGGGTGCCGTACCGCCCGCGTGGCCTTCCAGCGCTGGGGGAGTGGCCGCGCTGGGTGCCAGGCCATTCAGCTTCAGCGTCACGTCGATCTGCGTGCCCTGGCCCTTGGCGCTCTGCAGGCTCAGGGTTCCACCCATCATCTCGCACAGGGACTGGCATATCGCCAGGCCAAGCCCCGTCCCGCTTTGGACATGGCCGGGCGACGAAGCGACCTGGGCAAAGGGTCGGAACAGCTGCCGCTGGTCGGCCGGCGCGATGCCGATTCCGCTGTCCTGTACGGAGAGTGCGACCTGCACATGGCCGGCATCGAGAGGCTGGCAGCCAAGCCGGATCCTGACGAAGCCATGATCGGTGAACTTGACGGCATTGCTGACCAGGTTGGACAGGATCTGCTTGAAGCGCGTGGCATCGACCAGCACCTCGCGGTTGACGCTGGAATCCATCTCCAGCACCAGATCGATGCCCTTCTGGCGGGCCAGGCCTTCGAAGACGCTGGCCACGGACTCGGCCAGTTCACGCAGGTTGGCCCGGGCGGGCGCCAGGCTCAGGTGTCCTGACTCGATGCGCACGATGTCGAGGATGTCGCCGATCAGGGCAAGCAGGCTGTTGGCCGAGGCATAGGCGGTCTCGATGGCGGTGCGGTCGAACACACCGGTGCCGGCGCGCTCCAGCGCGAGTTCGAGCATCCCGATCACGGCATTCATGGGCGTGCGGATTTCATGGCTCATGGTCGCGAGAAAGGTCGTCTTTGCACGGCTGGCCTGGTCAGCCAGATGCTTCGCCTGTTCCAGTTCCCCGATCAGGCGCCGCTGCTCGGTGATTTCCCGCCAGCCGCCGATCACTCCCTTCATCACGCCCGATGCGTCCCTGAACGGCTGGATCCAGTGGTCGATCCAGACCAGCGTGCCACGGATATGCACGGCGCGCTGCTGCCGGATCGGCTCATCGTCCGCGATCGCGCGCAGGTAGCACGCGTGGAACAGCGGGGCAGCCTCAAAGTGGCTGGGCGGCAAATCCAGCGCGGTTTTCCCCAGCACTTGCCCGGCGGCAATGCCGAGCACCTCCTCGTAGCGGCGGTTGCAGGAGAGCATGCGGCCCTGGCAGTCGCGCACATACACCGGATTGGGCAGGCCGTTGGTGAAGGTCTGCATGAACTGCAACTGGTCGCTCAAGGCCTGTTCGGCGCGGATGCGTTTGCGGATCTGCCCGCGCAGGTGGAAGACCCAGGCCAGGAACAGCGCCAGCAGCACAAGCGCGCCGCCGACGATGATGGCGATGGTCTGGCGGTAGTCCCGCCAGGTCTGGCCGACCATCACCGTATCCGAACGCCAGCGGCTGATGCTGGCTTGCAGCTCGTGGGGGGCGGAGGCCTGTATCGCCTTGTTCAGGATCGACTGCAGTTCCGTGTCGCTGCGGCGCATGGCGAAACTCAGGGGTGCCGCGTCGTTGTCGATCAGGCCGCTGATGGCGAGCTTGTCATCGTAGAGCCTGCCGATGTAGTAGCGGGCGGTGTTGAGGGTAAGCACTGCCGCGTCGGCTTCGTTTGCGGCCACCATGCGCAGCGTATCCAGTATCGTGGACGCGGTGACGATGCGCGCTTCCGGGTAGGCGGCGCGCATGCGCTCGATGGCGAGATGCCCCTGGGCGATGGCCACGCGCTTGCCCGGGCCCTGCCGCAGGCTGGCGCTGGTCACGGGCTGGCCCTTGCGCGTCACCAGCACGAAGGAACTGGCCAGGAAGGGACGGCTGAAACGCAGCGAGTCCTCGCGCTCGGGGCTCGGGATCAGGAGGCTCAGGTCGGCACGGCCGCTGGCCAGGGCGCGCTGGAGGCTGGCGAAACTGCCGGTCCGCTCTATCTCGAAGCGCAGCCCGGTACGCAAGGCGATGGTCTGGAGCAAGTCGGATGCGATGCCATTGAAGCCTCCGTTGGCGTCGAAAAAGGCCACTGGGGCAAAATCATCGTTGACGGCCAGCCGGACGACCGGGTGGCGGGCGATCCAGCGCTGTTCCTGAGGGCTGAGGTCAAGCACCTGTCCGGGAAGCACGGCACCCTCGCCGGCCCAGCGCTTGGTGATGCGGTCGAGCTTGGTCTTGCCCAGCGATTCCAGGGCGGTGTCGACGATGCGACGCAGGCGCGCGTCGCCGGGCTGCATGGCGAAGCCGAAGCCGCTGGTGTCGAGCGGGAGAAAGCGTTCGAAGCGCACGTTGCTGAAGTAGCCCTGGTTGATCAGGTAAGAGGCAGACAGCGCGTCGCCGAGGTACAGGTCCGCCTGCCCGAACGCCACGGCCGCCATGGCCTGGGTGTTGGACGGGTAGCGCACGAAGCTGGCCTTGGGATAGCGTTTTTGCAGCGTCTCGCCTTGCAGGTAGTCCTGCCCCATCGCGACGGTCTTGCCCGCCAGGTCGTCCGAGCGGCGGCAGGCGCCCGCCCCGCGGTTGAACAGCGAGGGCTGGTCGGCGGCGTAGGGCCGGCTGAGCATCAGCCCGTGGTTGTCCTGCTCGAAGCTGTTGGCGCTGGCCAGCAGGTCGATGCGGCCGTCCGCCAACGCCTGGATGGCGCTGGCCCGGTCGGGAAAATAGCGGACCTCGATCTCGATACTCAGCTGTTGCCTGAGCAGGGCCATGACATCGGCCGTGATCCCTTCGAAATCGCCGCCATAGGCGATATCCAGCGGCGGCAAGCCGGGGCCGGGTACGCCCAGCACGAGCGATGGCTTGCCCCTGAGCCAGGTCCAGTCTGCGGCGGATAGCGGGACCTCCCGGCGCTCCAGCGGCAGATGGCTCTGCAACTGCAGACTGGGCGCCGGCTGGATGCCGGCCTGCGCGCAGGCGCCGCCCATGGCCATCGAGATGGCGAGCGCAACGAATACCGACAGGAAGGAGGTAAAAAAACCCGGCATCGTGGCTGCGGCCCTATTCCATGCAGTAGCGCAGGAAGCGCTGCCCCGGCATGGGCATCGCCAGCGCAAAGCCCTGGCCGATCTCGCAGCCCATGGCGAGGAGTTCGCGCTTTTGCACGGCGGTCTCCACGCCTTCGGCCACCAGTTGGGCCTCGATCGCTTGCGACAGCGCCACCGCTGCGCCGATGACGGCGCGGCTGGCCTGGCAATGGTCCAGCTTGTGCACGAACGCGGCGTCCAGCTTGACCTGATTGAACGGGTAATCGCAAAGACGGGCAAGCGACGAGTGGCCCTTGCCGAGATCGTCCAGCGCCAGGCCGCATCCCATCAGCCTTAGCCGCAGCATGTTTTCCAGGCTGCAGGCCATCTGGCCGGCCTCGTGGCTTGCGCCGCCGATCTCGCCGGTCTCGGTGACTTCGAACGTCAGGCCGCTGGCCGGGAGTTGCTTTTGCGCCAGGGCGAAGCGGATCCTCTCCGCGAAGAAGCGCCGGGCGAGCTGCGAGGTCTGCACGTTGAACGCGAGTTCGATCTGCACGGCGTAGCGTGCCAGTTCGCGCTGCAAGGCAAGGCCCTGCTCCAGCAATTGCACGAAGAGCGTGTCGATCAGGCCGCTGGCTTCCATGGTGGGGAGAAAACTGGCCGGACCGAGCAGCCCCAGGCGGGGGTGCTCCCAGCGGGCCAATACTTCGGCACCGTTCATCTCGCCGCTGCGCAGCCAGAACTTGGGCTGGTAATGCGCAACGAACTCGCCCCTGGCGAGGCCAAGCCGGATGTCTTCGATCGAGGGTTGCGGCACAGCAGGCTGGACAGGCAGGCTGGGCGGCGGCGCCTGGGCACTGCCGCATGCCGTGAAGCGCTGCAGTTGCCGGCGCAGGCGCGCCGGATCGAGCGGCATGCCGAGATCGCCAGCGAAGGCCAGATCGAAGCATCGGATCATCGAGACGGCTGCGCTGTGCAGCCTCGCATCGGCCTCCTCGCAAAGCATGACGGCTCTGGCCAGGCCGCTGCGGCCCAGCAAGCCCAGGAAGGCCGCCCCGTCCATGCCGGGATTGCGCAGGTTGCAGATCGCCACATCCACCCCACCGCAGCGCTCGAGGCGCTCCAGTGCCTCGGTTCCATGGGCAGCCTGATGGACCTGGCCGGCGCCCGCGCTGAGCAGGGAAGCCACGGCTGCCTGCCGCTGCAGCGGCTGGTTTTCAACAACGAGTAGGCTCAGGTTCTGCATGGGAAGGAAAGAGGTCGGTGGAACGGACCAGTATTCCCTGGAACGGTCACCCCCTCTATAGGAGGGTTCCTGCGTGCATGCGGATTTTTCCTAATTTATGTAGGAAAAATCTCAAGCCTGATGCTGCCGGCATGGTGCGGCGTTGCGCCGCCCCGGCAGTTTGCCATCCGGGCCGCACCGGGCGGGCACCGGCATCACGCGATACCGCAGAACTCCCGCCGATACTGTTCGGGCGTGCAGCCGGCCTCGCGCTGGAACATCGCGATAAAGGCGGAGGCCGTACTGTAGCCGAGATCGAATGCGATCGCCTGCACGCCGCGGCCGGCCTCCAGCGCATCGATGGCACGCAGAAAGCGCAGGCGCTGCCGCCAGTCGCCAAACGAGATGCCGAGTTCCTGCTGGCAACGGCGCGCGAGCGTTCGTTCGGTCATGTGGACGCTGGCGGCCCATTCGGCCAGCGAGCGATGGTCGCCGGGATCGGCCTGCAGCGCCTCCAGCACGGCGATCAGCGCGGGCGTCGCCGCCGCCGGCAGGTAGCAGCGCTGCACCGGCGCCTTCGCGAGCTGGTCGACCACCACGTACGCCAGGCGCAGGTCGGCCGGCGTACGCGGCACATGCACGCCGCGCGCGGCGAAATCCGCCAGCACGCTCTTGACGATCGGGCTGATGCGCATCATGCAGGCCTCGGCCGGCAGTTGCGCGCACAGTCCGGGTTCAATGTAGATGGAGCGATAGACGATCGCGTGCCGCAACGTGCAGCTGTGCACCACCGCCGGGGGGATCCACACCGCGTATTGCGGTGGCGAAAGCAGCCGCAGGCCATCGGTTTCCATCTGCATGGTGCCGTGCGCGGCGTAGTTGAGGTGGCCCCAGCTGTGACTGTGCGCCTCGGCCTGCATGTCGGCCCCGAACTCGTCATAGCGCAGGTAAAAGGGACCTTCCATCCCTTCGACATCCTGGATTGGCAAGAAGCGCCGCTGGTCGGGCATGGCAGATCGGGTTGGTCGCAAGACAAAGCACAAAGAAGTCCGGAATCCCGGACGAGTTGTCCTATTTGAGCTATATGCATCAACGCGGACGCGCTCATGATAGCGATCCATTCACATAAGGGAAAGCTCCCATGTGGCAATATGCCTTTCCGCTGTTGGCTGTCCTGATCTGGTCGGGCAACACCGTCGTCAGCAAAATGGCGGCCGGTACGATCGCGCCGGCCGAGATCAGCTTCTATCGCTGGCTGCTGGCCGCCCTGCTCTTCACGCCGCTGGCGCTGCGCCCGGTGCTGCGCAACTGGCCGGCGATCCGCCCGCATCTCGGCCGGATCGCGGTGCTTGGCCTGCTCGGCATGGTGGCCTACCAATGCCTGGCTTACTACGCGGCCTACATGACCACGGCCACGCACATGGGCATCATCGGCTCGCTCACGCCAATGATGGTGCTGTCGTTGTCCATCCTGATGCTGGGCCAGCGCCTGAACGCCGGCGCCGTGGCCGGGTCCGTGCTGTCGATTGCCGGCGTGCTGCTGGTCGTATCGTCCGGCGATCCCGCCAGCTTGCTGACAGGCGGCGCCAACCTGGGCGACGGACTGATGCTGCTGGCCATGCTGGCCTACGCGGTCTACGTCATCCTGCTCAAACGCTGGAAGATGAAGGATGTGCCGGCGCTGCAACTGCTCTACCTGCAGATCGTGGTGGCTGTCGCCGCCCTGCTGCCGCTGTACCTGGCCACGCCGAAGATGGGCCTATCGGCGGCCAATCTCCCGCTGGTGGGCTTCGCCGGGCTGATGGCCTCGATGGTCGCGCCGCTGGTGTGGATGCACGCCGTCGCCCATATCGGCCCCAGCCGCGCGAGCATGTTCTTCAACCTGATCCCGCTGTTCACCGCGCTGATCGCGGCGGCCATGCTCGGCGAGTCGCTCGCGGTGTATCACGCCGTCGGCGGCGTGCTGACGGTGGCAGGCGTCCTGCTGGCCGAGTTGTGGACGGTACCGCTGAGGCTGCAGGCGACCAGGACGTGAACGACGGGCGCCTGCCGTACACGCCGGCGGGCCAGGCCCGGCCACTATCGGAAATGGCGCGGTAGACCCACTGGCGCAGATCCCTGCGGACCTTGCAGGCGGTCGAGGGAAGGATCTGGTCATGAACACCACGATCAGATCCTCCGCCGGGTCGATCCAGAAGGCGGTGCTGGCCCCGCCGCCCCAGAAGGAGTCACCGGCGCCGCCAGGCATCATGGTACGGGCCAGATCCTGGGTGATGGCGAAGCCAGGGCCGAATCCAGGGCCGGGATAGACGGCCTCGCTGAAGGTGGAGCTTCTATCGGCAGTACGCTGCGGCGGCGACATCGGCACGCAACCCCAGACGGCTCTTACTCTACCCTGCGCCCGCAGCGGACTCGGCCGGCGCGCTTATACGCGCGGACCACGGTGCTGACATCGCACGCAAAGACACCATCGAGAGAACCAATGCGATCCGTCGAGACGGCCCACAGGTCCCGGATGTCCCGGCACAGCACGTGCCAGAACAGCTGCGATCGGCCGCTCGTACCGAACAGGCATCGGGTGTGCTTGTCCTGCGCCAGGTCCAGCGCAATGCGATCGGCCAGGCCTGGCTGGGTCTGGACCGACAGGATCGCCTCGACCTCATAGCCGACCAGCGAGGGCTCCAGCTCGACCCTGAAGGTCAGCGCATTGCGCTCGATGAGACCGCTCATGACGCGCTGCACCTTTGGCTCGCTAACGCCGCAAGCCTCCGCGAGCGCGCTCAGGCTCGCCCTGCCGTCGGAGGCGAGCACCGAGACCAGGCGCGTTTCATCGGCAGTCAGCGAGCGCTGGTCGTGGCCGGCGCTCGCCGGCTCGGCCGGCACCGAACCGTCGATACGCCAGCGGCTCGCCCGACGAAACGAGCGCAGAACCACGCGAGATTCGAATCGCTGAAGTCCCGGCACCAGTGGCAACGTGCGCATCACCATCTCCGCGAGCTGCTCCTGTGTCTGCAAATTGATCTCGGTGAAGATATCGGCCTCCCCCGTGGTTGCCAGCACAACCTGGGTTTCCGGCTGCATGGCGAGATGCTCGGCCACTTCGCTTTCCCTGCCATTCTCCGCGCGGACCCATGCGTGCAACACGGGTCCGCTGCCCAGCACCACCGGGTCCAGTTCACCGATCACCTTGAGGTAGCCGCCATCCATGAACCGCTGCAGTCGGCGCGACAGCGTGCGCTCGGGCACATCGCTGGCCGCACTCAGCTCCCGCCATGTACCGCGCGGGTTGCCCTGCAAGGCGCTGAGGCAGCGAAGATCCACCTCATCGGCCGTCAGTTGTCCGTTTTCCTCTTTAATCGAGCTTGACGTGTCCATATTCTGACATTAACCTTTTGTTTGTGTCGTTTTTATTGCGATTATAAACAAGCGCTGTCGAGACCCAGCGCTTCAACAAGAGCCAAACTAATGAATCACGTGACCCAGGCAGGACAAGCGATCCCGGCGGAGACTCCGATATCGAAAGCCCGCATGATTGCTGCCGGCAGCATCGGCAATGCAGTGGAATGGTTTGACTGGACCATTTACGCCGCCTTTGCCGTCTTCTTCTCAGGCCAGTTCTTCCCCAAGACCGACGAGACCGCATCCCTGCTCGCGACGTTCGCCATTTTCGCAGTTGGCTTCTTCATGCGCCCGGTCGGCGGCTGGGCGCTCGGGATTTTCTCCGACCGCTACGGCCGGAAGGCGGCCCTCGCGGCAACGATCCTGATGATGTCCGGCGGCTCGCTGGTGATCGGCATAACTCCGACCTACGAGAAAATCGGGCTGCTCGCCCCCCTGCTCCTCGTGGCCGCACGCCTGGTGCAAGGCCTGTCGCTGGGCGGCGAATACGCTTCCGCATCGACTTTCCTGGCCGAGATGGCGCCGCGCAAGCGCCGTGGCTTCTACACGAGCTTCGCCTTTTTCAGTTCCGCCGCCGGTATCCTGATCGCTTCGGCCATCGGCTGGGCGCTGACAACCTGGCTCACGCCAGACCAGATGAAAGCGTTCGGATGGCGCATTCCGTTCCTGCTGGGCGCCGTCGGCGGCGTTGCCGGCATGTGGCTGCGCACCTCGATTCCGGAAACCGAGGCTTCGGCCAGGCAGATGCATCAGCAACCGGTCAAGCAGCCCCTGCGGACGCTGCTGCGCGACTATCCGCGAGAAACGCTGCGCATCATCGGCTTTTCGGTCCTGACCACCTTTGCCTTCTACCTGTTCGTCGCCTACGTCCCGACCTATGCGATCCGGGCGCTGCATGCCGACTCGAAGACCGCATTCGCCGCCAACACCATCGGCATGATCGTCTTCATGCTGCTCCACCCGATCTTCGGGATGCTCTCCGACAAGATCGGCCGCAAGCCTCAGCTGATCGTCTTTGCGCTCGGTTACCTGCTGCTGTTCTACCCGATGATCACCACGATGCAGCCGACCTTTAGCTCGATCCTGGCTGTGGAACTGTTCGGTCTGGTCCTCTATGCGCTGTACACCTCGATCGCTCCGGCCATCATGTCCGAACAGTTCCCGACCAGCGTTCGCGCAGTGGGCATCGGCGCCCCGTACAACCTGATGGTGGCCCTGCTTGGCGGCACCACGCCATACCTGCTGACCTGGCTGCAGAGTATCGGCCAGGAGCGCTGGTTCTTCTACTACGTTCTAGCGGGCGCTGTCATCACTCTGGTCACCTTTATACGCATGCCGGAAACGGTGGGGCAGGAACTGAAGTAATCGCAATCGATCCCCGGTCATTGCCGCGCCGCGCTCCCGCACCCGCAGTCCACCGGGTACACGTACCGGCCCCTGCCGCGAGTGGCACAGGCCGTATTCTTTCGGATCACAGATCCAGCTCCTCATGCAAGACGAACTCAAAGCACTCCATTTTCAAAGCGCGCTGCAGATTGCACGGCAGATCGCAGACGGCAGGATCACTTCGCGTGAGGTTACGCAGTGCTTCCTGGACCGGATCCACCGGGCGAACGCGCTCAACGCCTTCACGGTCGTTCTGGACGAGCAGGCCCTCGCCCAGGCAGATGCGGCGGACCGCGCGCTGCGGTCCGGCCAGGCGGCCAGCCCCCTGCATGGCGTGCCGATCGTGATCAAGGACAGCATCGAGATCGCGGGCACCGCGGTGGCAGCCGGCTCGCTCAGCCGCATGGCCGTCGTCAGCACCGGCACCAGCGCCGTGGCCAGGCGGCTCCAGGCCGCCGGCATGGTCATCCTTGGCAAAACGCACATGACGGAATTCGCGTTCGGGTTGTCCGGGCAGAATCCCACGTGCGGCACGCCCTGGAACCCCTGGGATGCCTTTCGGCACCGTGCGCCGGGAGGGTCGTCTTCCGGCGCCGGCGTGGCAGTCGCCGCCGGCCTTGCTCCGATTGCGCTGGGTGGCGACACCGGCGGCTCGGTGCGCGCGCCCGCGACCCTGAATCACCTCGTTGGCTTCAAGCCATCGACCGGCATCATCAGCCGCGCGGAAGTCGTTCCGCTTGCCCCCAGCCTGGACGTGCTCGGTCCGATCTGCCGCACGGTCGCCGACGCCCACGCGCTTACCACCGTGCTGGCCGGGCCGGACGACGCCGATCCCGTCACCCTTGAAACACCTGCCGATGTATTCGCTCGCCTGAAGGGCAGGCTGGCAAGTCCGGAACGCGAAATCTTCGTGCTGGATACAGAGGCATTTCCCGCCAGCCTTGCCTCCAGCGCCATGCGTGCATGGAAGGGGGCGCTGGCAAGGCTGCGCGAGGCCGGCTGGGCATTGACGCCGTGGACGCCATGCGCGGCGCTGGACATTGGCAAGCTCTCCGACGACAACTCCCTGATCATCGGATATGAGGGCTACAGCCTTCACGGGCAATTGGCGCAAGACCCGCTGCAGCCCTTCTGGGAAGTGGTTCGCCATCGCATACTCGCCGGCGCGAAAATTCCCCGTGAAACCTATGATCGTGCCATCGAGCGCAGGACGGAAGCCGCGGCGGCGTTCACGCGGGCCATGGGTGCCACGGGAACGCTGCTGATGCCGGCGACCAGCCATGGTGCCCTGCCTCTGGACCCCGCCGATGCCGGTCACGCTGGCATCGGCAAATTCTGCCGGGCAGGCAACTTCCTCGGCACCCCTGCCATCGCCCTGCCCGCGGATTTCGACGACGCAGGCATGCCAGTCGGCGTGCAGCTGTTGGCCCCACCCATGGCCGACAAGGCACTTCTCGACCAGGCCGGTGCGATAGCGCCGGTGCTGCTGGTCACCGACCGCAATCCCGACCTGAAGCGATGGGCTCTCTGAGACCTCGGGCAAGCCGCCCCGCGCGCTTGCCTGTGCCGACATTGGCGGCGTAAGCTACTTCTGACTGTGCCCAACGCGTTGCCCGCCTGCCGGGTTTGGTGGCCCACCATCATCACCCTGGGGAGGGTACGCGGAAGTCACATGCCCATGCAAATCACGATTGCCGGCAGCGCTGTATCACATGAAGCCCATCGCCTATCCCTATCAGCCGGTACCGGAGCGGGGAACGCTGGGGTGCTTCCTGCTGGCCCTCCTGATGCACGTGTTCCTTGGCGTCCTGCTGTACTACGGGGTCCATTGGCAAAGCAGCACCCCGGTCGGCCTGCAAGCCGAACTGTGGGACGCGACCCCGGCAACCACGGCGCAACCACCCGAACCGGCAGCACTGCCCCACCCCGCGCCTGCACCCACTGTGCAGCCAAAGGAGGAAGAGGCTGACATTGCACTCCAGCAGCAGAAGCGCCGCGAGGCCGCCGCCGCGCGCCAGGAGGCGCAAGAGCAAGCGCGCCAACAAGCGCGCGAACAAGCCGACCAGCGTGCCCGCCTGGCCCGCGAGGAAGCCGATGCGCGGGCCAGGCAGGCCACCGCCGCCAACGCGCAGCGCCGGAGCGAACTGGAACGCCTGCAGGCCCAGGCAGGCGGCACCGTCGCCAGCCAGGGCGTGGGCAACCGCGCGGGCAATACCGCAGGCGCAGGCGGTACCGCCTCGTCCGGCTATCCGGACCGGGTGCGCCGGCGTGTCAAGCCGAACATCATCTTCACCGAAGAGGTGTCCGGCAATCCGGCCGCGGTGGTGGCGGTGCAGCTGGCCCCGGACGGTTCGCTGCTGTCGGCCCGCCTGACCAAATCGAGCGGGAATTCCGCCTGGGACAGCGCAGTGCTGCGCGCGGTGGAGCGATCCGATCCGCTGCCGCGTGACGAAAATGGCATAGCGCCGGGCAGTGTCACCCTCACATTCAAACCGAAAGACTGAGCGGGAACCGGCGGCCTTCGGCTACGGCCATGCGTCGATCGAAGGCATTTCGCCCTGGCCGCGCAGCCACCCATGGTCGGCCAGCGCGAGCAGTTCCCTGTCGCCCCGGCTATCGCCATAGGCGAACAACACCGGCGGTTTTCCGACGCCGGACCACTGCTGGAGCCTGCGCACTTTTTCCGGCCCCCAGCAATTCGGCGAGGCCAGGCGCCCGGAAAAGCGGTCGCCGCGGAATTCAAGCTCGGTTGCAAGCACGGCATCGAAGCCCGCGCTCTCGGCCCAAACCTTCAGGTAGAACGCAGGAGAGGCACTGACCAATACCAGCCGGTGACCGCGGCGTTTGTGTTCCCGCAGCCTTGCCTCCATTTCAGGCCGGATCAGTGCCGGCAACCGTTGGGCCACATATCGCCGCGCCGCGCGCTCCAGTTCGCGCCGGGTCATGCCGCCGATCGCACCGGCAAGGAAACGGGCTTTCGCGGTCCCCCGGTCGCATGTGCCGGCCAGCATGCCGGCCAGCCACGGTGCCGCGCAAACCGCACCGCGGATCAATCCCCGGCCACCGACCATGTAGCGCACGAAATCGCGCAGGCTGTCCGAGGTGGTGATGGTGCCGTCGAAATCGAAAGCGGCAACGACACTGTCGCGTGAGATCGCCTGGCCGGGAGAACCGCCGCGCCACGGGTCGCGGGTCAACGCATGTTCCCGGTGTGGCCAAGCGAATAGCGTCCGGGCTGCGGCCAGACGGTGAGGCCGTGCGGCTCCATGCCCACCGGAATGGACTTGACCGAACCGGTTGTCGTGTCGATGGCATAGACCACGTCGTCGAACCGGCCCGACAGCCACAGCGTCTTGCCGTCGGCGCTGACGTTGCCCATATCCGGGCTGCCGCCGCCCGGAATCGGCCAGGTGGCGACGACCTTGCGTGTATCGAAGTCGATCACGGACACGCTGCCCTTGCCATGCTTTGGCCCGTGCACACGGTTGGAGCCGCGATTGGCGACATAGAGCCTGGTGCCGTCGCGGCTTGGATACAACCCATGCGTACCGACCCCCGTCTGGATGAAGCCGGTCTTGGTAAAGCTGTCGCCGTCGACCACATGGACGCCATCGGCCATCATGTCGGCGACGTAGAACGCCTTGCCGTCGGGCGAAATGCGGATATCCTGCGGCATGCCCTTCTTGCCGAGCTGCAGGTAGCCGGCCACCTTGCGATTCACCAGGTCGATCTTTGCCAGGCTGCTGTCGAATTCGCAGGTGAACAGCGCGTACTTGCCGTCAATCGAAAAGTCCGCGTGGTTGATCCCTTTGCATTGCGGCACTTCGAGACTCGACTTCAGCGCCATCGTGCGCGGATCCCGGAAGTCGAGCCGCGCATGCGCTTCCGCAACGACGATGGCCTCCTTGCCGTCCGGCGTGAAGTACATATTGTATGGATCGTCGACCCGGATCTCCTTGCCGGGTTTACCGGTTTTCGGATCGATCGGGGTCAGGCTGCCGTCGGGCCGGCCCTCGGCATTGTTGGCTACCCACAGCGTCTGCAGATCCCACGACGGAACGACATGCTGCGGGCTGCGGCCGACCGGGAACCGGTCAACCACCTTGAGCGTCGCCGGGTCGATGACATAGACGTCGTTCGAGCGCAGGTTCGGCACATAGACGCGTGGCAACGCGCCCGACACCGCCGGGCTCATATGGCCAGCAGCCGCTTCGCCATAGAGGTTGCCGGGGTTCACCACGGGCGGCATGCCGGCCACGGTCGCGACAGCCGCCGCAGCGGATGCCGCGGCGGCGGCACAGCAACCGGCCGCCACCGCAACTGCCGAAGCAAGGCGCGAAAAACGATGAGGATGCAATGGCATGGCTGGTTCCCTTATCGAGTGAAAATGCGGCTGGATGCGGAAGGCGGACGGCACCGGACGCGTCAATGGACTCCGGTGTCCTTCCTGATGGCCCCGACGGTCTGCGCGACGATCGCATCGATGCCGGGCTGGCCGAGCTCGGCGCTCGCACGACGCGGATCCCCGCCATAGACGCCGTCCGCCGGCCCCAGCCTGGGGCCGCTTCTCAGGCGCTCGAGCCGCACCATCTGCGGTGCGACCGCGAGTTGCAGCGACGTATCGGCAAGTCCCGCATGCGTGCCGATCTCGTCGTCGCGGTAGCCGCGCTTGCGCAGCATCTCAGCGTAACCGTCAGCGCTGGCGGCATAGTACTCCGGCGGCACGACCGCGCGGGCTCCCGAACCGGCCCAGGCCTTGTTGAGCTGGGCCACCACGCGCTTGACATCGTTCTGGTAGCCGCCGTGATCGCCGAGAAAGACGATGTTCGTGAATCCGTGGACCTTGAAGCTGTTCGCGGCAGACGCCAGCGTTTTCTCGAACACGTCGTCCGGCACGGTGATCGTGCCGGGAAACCGCATGTGCGAGGTCGGCGGAGCATAGCTCCCCTCCGGCACATAGGCGATCACCGGCGCCACCAATGCATTGCCCAGGCCTTCGGCGATGCGCTGGGACAGAACCTTGACCCGTGCATTGTGCTTGCCGAGCGCAACGCCGGGACCGCTCTGCTCGGTCGCGCCGATGGGAATGATGATGGTGGTCTTGCCGGCGTGAATCTGGTCGCGCAGTTCGGTCCACGTCAGCTCCTCCAGCTGCACCGTTTTAGGCACCTGCGCCATGGCGGACTGGGTGGCCGCAAGCACCAGCGCGGACGCAAGAGCCGATCGGAGGAGAAAACGCATGGCGAGCCCTCGTGGAAAAGTTCGTTCAGGTGTGGAGAAGGAAGCGATGGAAGCGCCAGTGGATCGCCCTGCGCGCCGGGACTGCGCCCGGCCAGGCGTATCGGTGGCGAGCCTGCGGGCCTCGCGGGAGAAGACAGCAATCGGCATGCTGCACATGATACATAGGATACATTGGCCGACAATACCTTGGGCCGGCCGCCCGATCTCCGTCAGCCCTTTTCGCGCAGCACCAGCGTTGGAATTCCTGGACTTATGCAAGTCCTGAAACACCAGCCGCAATGCCGGCGTGGATCAGCCTGATCCCCGCTGCCCACTCGCCCCTGTCGGGGCTACGCCCGGACAGGGCATAGCCGTGCAGGTAGTCGACCACCACATCCCTGGCGAGCAGGTACTGCGCATCGGACAAGCCGAGATCTGCCACGGCCAGTTCGAACAGCGCGTCAAAACGCCGGCCGACATGGGCCGGCCCGACAGCGCCCCGCGCCATCAGGCGGACCAGCGCCGGCACCGGGCAAGCCAGCTTCAGGTACATCGAGCATACGGCGATCAGCTTCGACTGCGTATCGTCTCCGGCCGCGAACGGCAGCGTGGCGGAGTCGAGTGCCTCGAACGCATGCGCCACCACCGCATCCAGCAGCGCCGCTTTCGTCGGGAAATAGCGGTAGACCGCCATCGGGTCGACGCCCATCGCCTGCGCCAGGCCCCGCATCGAGAAGTCTTCGCCCGCCTGCTCGAGCAGCGCGGTGGCTGCCGTGAGGATGGCGTCGGCTTCCAGCTTTGGCGGGCGGCCTCGCCTGCGAACGGGAGCCGCTTGGGCTGTATTTTCAATGGTGCTCATGCTTATAATTCTACACCGTAGATTTAATAAGGGCACACCAATGCATCGTCCAATGGTCAGCGTTTTTCTTGCCGTCAGCCTCGATGGCTTCATCGCCGGTGAAGGCGGCGATCTGTCATGGCTTTCGCCGTATGCCTCGGATCCGCCGGAGGCTACCGGATACGCCGCCTTGATGCGCGAAACCGATGCGATGGTGATGGGCCGCAACACCTACGACGCGGTGCTGGGATTCGGGCCCTGGCCCTACGAGGGCAAGCGCGTGGTCGTACTGACTGGCCGCGAACTGCGCCCAAGGCACGGAGAGGAACGCGCCGATGTCCCGCTGCATGCGTTGCTGCGGGATCTGGGCAAAGCGGGACATCGCCATGTCTACCTGGACGGCGGTGCCGTGGTTCGGGATGGACTGCGGGCGGGGCTGGTCGATAGCCTGACCTTGTCGCGGGTGCCCGTCGTGCTGGGCAAAGGCATTGCGCTTTTTGACCAGGACCTGCCACGGGCCACATGGCGCATGCACAGCACCAGAAGCCTGCCCAGCGGGCTGGTGCAGACAAGATATCTTGCGAACCTTGCGAAAACGGGCGACGCGTAAGCGGCGCCTACCGTCCCGACGCCGCGCACGCACCCTCTCCGCCGCCACGCGCAGTCTTGCCGCTGCCAAGCAAAGCCAGCAGTCCGCACGCCAGCGAGCCGCGCCAGTGCAGGTAATCGTGCCCGCTGGCGGTCTCGGCGTAGCGCACCGGATAGCCCTTGGCCCGCAGCACATCGCGCAGATGGCGCGAGGTGGAAAGAATGCCGCCGGGCCCCCGCGCGCCCTCGAACAGGCCAGCCTCCAGATAGAAGCGCAGCGGCATCCTCGGGGCCGCCACATACTCGCGCGTCAGCCATTCCGGCTCGCGCGCCGGCGCGGATGCGCCCAACGGTGAGCCCGGCCCCGGCGCCCACCAGAACGATCCCGACTGGCTGAGCACATTGCCGAACAGTTCGGGATGGCGCAGCGCGGCGTAGGCCGAAGCCAGTCCGCCGAAACTCGACCCCGCCACCACAGTGCTGGCCGCCGGGGCGGACAGGCCCTGCCCGCGCGCCCACGGCATCAGTTCTTCGGCGAGGAAGCGGGCGAACATCGGGTTGGGCGGCAGTTCCGCGCTACGCGCCGCGGCACTCGGGTTGCCGACGATGATGGCCGCAGTGGGCGGGATACGCCCTTGCGCGATCAGGTTGTCGAGGATCACCGGCGTCGGCACCAGGCTCACGTAGGCATGCGCATCGAATACCAGCAGCAGCGCCTGGCCGGCGGCACCGGGGCGGTAGCCGGCGGGACGGTACAGGTAAACGTCGCGCGCATTGCCCAGCAACCGGCTCTCGAAGCGGTGCAGCGACAGCGTACCGGCGGGTACGCCCGGCCTTGCCTCCACCCACGGCTGCGGTGGCGCCTGCGGCAGTTCCAGTACCGACTTGGCCTGGAACGCATCGGCGCCAGCGGCCGGAAACACCCGGGCATTGAGCGGGTCGCGCTGCGCGGTGGCCAGGATGGCGCGGCGCAATTGCGCCGCGGGCGCGTCGAACTTCGGCACGTCGGGGGCCAGCTGGTAGCTCAGGCGCGTGCTGGTGGGCAGGCGGTAGGAGCGGAACCAGACGTCGCTGTCGCCCAGCCGCGCCAGTTCGTCATGATCGCCAGCCGGGCTGCCGAACAGGCGCACGCCGTGGCCGGCGCCGCGCCACAGGAAGGTCACCAGCACCGCTTTGCCGGCGCCGCCATCGCTGACCGCGCCCTCTTTGCCGGACCCGGCAAGCGGCTCGGACAACGGCTCGACCAGCGGCGTGCCGCGCTGGCTCATCTCCCGCCAGAACGCCGCGCTGCCACCACCGCTGGCAAGCGTCTCTGCCAATGCCCGCAACCGTGGGCTCTCGACCGCCGCTGCCGGCGCGTGCTGCGCCGGCAGCGGCACAATGGCGTCTACCGTGATCCGGTATGGCGTGCCGGCCTGGGCCGCAGGCTTGGTGTGGGGGATAGCCTCCTGGCCGTTAGTTGCATTCCTGCCAAGAAGCCCATCGCTGCCATCTTCCGGGGGACCTACCCGCAGCGTGTAGTCGCCATCGCGTGGTGCCACGAACATGAAGTCGCGGGTGGGCATGCCGGCGCCGGCCAGGCGCCGCAGGCGCCCGCCCTGGGCATCGAGCAGGTCCAGCGCCGCCGGCACCCCCTCGAAGCTGCCCTGTACCAGGTCGCCCTTTGCCAGCGCCAGCCGGTAGGCTGCCGGCATGCCGGGACGCCACAGTCCGCCGGCACTGCCGCCCTCGCCAAGCCGCACCCCTGCCGCGCCTTGCTGCCCCGCCGGCGCGATCTGCGTCTGCGGGGCCGGCGTTTCACCCTGCCCGCGCGCGCCGCCGCAGGCCATCCCAAGCAGCATCGCCGCCAGCACCAGCGCGCGTGGCGGCCGCCTGGATCCATCCCGATGCCGCATCTCGCTCTTCCTCATGACCGGCCCCTTCAGAAGTCGATGGTGGTAGAAAGCTTGAAGGTACCCGGCGCGTTCTGCGTGGCGAAGCCGTCGTTGAAGGTGCCGGTCCAGTAGCTGCGGTCGAGCAGGTTTTCCACGCTGGCGCGGAACACCACCTTGCGGCCCTGGACGCGCGTGGCATAGCGCGCGCCGACGTCATAGCGGGTCCAGCCCGGAATCCGCTGCGTATTGGCGGAATTGAGGTACTGCCAGCTGGTGCGCACCGCGCGGCCGGTCAGGGTCAGGCCCGGCACCCAGGGCGTATCCCATTCCAGCGCCACGCTGCCGGCCCAGCGCGGCGCGCCGAAGGCCGTGTTGCCGTCGAAAGCGCCGTTGGCGGTATGGGTCAGCAAGGCCTGGGTATAGGTCACGCCGCCCAGCAAGCGCACCTGCGGCGCGACCTGGCCGAACAGGTTCCATTCCACGCCGCGATTGCGCTGCTCGCCGTCGGCGTTGTAGGTATTGCTGGCGGTGTCCTTGAGCATGCTCGGCTTGCTGATCTGGAACACGCTCAGGGTGTTGGTGATCTCGCCCGCGTCCCATTTCACGCCGGCTTCCATCTGCTTGCTCTTGTAGGGAGCGAAGACCTCGCCGTAGTTGCGCGCGGTGACGTCGGTCACGCTGTCGCCCTGGCTCAGTCCCTCGATGTAGTTGGCATAGAGCGACACCTGCGCGCTCCACGGCTTGACCACGAGCCCCAGCGCCGGTGTCAGCGCGCTCTTGTCGTAGTCGGCGGTCTGCACGCCGGTGGTACCGCTGAAGGTCGTGGTCTGCACGCGCTGGGCACGCAGGCCGGCGGTGAGCAATACGCGGTCGCGCGCGAACGACAGCGTATCGGCCAGCGCGATGCTGGTCAGCGTAGTCTCGGCGGTCTTGGGCGCGGCGCCCGGCTGGCCCGCCAGGCGCGGCGTGGCGGGATTGTAGATATTGGAGGCGTAGCTGGCGCCGGTCTTGTTGACGGTGCCGCTCTCGATCTGCAGCGCGGTGGCGCTCAGCACCAGTTGATGCCCGACCGGGCCGGTGCGCGCCTGCGCCCGCAACCCGGCTTCGGCCGACAGCGTGTCGATGTAGCCGTTCTGGTGGTAGGTCATGCCCGTGTAGTTCCCGGCCGGCGAGACGTTGCCGGCGCGGGTGCCGTTGATGTAGCCCGAATAGCGATAGCTGCGCGCGCCGACGCCGGCATAGGCGGTGAACTGGTCGTTGAAATCGAATTCGCCGCGCACCACCGCCGCCTTGTTATCCAGCCGGCCATGGGTGCCGCGCAGCAGGTTGGTGCCGGTCTTGGGCGGACTGGGCACGGTGGTGCCGGAAAAGGACGCCATCCATGGGCTGCCGTTGCTGATGTCTTCCTCGTTGGCATAGGCGTCCAGCGACAGCTTCAGCCGCTCGCCGCGATAATCCAGCCCGAGCGCGCCCAGCAGGCGCTTCTTGCTCTGCCCGTCCAGTTCGCTGCGGCCGTCGCGGTAGGCACCGTTGAAACGCACGCCGAATTCATTGCGGCCGCCAAAGCGCCGCCCCACGTCAAGATGGCCGCCGAATTGCGAACTGGAGATGTAGTCGGCGGTGAACCGCGTCAGCGGCGCGTCGCCCGCCCGCTTGGGAACCAGGTTGACGACGCCGCCCACGGCGCCGTTCGGAGACATGCCTGAGAGCAAGGCGCTGGGGCCTTTGAGCACTTCCACCCGTTCGATGAACTCGGTGGGCGCATGGCCATTGGGCGACAACCCGTACATGCCATTGAGCGCCAGGTCGTCGGCGTTGACCGAGAAGCCACGGATGCTGTAATTCTCATAGATATGCCCGGCCGACGTGGTGAAACGCACCGAGGGATCGTTGACCAGGACATCGCCCACTGTGCCGGCCTGCTGATCCTCGATGGCCTGCGCGGTATAGCTGCTGATGTTGAAGGGTGTGTCCATCATGTCGGCATTGCCCAGCATGCCGAGCCTGGCGCCGCGCGCCACCTGGCCGCCCGCGTAGGATTCCGGCAGGGCTTCGGCGCGGTCGGCGGCGGCGCTCACGGTCACCTCCGGCAGCGCGGCCTCGGTGACGGCACCGGGCGGATGCGCGTCGGGCCGCAGCGTGTAGGCGCCGTTGACGCCGCGCACCGCCTGTAACCCGTGTGCCGCCAGCAGCCGCGCAAAGCCCTCCTGCAGCGTGAAACTGCCGCTCAGGCCGGCGCTGGTCTTGCCGCGCGTCAGCGCGGCGTCGGCCACCAGTTCCACGCCGGCGCGGCCGGCAAAGCGGTTCAGCACCTGGTCCAGCGTGCCAGGCGCGATCTCGTAGGCACGCCTGGCCTCGGCCGCATCGCGTACCGGCTCGGCTTCGGCGCGCAGCGGCATGGCGGCGCTGCCGAGGCCGAACGCCAGGGCAGCGACCCAGGCCGGCCCGATGGCGGCGGCCAGCGCGGTCAGGCGCGGAGCGGCGGCCGCCATCGGCGTGAACCCGGCCGCGCATGGCGGCTTAGGGCTGGAGCGGAGCGTGGAAGAGCGGGCGCCTGTCGGGCGCACTGTGGCCGGGGTACGGCTGCACGGCATAGCGGGATCCTTTTCGATGCCAAGGGTTTCGTGTCTGTTCTCCTGGTATTCCGAACGAGAATCCGAAACCCTCAATGCCGCGGCAAAAAAAAGGGAATTCGACGATATCCGGGGAAAGTCACGCCGATCTTGAGAAAGAAGCAGTGGTCATCGCGGAAGCGGCGGTCGGCATTGGACGGCCGCTCCCCGCCAGGACCGGGCATCCCGGCCTGCGCTAGAATCGGGTTCATTGATGCTGGCGCGCCGCTTTGGTAAAAAAATGACAAGTGTTCTTCATCTCGTCGGGCCCGGCGGCGCCGGGAAGACCTCTGTCGGTCCCGTCCTGGCTCAGCGGCTCGGCTGGCAGTTCGTCGACCTGGACGAGCGCTTCATGGCATTCGAAGGGAACATTGGCGCGTTCATAGCGACGCGGGGTTACGCGGCCTATGCAAGGCAGAACATCGCTGTTTACCGGGAGGTCAGGTCCTCGCTCGCAGCCCCCACCGTTCTGGCCCTTTCCTCGGGCTTTCTGACTTACCCCGAGGGCGTTGACCATGAATATCAGGCTCTCCGTTGCTCCATCGAATCCGATGCACTGACCTCCTTGCTGCTGCCCGCATTCGAGCTGGAGCCGTGTGTCGAGATCATCGTGCAGCGGCAGCTTTCGAGACCGTATCTACCTGGTGACAGGGCAAGCGAGGCGCGACGGATACGAGAGCGATTTCCGAAGTTCATGGCGTTGTCATGCGCCCGGTTTCGAAGCGATGCTGCGCCAGACAAGACCGCGTCTCAGATTGAGCGGTTTGTGCATGGACGTATCGTCCTCCGTAAGTAGGCGCAGTTGGCAAGGGCGGAATGCTAGCCAAGCAACAGCAAGGCATCAGCAAGCGAAAGCACCGTTGTGCGCGAATCGAACGCCGTTGAAAAAAGATGATCGTGCACGACCTGGTCCGGGTCGTAGCAGCAATCCTTGACCGTGAATAAACGGAAGTCCGCATCGCTCGCGTACGCGACCGACGACAGCACCACGCCGGTCGACGCGATGCCCACCATGAGCAGGGTATCGATACCCTGCGCGGAAAGCCGCAACTGCAGGTCGGTACCGAAGAACACGCTGGCACGATGCGCGATGATGAGCGGTTCAGTGGCCTGCTGGCCGAGTTCCGGCGAGATCCGGTCGTCGACGAAAAGACCAAGTTGCTTGATTCCCTGCCCGTTCCTGTTCAACGGACTGACTTCCGGATAGCCTGGGCTAAAGTGGATCTTGGCGAAATAGACGCTGACGCCCTTGGCCCGCGCAGCGTCGCACAGCTTGCGCGTATTGGAGAGCAAAGCGGGCGCGACCGATGGAAACAACGCCAGGATGTCGGTCTGATAATGCATGACCACCAGAGCGGTTTGCGCTGGAACAATTGCCGGAATCCGCATGGTCACACTGTGCGCGTCAGCGGCGTTTTCCATGCCCTGTTGATGGTCTGCTGAATCGGCGGGTCTACGTTCGACGGGTGGCGACATAAGGCTACGCGATAAAGAATGATGATCGACTCTACCATGACCAACCGGTTGACCGTTCCAGGTCGCCAGGCGACCTTCGTGTTCCCCGCGGATCGCCGAAGAACCAGCAACCGCCCGCGCGCACAGCCTGGGCACGCCCCCCTCCTGGCCTGCGCATCCACTGTCCTGAAACCGAAATGCGCAACGAGTTTCCAGGCTCCGGACACTAACTAGCGAGCCTGCACCGTAACCCAGTAACGGGTGCGGTAAACCAGCGCCACGGGCAGCCCCAGGGTCAGGTTGGCAAGTGCCCGGTCCGTGTCGGCCAGCGGGAACACCCCGCTCACACGCATCTCGGCCACCCCGGCATCGCAACGCAGTACGCCGGGCCGGTAGCGCGCCAGCTCGGCGAGCAGATCCGCCACCCGCATGCGCTCGGCCACCAGCATGCGGCGCGACCAGGCTGCCGTGTCTTCGTCGGCGGGCCGCGGGGGCAAGGCAGCGCCGGAGCGCAGTGCCGTCTGCTGGCCGGCATCGATGCGCACCTCGCGCGCGCCCGGCTGCGCCGGCTTGACCATGACCGTGCCTTCCAGCACGGCGATGCTGGAGGCGCCATCCTGCTGCCGTACCGTGAAGCGGGTGCCCAAAGCGCGTGCCGTGCCTTCCCGGGTCTGTACCAGGAATGGCCGGTACACCGGCGCCGGATCGGGCGCGGTGCTGACCAGGATCTCGCCGGCGCGCAGCACCACGCGGCGCTCGCCGTCGTCGTAGTCCACATCGATGGCGCTGGCGGTATTCAGCAGGATGCGGGTGCCGTCGGGCAGCATCACGTCGCGTAGTTCGCCCACGGCGCTGTGGTGGTCCGCCAGGGCCAGCTGCCAGGTCTCGGTCTCGCGCACCAGGCAGGCGCTGCCGCCGGCCAGGGCCAGCAGGCCGAGCAGGCCCAGCGCCTTGCGCCGCGTGGCCGGCGGCGCCGCGCCGCGCGGTGCCAGCAGCGTGCCGCGCGCCACTTCGCGCGGGACACCATGCAGCTTGTCGCCCACCGCCTGCAGGCGCAGCCAGGCGCGCTCGTGCTCGGGATTTGCGGCGCGCCAGGCGGCACAGGCGGCGGCATCGGCGCTGCTGGCCTGCTCGGACCACAGCCGTGCCAGCCATTGCGCGGCGCGCCGGACCACCTCGGGATCGACCGCGGCCGCGTCGTCGGCATCGGGCGGACGCTGTCCTGCCGCCGTCATGCCGGGACGCCGAACAGCGCGGCGTAGCAGGCCACCAGCGCGCTGGCGATGTATTTCTCCACCGACGACACCGATACGCCGAGTTGCTCCGCAATCTCGCGATAGCTCAGGCCCTCGAGCTTGCACAGCAGCAGCGCGCGGCGCGCCTTGGGCGCGAGGCGGTCGAGGATGGTATCGATCTCGATCAGGGCTTCCAGCAGCAGAGCCCGGGTTTCCGGCGACGGCGACAGGGTTTCGGGCAGGCCGGCGATGGTGGCCAGGTAGGCAGCCTCGATATGGCGCCGCCGGTAGAGGTCGATCACCAGGCCGTTGGCGATCTGCGTCAGATAGCGTCGCGACTGCTCGGGCCGCGGCGCGGCGCCGGCGGCCAGCACGCGCAGGTAGGTATCGTGCGCCAGGTCGGCGGCATCCATGGCGTTGCCCAGCTTCTTGCGCAGCCAGCCGCGCAGCCAGCCATGGTGATCGCTGTAAAGATGGTGGACTTCCTGGGTAAGGCTGGGATCGGCTGCGGACATGGTGGTTTGACGTCCGCGCGGACAGCGCCGGCTGGCGCCTTGCCTTGATAAATGCGGATGCGAATCATTCGTATTGGATTTTAAGCGATTGAAGCGGCACCTGGCAAGGGAATGCCGGATTGCGTGCCGCCCTGCCGTTGGCAACCCGGCGCCAGTCCGGGGCATAATCGTGAAACTGGTTTCACCGCAACCGACCCACTATGTCCCGTCCCGCGCCGCTGTCCCCGCCCACCCCGAAGCCTGCAGACAAGCTCACCATCCAGGATGTCGCCACCTATGCGGGCGTATCCAAGGCGACGGTGTCGCGCTACCTGAACCGGGGCGGCGAGCAGCTGTCCGCCGACGTGGAGGCGCGCGTCGCCAGGGCGGTCCGCGAACTGGGCTACAGCCCGAGCCCCATGGCGCAGGCGCTCAAGCGCGGCAAATCGCGCCTGATCGGGCTGGTGGTGGCGGATGTTTCCAACTCGTTCTCGGTAGCCGTGCTGCGCGGCGTGGAGAAGGCCTGCCGCGACGCGGGCTATATGGTGATGCTGTTCAACCTCGCCAATGACGAGCAACTGGAGCGCGAAGCCATTCGCGCCTTGTCGGCCTACCGGGTCGAAGGGTTCATCCTGCACACGCTGGGCCACGACGCCGGCGCCCTTGCCGACGCAGCGCAACTGGGCAAGCCCGTGGTGCTGGTAGACCGCAAGGTGGGCGACGCCGAGGTCGACCTGATCGCGCTCGACAACCGCTCCGCGGTGCAGTCCGCGGCCGGCCACCTGAGCGAAGCCGGGTACCGGCACCTGCTATTCATCTCCGAACCGCTGAAGGCGATCAGTTCCCGCAACGAACGGGCCAGCGCCTTCCAGGGTTTTATCGCCGAACATGCGGACTCGCTCAGCGGTGCTGTTTTCGAAGCCCGGGCCGGCGACAACGCCGCGCTGGACGAAGCCCTGCGCGCACTGCGCCGGCGCGCCGGCGATGCGCCGGCCGCGGTGCTGGCGGCCAATGCCGTGATCTCGCTGCGGATCGCCGCAGCCACGGCCAGGCTGGGGTGGCAGCTCGGCACCGACCTTGGCCTGATCGGTTTCGACGATCCGGAATGGGCCGCCCTGGTCGGCCCCGGCATCACCGCCATTTCCCAGCCGACCGACGATATCGGCCGGGTCGCCACCCATTGCCTGATCGAGCGCCTGCAAGGCGCGCAACTGCCGCCGCGCCAGGTCCTGCTGCCCGGCACCCTGGTCAGGCGCGGGTCCACCCGCCGCGCCTGAGCCATTCCCCTCGTTTCACGCAAGCCTTGCCGCTGGCGCAGCGGCAAGGTACTGACACGCGTATTCGAGCCGCGTCCCGGCTCCCCGCAAGCCGATTTCCTGCTGCCTAGGGTTTCCACTGGTGGAGTTCTGAAACCGGTTTCCTATAATCCTGAAACCGGTTTCAGAACCGCATTCGCCAGCCACCGTGCCGCCGGCGACACATCAATAACCCGTGCAGGAGACAAAGATGGATATCCAACGCTTATTGCGCCAGCTGGCCAAGCCCTTGTTCGCGCTGCTGGTCGTGGCCAGCGCCGCCGGCGCCCAGGCGCAGACCGTCGCCGAGATCGTCAAGAAGGGAAAAGTCACCATCGGCGTGGTGACCGGCGCGCCGCCCTTCGGCACCACCGACGCCAGCGGCAAGCCCGCCGGCTACGACGTGGATGTGGCCAACCTGCTGGGCAAGTACCTCGGCGTGCCGGTCGATATCGTGCCGCTCACCTCGCCCAGCCGCATTCCGGCGCTGGAAGCCGGCAAGGTCGACTTCCTGGTGGCGACCCTGGCGCCGACACCCGAGCGGGCCCGGGCCATCATGTTCAGCTCGCCCTACAGCGCCTTCGAGCTGACCATCTTCGCGCCGGCCGCGGCCAAGTACGCCAGGCTGGCTGATCTCGGCAAGAAGAAGGTCGGCGTGACGCGCGGCACCACGCAGGATTCCGCGCTGACCCGGCTGGCGGTGCCCGGCATGAATATCGTCCGCTTCGAAGACGACGCCACTTGCGCCCAGGCGCTGATCAGCAACCAGGTCGATGCCATCGCCCTGCCCAACACCACCGGCAACGAGATCATGAAAGCACGCGGCGCCGGCAAGTTCGACGCCAAGTTCGCCTTCTCGGTACAGCCCAATTCGATGGCCGTGCGCAAGGACGCTTTCGAACTGCGCCAGTGGCTGAACACCACCATCTCGTACGCCAGGCTCAATGGCGAGCTCGACGCCATCGCGCAGAAGTGGACCGGCAAGACGCTGCCCGCGCTGCCGGTGTTCTGAACCCCGCGCGCCAGCACCATCCGGCGCGCCAGGAGACACGCATGCACTACCAATTCGAATGGGCCCCGGTGTTGTCGCAGCTCGACCGCTTCGCCGAGGGTGCCGGGATGACGCTCGCGCTCAGCTTCGGCTCGATCCTGCTCGGGACGCTGGCCGGCACCGTCGGCGCCATCGCCGCCACCTATGGCGGTCCGTGGACCCGCCGCGCCGCCACGCTCTACGTCGAGGCGATCCGCAACACGCCGTTCCTGATCCAGCTCTTCATCATCTTCTTCGGCTTGCCGACCGTCGGCCTGCAGATCGATGCGCTCACCGCTGCGCTGATCGCCATGACCGTCAACCTGGGCGCCTACTCGACGGAGATCATCCGGGCCGGCCTGCAGGCGATCCACCGCTCGCAGCTGGAGGCTGCCGCCGCGCTGGGCATGACCCGCTGGCAGATGATCCGCCACGTGGCGCTGGTGCCCGCCTTCGAGAAGGTCTATCCGGCGCTGACCAGCCAGTTCACCCTGATGATGCTCACCTCGAGCGTGGTCTCGGCGATTTCGGTGGAAGAACTGACCGCAGTGGCGAACCAGGTGGATTCGCAGACCTTCCGCACCTTTGAAAGCTACATCCTGGTGATGTTCATCTACATCGGGCTGGCGTTGCTGCTGCGGGCCATGTTCGCCCTGCTCGGCAATGTCGTTTTCAGGCGCCGCCGCGCGGTGGCACGGGCAAGGAAGGCCGCACGCACGGCCAGCGTTGCGCCCCTGGCGCGCACGCCGCTGGCACCGGTCACCGCAGGGAGCGCCCGATGATCACCGAGTTCTCCTGGAACCATCTCGGGATTCTCCTGCTGGCGGCCCGCTGGACCTTGTGGGTGACCTTGCTGGCCTTCGCCGGCGGCACGCTGGCTGGCTTCCTGGTGGCACTCGCGCGTACCTCGCGCAGCCCCCTGCTGCGCCTGGCCAGCACGGTCTATATCCAGATCGTGCAGGGCACGCCGGTGCTGATCGTGCTGTTCCTCAGCTACTACGGCCTCTCCGTGCTCGGGCTCAAGCTGTCGCCGATGGTCGCCGCCATGCTGGCGATGTCGGTCTACGCCAGCGCCTACCTCGGTGAAATCTGGCGCGGCTGCATCGAGGCCGTACCGCAAGGCCAGTGGGAAGCCAGCGAGGCGCTCGCCATGACCCGCTGGCAGCAACTGCGCTTCGTGGTGCTGCCCCAGGCCGTGCGGCTGGCCCTGCCGCCGACGGTCGGCTTCTCGGTCCAGCTGGTCAAGAACACTTCGATCACCTCGATCATCGGCGTCATCGAACTGACCCGCGCCGGACAGTTGATCAACAACGCGACCTTCCAGCCCTTCGCGGTCTTCGTCGTCGTCGCGCTTATCTACTTCGCGCTCTGCTTCCCGCTCTCGTCGGCAGCCAGGCGCATGGAAAGGAGACTCCATGTCAACCGTTGAAGCCATTGTCGAAGCACGCGACGTGCATAAGTCGTATGGGCCCAACGCCGTGCTCAAGGGCGTGTCGTTCGCGATCGAACCGGGCCAGGTGGTCGCCATCATCGGCCGCAGCGGTTCGGGCAAAAGCACCATGCTGCGCTGCCTGAACGGCCTGGAGACGATCAACGCCGGCGACATCACCGTGGCCGGGCACAAGCTCGATCACAACAGGAAGCAATTGCTCGACCTGCGCCGCGACGTGGGCATGGTGTTCCAGAGCTACAACCTCTTTCCGCACCTGACCGTGGGCGAGAACATTGCACTGGCCCCGGCCATCGTGAGGAAGCTGCCCGCCGGCCAGATCCCGGGCATCGTCGACCGGGTGCTGGCCCAGGTCGGCCTGCTGGAGAAGAAGGACTGCTATCCGGAGCAGCTCTCCGGCGGCCAGCAGCAGCGGGTGGCGATCGCCCGCTCGCTGGCGATGGAACCCAAGGTCATGCTGTTCGACGAAGTGACCTCCGCGCTCGATCCGGAACTGACCGCCGAAGTGCTGCGCGTGATGGAGAACCTGGCGGCATCGGGCATGACCATGGTACTGGTCACGCACGAGATGGAGTTCGCGCGCCGCATGGCGCATACCACCATCTTCATGCACCAGGGCAAGGTGCACGAGGCGGGCCCGTCGAAGGCGCTGTTTGCGCAACCCCGCACACCCGAGCTGCGGCAATTCCTCAACGCGGGAGCACTGAAATGACCCAGGGACAATCCCTCCCCATGCCCCGGCCGGCGGTGCTGGTCTCGCTCGCCGCCTATGGCGCCGAACTGGCGCAGCGCGAAGGACAGGCCGCGCTGGCACGGATCGCGGCGGCGGCCGGTGCCGACGGTGTGGAGTACCGCGGCGAGCTGCAGCGCGGCCACCAGGACGAACTGGGCGAGCAGCGCGCCGTGGCCGCGCAACACGGGCTGGCGGTGGTGTGGTCGAGCCCGGAGGGGCTATGGAACGATGCCGGCAGCCTCGACGCCGGCGCGCTCGACCGCGCTTTCAGTGTCGCGCAGGCGCTCGGCGCCATGCGCGTCAAGATGTCGCTCGGCCGCTACCAGGCCGGCGCGGCGCTGGAACCGCTGCTGCCATGGCTGCGCCACGCCGGGATCGAACTGGTGGTGGAGAACGACCAGACCGGGCCGGCCGGCACCCTGCCACCGCTGCGCGATTTCTTTGCGCGTGCCGCCGCACTGGGGCACGCGATACCCATGACCTTCGACATGGGCAACTGGCACTGGAACGGCGAAGACCCGCTCGACGCCGCCCGGGTCCTGGCCGGCCAGGTCGGCTATGTGCACTGCAAAGGGGTACAGCGCACCTCGGCCAAGTGGATAGCCGTGCCGCTGGAAGCGTCGTCCGCCCCTTGGCGCAGCGTGCTGCGCAACCTGCCGGCCGGCGCTCCGCGCGCAATCGAGTTCCCGCTGCAGGGTGACGACCTGGTGCAGGTCACGCGAGGCCATCTCGACCTGCTGCGTTCGGTGGAGTTGCCCGCATGAGCACCGATCTCGACGTAGTGACGCTGGGCGAGGCCATGCTGATGCTGGTGGCGGGCGAAACCGGTCCGCTCGAGGACGTGCAGACCTTCCACAAGCGCACCGCCGGCGCCGAGACCAATGTCGCCATCGGCCTCGCGCGACTGGGCCTGAAGGTAGGCTGGGCCAGCCGCCTGGGCAGCGATTCGATGGCGCGCTACCTGCTTGGCGAGATGCAGCGCGAGGGCGTGGATTGCAGCCAGGTGGTATGCGAGCCCGGCCAGCGCACCGGCTTCCAGTTCAAGGGCCGCGTCGACGATGGCAGCGACCCGCCGGTCGAGTACCACCGCCGCGGCTCGGCGGCGAGCCGCATGGGCGCCGCGCACCTGGACGATGCGTGGTTGCGCCGCGCGCGGCACCTCCATGTCACCGGCGTGTTCCCGGCGCTGGCCGAAGGCACGCAGGCGGCCACGCGCAAGGCCATCGCCGCCATGCGTGGCGCCGGCCGCACGGTTTCCTTCGATCCCAACCTGAGGCCCACGCTGTGGGCCTCGCCCGAACTGATGCGCGCCACGCTGAACGACCTGGCGCGGCAATGCGACTGGATCCTGCCCGGCATCGAGGAAGGCCGGTTTCTCACCGGCCATGCCGAGCCGGAACGCATCGCCGCCTTCTATCGCGCGCGCGGCGCCCGCCTGGTGGTGGTCAAGCTCGGCGCCGACGGCGCCTATTTCGATGGCGAGGCGGGTTCCGGCCATATCCCGGCTTGCGGGGTCGAGCGCGTGGTCGACACCGTGGGCGCCGGCGACGGCTTTGCCGTGGGGGTGATCAGCGCGCTGCTGGAAGGACGGCCGGTGGCGGATGCGGTCCGGCGCGGCGCCTGGATCGGCGCCCGCGCGGTGCAGGTGCGGGGCGATACCGAGGGCCTGCCGACGCGCGGGCAACTGGAAACCGCCGGCATTGAATCGCCGGCAAGGCCGGCAAGAGGATGATCATGCGCAAGAATGTATTGGTGTTCCGCCCGCTTCCGCAGGACCTGCTGGCCAGCATCGAAGCACAGCACGAGGTGATCGTCGCCGACCCGCGCCAGCCCGGGCAGTTGCCGGCCTTCCGCGCGGCGCTGGCGGACGCGCACGGCCTGATCGGTTCCAGCTACAGGCTCGGCGCGGCCGAACTGGCCGGGGCCCGCCACCTGGAAGTGATCTCGAGCATCTCGGTCGGGATCGACAACTATGACCTTGCGTGGCTGCGCGAGCATGGCATTGCGCTCTGCCATACGCCCGGCGTGCTCACCGAGACCACCGCCGACACGGTATTCGCGCTCATCATGGCGGCCAGCCGCCGCCTGGCCGAACTGGCCGCCCATGTGCGGGAGGGCCGCTGGACCCGCAACATCGGCGAAAGCCTGTTCGGCTGGGACGTGCACGGCAAGACCCTGGCCATCCTCGGTTTCGGCCGCATCGGCCAGGCGGTCGCGCGCCGCGCGGCGCTGGGCTTCGGCATGCGGGTGCTGTACGTCAATGAAACCACGGTGGAGGTGCCCGAGCTTGCTGGCCGCGCTGCCCGGACTACGCTCGATGACGCATTGCAGCAAGCCGATATCGTCGCCGTTACCCTGCCGCTCACCGAGGGCACGCGCGGCCTGATGGGCCCGCGGGAGTTCGCGCTGATGAGGCCGGGCGCCATCTTCGTCAACGGCGCGCGCGGCCAGATCGTGCAGGAAGCCGCCCTGCTCGCGGCGCTCGACAGCGGGCACTTGCGTGCGGCCGGACTCGATGTGTTCGCCACCGAGCCGCTGCCGCAGGATTCCCCCTTGCGCCGCCACCCGCTGGTGACGGCGCTGCCGCATATCGGATCGGCCACGCACGAGACCCGGCGCGCCATGGCCGAGCTGGCCACCCGCAACCTGCTGGACGCACTGGCCGGACGGCGCCCCGCCGCGTGCTTCGACCTGGCTGCTGCAGCGGCCTGAGCCGCCACACAATTTCCCTTTAAGGACGAATCCGCAATGCCCCGCTCCATTCCCACCCTGTGCGGCTCGATCATGGGCGAGCCTTTCACCTTCAATGTACGCATCCACAACGCGGCCTATCGCGCGCTCGGGGTCGACTACACCTTCGTTTGCTTCGGCGTGCAGGACGTGCCGGGCGCCGTGCAGGCGATCCGCTCGCTGGGCGTGCGCGGCATGAACGTATCGATGCCGCACAAGGAGGCCGTGATCGCGCATCTGGACCGGCTCGACGACAGCGCGCGCGCCATCGGCGCGGTCAATACCATCAACAATGTCGACGGGGTGCTCACCGGCTACAACACCGACTGCACCGGCGCCGTGCGCGCGTTCGAGGAGGCGACCGCGCTTGGCGGCAAGCGTGTCGCGCTGCTCGGCGCGGGCGGCGCCGCGCGGGCCATGGCCTACGGCCTGCGCGAGGCCGGCGCGGAAGTGACGCTGTTCAACCGCACCGCGGCACGCGGACAGGCCCTGGCGGATTCACTGGGCCTGCGCTTTGGCGGCGCCCTTCCCGACTTCCGTGCGTCCGGCTTCGATATCCTTGCCAACGCCACGGCCGCCGGCTTCCGCGCGCCCGACATCAATCCGGTGGCGGGACAACTGGCATCGCATCTGCTTGTCATGGATGCGGCCTTCATCCCGGTCAGGAGCAAACTGATCCGCGACGCTGCCGCACTGGGTTGCGGCACCATCGACGGCACCCGCATGATGCTGCACCAGGCGTGCGCGCAGGTCGAGTTCTACACCGGTTGCGCACGGGCGCCGATCGAAGCAATGGAAGCAGCGCTGCTCGAGGAGATCGCACGCCAGTCATAGCCATGCTCCACTCCGGCGAACCTTTGCGCCCGGCGCCAGGCCTTCGTCAGCCGTGCGCCCGTCCTTCGAGAACGCGTTGCACCAGAGACTGCAGCCCGGCCTGGTATGCCTCCGGATCCATCTCCGGGCTCTGCCTGGCAATCAGGTATCCCACGCCGATCCGCTTCTGGACGCGCGTCGATATCTGGTAGAACTCCCCGTTCTCGCGCAATTGCGCAATCTGGCCCCAGGCGAGCGAAATGGCCTTGCGCCCGGGTGGCTCCAGGGTCAATCCCGCCGACGCGATATGGATCCTGTGACACCCTTCCAGCGCAGCCAGGCGACGCCGGTTCGAGCGATCCAGGGAGTGCTCCAGTTTGCTCGCGAGACGGTGAAGCAGCATCGTGCGCCACTTGAACGGGCGCTCAAGCAGGGCATCGACCATGCGCCGGGCGTAACGCCGCCAAAGCAAGAAGTAAACGACGGAGACGATGGCCAGGGCAATGCCCGCTTCAATGCTGAACCGCCGCGCGGGAAGATAGAGAACCAGGCCGCTACCGAGCAATGGCAATACGAGCAACAGCAACGGCAGCCAGCGCCGCTGGCATCGCTCGATCCATGCCTCCGCCCGCTCCCGCCTTCGGTCAAAACGGGCCTGGCGGGCCTGGCGGCTCGCTTTGGCCCGTTCGGCAAAATCGTCCAACTGGCTTGCCGTGATCGTAAATCGAAGTTCCATGCCTATGCGCCGCCATGGCGGCCCTGTACCTCACACCGCCGGCTTGCCCACGGAAATCGAGCGGATGCTGCGCTCGATGCGGATCAGCACGATCAACAGCACCAGCAGGATGAACGCGGAGAACAGCGCACCGATCAGGTAGATCGACTGCGCGGCCTCGACCTGCTTGCTGCTGGCTTCGCCCTCGGCCACCGCCTTTTCGCCCGAGATCCGCTCCTTCTCCGCAAGATAGGCTTTGCGGTAGTCCCCGAAGGCCTTGTTCAGCGTCTCATAGAACGTTTCGCTGTTCTTGACATGCTTTACCACATCGGCTCGCGCGAAAACCTGGTCGATGTATGCGGTCTGGGTTGCCACGAATTTCTCGCCCAGGTCTTCCTCGCCCAACGCCGCCTCGACGAAATTGTGCACTTCGGTCTTGTCAACCTCGAAGGTCGGGCCGGCCAGCGCCTTGCCATGCTTCTTGATCACGGCAAGCAGGCTGTCTGCCAGCTTCGCGTGCTCGGCCGCGTGGACGTCACTCTTGCCATCGCCCTCGGCTTCCTTCTCCTCCGGCTCGCTGCCGAGATGGAAGGAGGCCGCGCTGATGGCGATGTCTTCCGAAACCGCCTTGGGCTTGGCGTTGTAGTTCATCAGGGCTCGCGCGCCGAAAATAGCAGCGCAGACAAGCACGAGCGTGGCCATCGCCAGCACCAGGACCCGCAACAACTGCAGATAACCGCCTTCAACCTTATTGAGAACGCTCATTACCTAATTCCTTTCTTTATTTTCTTTATTGCTTGGTGTTGCTTGCCTATTGCCAAGCGTTAAGTGCCGATTAGCCGACCGGAAGCACTCGGGCGCACATGATACATGTGGCGCGCCATCAAATGTCAAATTTGAATCAATGCGCTCCTTGATATCGTTTTTGCCATTTAATTGATTTTCACCTGGAATCCGGGCCGTTGATAGAGGGGCCACTCCGGACTAGACTCCCGGGACGCCCTCGTCGCGCCCTGCCAGGACCATCACCGGTACGGGAGGAGATCGGCTGGCGAAGGCTTGGACGGCCAGCCGCCCAAGACCATAAATCCGCTCGCGCTGACGGCTCAGGCCCCGTCCAGCGCGACGCCAAATGGAGACAGGAATTCCTCATGCATATCAACGACATCCTGGCGCAACCCGTCGGCAACCTCGCTGACTGTGTCCGTGCCCATGCCGCCGAGCGGCCGCACCACCTTGCCGTGGTCGACGACCAGCGCTCGGTCGGCTATGCCGAATTCGACCAACTGGCCGACCGCGTGGCGGCCTCCCTGCAGCGCGACGGCCTGCGGCCCGGCGACGCGCTGGCCGTCTGCGCCGCCGCCTCCATCGAGTATGCCGCGGTCTTTATCGGTGGCCTGCGGGCCGGCGTCGCCATCGTCCCGCTCGCCCCGTCATCCACCCCGGCAAGCCTGGCCGGCATGGTGGATGATGCGGAGGCCAGGCTGCTTTTCATTGGCCCGGACGTCTTGCGTGAGATTGCGGCGGTCAGGGACGGCATCGGAGCCCGCTTGGTCGGCCTGGCCGGTGCGCCCACCGGCCTGTCGTTCGAAGCATGGCTGGCGCCCGCGGGAAGCCGGCCGGAGGTGCGCCCAGTGGACGCGGAACAGGTGTTCAACATCATCTACTCGTCCGGCACCACGGGGACGCCCAAGGGCATCGTGCACGGCCACGCCCTGCGCTGGAACCAGATCCGGCGGGTCCACGAAATGGGCGGCTACGGGCCCGAGGCCGTCACGCTGATTTCCACGCCGCTCTATTCGAACACCACGCTGGTCAGCTTCATTCCCACGCTGGCGCTGGGCGGCACCGCGGTGCTGATGCCGAAGTTCGATGCGCAACGCTATCTGGAACTGGCGGAACGTTACCGCGTCAACCACAGCATGCTGGTGCCGGTGCAATACCAGCGCCTGATGGCACGCGCCGATTTTGGCAACTACGACCTGTCGGCGTTCAGGATGAAGTTCTCCACCAGCGCGCCCATGAGCGCGGCACTGAAGGCCGACGTGCTCAAGCGCTGGCCAGGCGGCCTGGTGGAGTACTACGGCATGACCGAGGGCGGCGGCAGTTGCGCTCTCGCCGCCCACGAGTTTCCGGCCAAGCTCCATACCGTCGGCCGGCCAATGGAGGGGCACGATATCCGCCTGATCGACGACCACGGCCACGAGGTGCCCATCGGCGAGATTGGCGAGGTGGTCGGGCATTCCGGCGCCATCATGGCCGGCTATCACAAGCAACCGGAAAAGACCGCCGCCGCGGAATGGCGCGACGCCAGCGGAAAGCGCTTCATCCGGACCGGCGATGTCGGCCGTTTCGACGAGGATGGATTCCTGACGCTGCTGGACCGCAAGAAGGACATGATCATCAGCGGCGGCTTCAACATCTATCCGAGCGATCTGGAGAGCATCCTCCGGCAGCATCCCGATGTGGCCGACTGCGCGGTGGTGGGCGTGCCGTCGCAGCGCTGGGGCGAAACGCCGGTGGCCTTCGTGGTTCGCCGCGAAGGAGCGCCTGCATCCGCCGGGGCTTTGATGGACTGGACCAATGAGCGGGTCGGCAAGACGCAGCGGCTCGCCGCCGTGGAACTGGCCGAGGAACTGCCCCGCAGCGCGATCGGCAAGGTGCTGAAGCGGGAACTGCGGGATGGTTTCCGGCCGGGCAGGCCGCTGGACTGACACGCCCGGCACCGCCGCACCGCCCGCCGGCCATGCCGCGATGCCGGCGGGCTGGCTCGCTAGCCCGCCGGCCTTGGCCTGTTCAGGGCGCCACCGGGCTGTACTCGATGCGCACGCGCGTCAGCGGATCATTGCGCTGCGGCGACACCTCGACGATGCCCTCGCCCTTGCCGCGCTTGAACCACAATACGCCACCGGCTTCGCCGCCATCGTTCCAGCGCACCTGCCGATCGCTTTGCGCCAGCTTGCGATAGTACGCCGCCACCCGGGCAACGGAATGGGGGGTCAGGAATACCGCCTGACCGCGTTGATTGGTGTCATCGCGAGCGCGGCGCGAGTAAGGGTACAAGGGCACCTTCCCTGGCATTCCGGCCGGCACCGCGGGCGGCGCGGCGCGCTCGGCGCTGCCGGGATCGACCGTGCGGAACTCGACCTGCACGGGCCGCGGCGCGCCAGCGTCTGCCTCCGGGTCCGGGTCGCGCCGGCCCCAGGCAACCAGCGGCTCGGCCGATGCCTGCCCGACACCCGCGCGCAGGAACACGGTCAGCCTGCGCTGTTCGTGAGGCAGGCACTTCTTGCCGCACTGCAGATGGGCCAGGGCCACTGCCTGCAGATTGCCCTGCGCATCGGCCAGCAGCGCGGTCCGCTCCTCGCCGGTGGACAGCGTGCGCATCGAGGCCAGCAGAACCCTGCCATCGGGCAATTGCACCACCTGGTTGCTCCTGCGCTGGCCGAGCCCGTCCCAGGCCTGGCTTGCGACCAGGTCGTCTTCCCAGAAATAGGTGCCGGTCTCCAGGCCGAAGAAGGCCAGCACTGCCTCGGTGAGCGCAGGATCGCGGTTCAGCAATTCATCGCGGTAATCGAGAGTTTCAAAGGCAATATGCGGCGCGGGCTGGCCAATCTCCCCGACGCCGGCGGCACCCGCCGTCAATGCCAGGCACAGGCTTGCGCCCAGCGCCAGCTTCAGCAGCGGGCGACGCGATTTTAATGACATGTTTTCCCCAGGTGGCGGCAACGGCGATGCCAACATGGCACAGCCCATTGCGCAATCGACATTGGCCAGTGATAAACCTGGCCAAAAGTGCGGCATAATACACCACCCCGATATCCATGCAAACGCTGCCACGCTGGCGGCAGCTGTCGGCACCCACCCGTTCAATTGGCGGCAAGTACCGACACATTGGCGCTGGTGATGCGCAATGGATCGAGCCCCGCTGCGCTGGCCCTGTCCGGCGTACCAGTCAGGCCTTGAAGCGTTTCCGCCAGCGACTGCAGCAGCGAGCTTCCCGCGGAAGACGGCTCGTCCAGCCCCAGCAGCACTTCGAACGACGCGCCGGCCTGGCCCGCCGCATGCAGCCGGACATCGAGTTCAGCCAGCACGGCATACACGGCATCGGCCATCTGCAGCACGAATCCCCGTTCCAGCCCGAGCTGCCGGTATGGCGCCCGGATCCACGACTCCACCAGGGTGACGAAAACCACGCCGGTCTCGTCCGCATTGATCTCGAATGCGCAATACCCGACCGGATCCAGTTCCCGCGCCAGAATCAAGCGGTAGAAAAGGACCTGGCCGCAGACGTCGTCGCTGTCCATGTCCATCTCGAATGCCTGGCCGGGTTCCCAGTCGTCGCTGTCGAGGACTTCGCCGCGTACCGCTTCGTCGCCGCCAGGCTGTGCCTCGAGTTGAACGCGCAGCGCCGCCAGCACCTCGTCGCGCCCGGGCGCTTCCGGCGGCTCGGTGTAGATGGCAAATCGCCCGGCCTCGCCCGCCTGCGCAAAGGCAGGGCCCATCAAGGGCCCCGGTTGCAGGGGCAGCGGTGCCTGCAGGGCATGGCGGAGGGTATCGGTATTGGTCGGCGCGGTCATGGGCTTGATGGTGAGTGAACGATTGCCGGCGAGCGAGCCGGCCGAAAAAGGTAGCGCGAGTTTGCCATAGGCCCGGCAGCGTATCCACGATTATCCGGCGTTGTCCATTTTGCGACGAATCTTGTAGTTTCCAAGCGAGATGCATTCAGCGCCGTTGTCTACGATCCTCTTTCCGACAAGAAGGAGGATCCTGACATGTTGTTATACGCCCCCAACCCGCGCGCCCGTCGACCGGGAGGTGCCGCATGAACAAGAAACGACTCGGCCTGCTGACGGGCACGCATGCGGTCAATGACCTTTACCAGGGACTGGTACCTGCCCTGTTGCCGTTCATGGTGCTGGAGCGCGGCTATAGCTACGCCGCCGTCAGCGGCCTGATGCTGGCCGCCACGGGCCTGTCCAGCGTGGTCCAGCCGCTGTTCGGCGCCTATGCCGACCGCGCGCATCGTGGCTGGCTGGTGCCGACGGGCTTCCTGGTCGCCGCGTTCGGGGTGGTGCTGGCCGGCATGGCCGCCACCTACCAGGCGACGTGGCTGGCCATTGCGCTCAGCGGGCTGGGCATCGCCGCCTACCATCCGCCAGCCACCGTAGCGGCACGCGCCGCCGGCGGCGCCTCGCAAAAGGCGATGAGCGTGTTCTCGGTGGGCGGCACCATCGGCGCCTCGTTCGCCCCCCTGCTGGCGGCGCTCGCCGTGGGCGGCGGTGCACTGTCGCGCAGTTACCTGCTGGGCATCCCCGCCCTGCTGATGGCCTTGCTGTGGCTGGTGGCTGCGGCGCGGCCCGCGGGCGCGCCGGGCGCCGCTGCGGCCAGGCGGGCGCGCCCGGCGCTGGCAAACAACAACTGGCGTGCTTTCAGCCTGCTGGTGGCCGTCATCGTTGGCTGGTCCATCCCCTATGTCACGGTGCTGTCGATGCTGTCGCTGCATGTGACGCGCGATCTTGGCGGCAGCGCCTTCCTGGGCGGCGCGGTACTGACCGCCTTCACCGCGGCAGGCGCCGCGGGCACCCTGCTGGGCGGCTGGCTCGGCGACCGGCTGGGCCGCATGACCGCGATCCGGACCGGCTATGTGCTGATGCTGCCCATGCTCGGCGGGCTGGTGCTGGCGCCGACCGCACCGCTGGCGCTGGTATTCACCGTGTTGCTCGGCATGGCGATGTTCCTGCCGTTCTCGGCACAGGTCACGCTGTCGCAAGACTACCTGCCGCGCAATCCGGCCATGGCCAGTGGCATTACCTTGGGCCTGGCCCTGTCCGTGGGTGGCCTGGCGTCACCGCTGTTCGGCATGCTGTCCGATGCGCGCGGGCTCGGCTTCACGCTGGCGACAGTGCTGGGGGTGCTGTGCGTGGCAGCCTTGCTGGCCCTGCGCCTGCGTGACCGGCCCGCGCAGATCGATGAGCAGGCGCTGGCCGCCGCCTAGCCATCCTGCTTGCCCGCCGCATCCGCCATCGGCAAGCGGGATAAACTTCCCCGCTCGATAGAAAGACCGCATTGCCGGGAATGCCAGCGCCATGAAGACCCTGTCCGATTCCGCCCTCCAGCAATCGCTGGCAACGCCCAGACCGATCGTCGTCGTGGCCACCGACCAGCCGGATGGCTCGGATCTGGCCGAGCACTGGCACCGGCATGGGCAATTGATCCACGCCATTTCCGGCGTCATGATCGTGCGCACCGCGCGCGGCGACTGGGTGGTGCCGATCGGCCGCGCGGTCTGGGTGCCCCCGCTGATGAAGCACAGCATCGGCACGGTTGGCGACGTGCGGATGCGCACGGTCTTCGTGGCCGAGGACGCCCGCCCGGGCCTGCCGCCGGATTGCCGCGCCATCGAGGTCAGCCTGCTGCTGCGCGAACTGATCCTGCACGCTGTGCGCATTCCTCCCGCCTACGCGCTGGAGGGACGCGACCAGCGCGTCATGGAACTGATCCTCGACGAGATCCAGTCGGCGCCCGTGCTCTCGCTGCATCTGCCGATGCCGCAGCACACCCGTACCGCCCGGCTTTGCACCCGGCTGATCCAGAATCCGGCGGCCCCGGCAACCCTGGAAGGCTGGGCCGGCGAACTGCACATGAACAGCCGCACCTTCGCCCGCCTGTTCAAGCGCGAAACCGGCATGACCTTCGGCGCCTGGTGCCGCCACACGCGGCTGCTGCTCAGCCTGCCGAGACTGGCGCAGGGCGACCCCATCCTGGAGGTAGCGCTGGACCACGGCTATGACAGCCCCAGCGCCTTCGCGGCCGTGTTCCGCAAGACCTTCGGCGTCAGCCCGAGCGCCTACTTCCGGCAAACCTGAAGCCGCAAGGCAATGCACGGCTGCGGCGCAACAGCTTGCTGTGCCACAATCCAGCCGGCAAAGGCCGAGCCCCTCGATTCATCGGCCAAACCCACTCCTGTCCCCCAATCCTGTCCCCCCAAAAAGAGGAAAGCAGCATGCCGACCCGCCGTCATTTCCTGAAGACCATGCCGGTGGCCATGGCCGCAAGCCTTGCGGCCATGGCGACGCCAGCCGGCGCCGCCGAGCTCGACGAGAAGGATCCGCAGGCCGTCAAGCTGGGCTACAAGGCGGATACGCGCAAGGTGGACCAGGCCAGGTATCCCGGGCATGCCCCCAGCCAGACCTGCGCCAACTGCCAGCTATTCCAGGAAGGCAGCAGCCCTGCCACGGGCGGCTGCGTGCTGTTTGGCGACAAGCAGGTGGCGGCCGCGGGGTGGTGCAGCGCGTGGGAGCAGGGTTGAACACGGCGCACCGCCGCACACCGCCGACTGGCTGCCGGCACCGGCCGGGTGTCTGGCCCATGGCGGTGACCAGCAGCCCGGCGTTGCAGCGATGAATTGCAGCATTGGCCTGTGCAGGTGGCTGCCAATAGCCGCCAGCATGCAAAAAAAACCGGACACATGACGTGTCCGGTAACCCATTTGCTGACTCAGGCCGTGTCACAAACCCGAGTTATGAATGATAAGCATTATCATTTGATGGGTCAAGGACGAATCCCCTGCCCTTGTGCTCAGGCCACGGCCACGCGCCGCGCCAGCCCAGCGCGATGCCACCCGAGCTTGAGCATGGTCGCGCCCGCGATCACTGCCGGAATACCGACGAGCAGGAACAGCGCCGGCATGGTCAGGCCCATCGACAGCATGGTGCCGCCGCCGACCGATCCCACCACCGAGCCCATGCGGCCCACGCCGTTGGCCCAGCTCACGCCGGTGGCGCGGCAGTTGGTGGGATAGTAGGCCGCGGACAGCGCATTGGCGCCGACCTGCGAGCCTGAGATGCAGAAGCCCGCGGCAAATACCGCCACCCCCGCCAGCCACGGCGCCGCCGTCAGGCTGCCGATCGCGGCGATGAAAACGCCCGCCAGCGCGTAGGTCGCTGCCAGGACATAGTGCGGATTCGCGCGGTCCATCAGCCAGCCCAGCACAATGGCGCCGACGGTGCCGCCCACCTGGAACATCATGGTGACCAGCGCGGCAGTCTTCAGCGACACGCCGGTGGCGCGCAGCAGCGTGGGCAGCCAGCTCGACAGCAGGTAGATCACCAGCAGGCTCATGAAGAAGGTGAGCCAGAGCAGCAAGGTGCCCCGCACCAGCTCGGGCCGGAACAGGTGGGCCACAGGCGAACCGGGCATGCGCTTGTCCGTGACCACGATGCTGCCGGGCGCGATGGACTCTCCCGGCGCAATCCGTTGCAGCGTGGCCGCCACCCGCTCCGGCTGCTTGCCGCTCATCACCAGGTAGCGGACCGATTCAGGCAGCCGCCACAACATGAATGGCAGCAGCAACAGCGGCAGCACCCCGCCCATCAGCAGCACCGAGCGCCAGCCATACTCCTCGATCAGGCTTGCCGAGGCCAGGCCGCCCAGCGCCGAGCCGATGGTGAATCCGCAGAACATGGTGGTCACCAGGAAGGAGCGGCGCTTGGCCGGGCAATACTCGGAGGTCAGCGTGATCGCGTTGGGCATGGCGCCGCCAAGCCCGAGGCCGGTCAGGAAGCGCAGCGCCACCAGTCCCCAGAGCGAGCCGGCGAACGCGGAGGCCAGGCTGGCGATGCCGAAAAAGAGCACGCAGAAGATCAGCACGCTCTTGCGGCCAAACCTGTCGGCCAGGGGGCCGAACAGGAACGCCCCCGCCATCAGGCCGGTCAGCCCGGCACCGAACAGCGGCGCCAGGTGTGCCGGCGTGAGCTGCCATTCGGCCCGGATCGCCGGCGCGATAAAGCCGATGGCGGCGGTATCGAAGCCGTCGATGGCGACGATCAGGAAACACAGCGCGACGATCAGTACCTGGAACCCCGACAAGGGATGGCGATCGATGAACTCGGTGATACCGATGGATGGTTGGGTGGGCACAGCTGTCTCCTTCATTGTCTTTCGAGGCGGCCGATCCGGGATCGGGCCGCTTTGATGGGCTTTGTCGCCGGGGCGCTGCCTGCCCCTATCGCGCGCCTCCCAGGCAATCCTCGGCACGCCAGCCGTGCAGCCACTGCAGCGCGTCGTAGAACTGCTCCTGCGTGCGGCCAACCCACAGCGAATTGCGCACCAGCCGCTCCACGCCCCTGGCGTGGTAGAGGCGCCCCATTTCGCGCGCGGAGTACAGTACGCGCGCGGTGCGCGGGATGCGGACCTTTTCATAGAGCGCGAAGGCGGCAGTGAAATCGCCATCCGTCGCCTGCACCGCGGCGCCCAGCGTCACGGCGTCTTCCAGCGCCTGGCAGGCGCCCTGGGCAAGATACTGCGTCATGGGATGCGCCGCGTCGCCCAGGATGGTGGCGCGTCCGAAGCTCCAACGCTCGACCGGATCGCGGTCCGCGGTGGCCCAGCGGCGCCAGGAACTCGGGCGGTCCAGCATCTGGTGGGGACGGGGATGGATGCCCTGGAAGTACGAGAGCACTTCCTCCTTGCTGCCGTCGCGCACGCCCCAGACTTCCTGCTCGCGGCTGTGGAAGGTCACCACCAGGTTGTACTGCTCGCCGCCGCGCAGCGGGTAGTGCACCAGATGGCAGTTCGGGCCGGCCCACACCACCGGCGCGTTGATCTGCAGGTCGGCTGGCATATCCGCCACATCGACCACCGCGCGGTACACCACGTGGCCGGTCACGCGCGGCTCGTCGCCAAGCAAGGCCTGCCGGATTGCCGACTTCACCCCGTCGCAGCCAACCACGGCATCGGCCCGGTGGCGCTCGCCGTGCTGGTCGATCACGACGACCCCGGATTCATCCTGCTCCAGCGCGCGCACCTGGGTCGCGGTGCGGAACTGGATCAACGGATGCACCTGCACGGCTTCCAGGATGGACAGATGGATATCGACCCGATGGATCACCGCGTAGGGATTGCCGAAGCGCTTGCGGTAGGGCTCGCCGACGTCCACCTTGGCCACCTCGGTGGCGTCGATGGCGTCCATCATCATCAGGTAGTCGGTAAAGACCGAACGCTTGCGCGCGGCTTCGCCCACGCCCAGCGCGTCCAGCGCGGCAAAGGCGTTGGCGCCGAGTTGGATGCCCGCGCCGATCTCGCCGATCTTCTCGGCCTGTTCGAGCAATTCGACGCGGATGCCCTGGCGGGCCAGCGCCAGCGCGGCGGCCAGTCCGCCGATACCGCCGCCGACGACGATGACCTTGCGGTCCGTGCTGCGGATGTCATTCATGATGGTCTCCTTGGGTGCGCGCCCGGCACGCAACGCCCGGGCACACCCCGGTTAGCGCGCCGTGTAGTCCGGCTGCCGCTGAGGTTCTGCCTGCTGGAAGGCGGGGTGCCCGCTGGCATGGCGGTAAACCGCCATGGCCCGCACGAAGCGCGAGGTGTCGCAGCCCATGCGCTGCGCATTGGCAATCTGCGGTACCAGGCAACAGTCCGCCAGCGAGGGCTGCTCGCCGAAGCACCACGGTCCGCGCCCGTGCTGCGCCAGCAGGCGTTCCACCGCATCCAGCCCTTCCTCGACCCAGTGCCGGTACCAGGCGTCCTTTTGCTCCGGCGAAACGCCCAGCGTGTCCTGCAGGTAGCGCAGGATGCGCAGGTTGTTGACCGGGTGGATGTCGCAGGCAATGACATAGGCCAGCTCCAGCACCCTGGCGCGCAATTCCGCTTCTTGCGGGATCAGGCGCGGCTCGGGGTGATGCGCATCCAGGTAATCGATGATCGCCAGCGACTGGCCCAGGTGGAAGTCGCCGTCCACCAGCGCCGGTACCACGGCCGACGGGTTGATGGCGGCCACGTAGTCCGAGGCGCGATGCTCGCCGGTGCGGATATTGACCGGGCGGTAGTCGTACGGCAGGCCCTTGAGGGCCAGCGCGATGCGCACGCGGTACGACGTCGAGCTATTGAAAAAACTATAGATCTGCACGGTGCAGCCCTCGCAAAAATGATCAGGCCACGCGCACCGACAGTTCGCCCAGCCGCTCCACGCCCACGGCCATCAGGTCGCCGGGCTTGACGGCACCGACGCCTTCGGGCGTGCCGGTGTAGATCAGGTCGCCCGGCTCCAGGCGGAAGAACTTCGACAGGTCGGCCACGGTCTCGGCCACCGACCAGATCAGGTGGGTCACATCGCTGCGCTGCCTGTCGCTGCCATTGACGGTCAGCCAGATCGCACCCTGCTCGAAATGCCCCACGTCGCTGGCGGGATGGAGCGGGCCAATGGGCGCCGAGGCGTCGAAGGCCTTGCCGATTTCCCAGGGGCGGCCCATCTCGCGCATCTTCATCTGCAGGTCGCGGCGGGTCATGTCCAGGCCCACGGCATAGCCCCACACGTGGTCCAGCGCCTGTTCCAGCGGGATGTCCGAACCGCCCTTGCCGATGGCGACCACCAGTTCGGCTTCGTAGTGGTAGTTGGCGGTCTGCGCCGGGTATTGCAGCGTCAGGGTCTCGCCATAGGCCACCGGGATCACGGCGTCCGCCGGCTTGCAGAAGAAGAACGGCGGCTCGCGGTCCGGATCGAAACCCATTTCGCGGGCATGCGCGGCATAGTTGCGGCCCACGCAATAGACGCGACGAACAGGGAATAGCTCATTGCTGCCAACGACCGGAATGGCCACGGTGGCGGGAGGCGTGACGACGAAAGACATGGAAGACCTCGGTATGGGAATCAGGAAAACAGGGAAGATGGATGGAGCCGGGGAAGGCGGTCACCGGCATGCCGCCGTGCCCGCGGGAAACGGAGTCAGGTGCGCTCTTCGCGCAGCAGGTTGAGCGCCGACAGCACAGGACGATCGGAATAGCTGAACAGTACGGTGTCTTCGACCGAGGCCAGCTGCACCGGCTGCCATGACGGCACCACGAAGGTGTCGCGCGGCTCGAACTGGAACTGCGCCTCGCCGATCCGTACCGTGCCGCGCCCTTCCACCACGGAATAGACGGTGGCGTCGGTGCTGCGATAGGTCTTGCCCTGGAAACCGGCAGGCAGGTACTGCATGAAGGTAGCCATGGTCGGCATCGGCCAGCCGCCGGTGGCCGGATTCACATAGCGCAGCTTCACGCCATCCCAGGCGTCCAGTTCGCCGTTGCGGTAAAGCTGGTCGAGTGCTTCCCGGCTACGTTCGTAGGGATAGCTGAAGATCGGCGAAGTGGGATCGGTGACGCGGTGGCGCACCGGCATCATGTTGTGGCCGAAGCGGGCGAAGCTGTCGCCTTCGGGACGCAGCACCGGCTGCGAGGCTTCCGGGTAGTTCTCGGCAAACCCTGCGTCCAGGTGCACCAGCAGCGGGATGTCCAGGCCATCGAGCCAGACCACCGGCTCGCCGCCATCGGCCAGCGACGGGTTGCCGTGGTCATGCCAGGTCCACGACGGCGTGATGATGAAATCGCCCGGATGCATGGTGGTGCGCTCGCCATTGACGGCAGTCCAGGCGCCACGGCCTTCCACGATGAAGCGCAGCGCGGATTGCGTATGGCGGTGGCTGGGTGCGATCTCGCCAGGCAGGATCAGCTGCAGGCCGGCATACAGGGTGGAGGTGATGCTCGACTTGCCAGGCAGGCCGGGATTCTCCAGCACCAGCACGCGGCGCACCGCTTCCGCCGCGCTGATGACCTCGCCAGCCTGCATCACCAGCGGGCGTACCTCGGCGTACTTCCAGATCGCCGGCTGCGCCTGGGGGCGTGGCTGGGGCGGCACCAGCGCGTGCAGCGATTCCCATAGCGGGGCCATGTGATTGCGGCCGATGCGGTTGTAATAGGCTGAACGGTCCGCGCGCTTTGCTGCGTCTGACATGCTGGTCTCCGGTCTTTGGTCTGGTCTGGCCGGGGCAGCGATCTGGCTGTCCCGCGTCGATGAAAGAGTTATACGCCCGGAGATATACCTTGTAAAATAATCAATTCCTCTTATCCATATAGATATGGATATAGCTCAAAGGGATTACCCTGATGGATTGGACCCAGCGCCTCCGGCTGCGCAACCTGCAGATGCTGCTTAGCCTCGCGCAGACCGGAAACATGAGCCAGACGGCGGCGGCGCTCAGCACCACCCAGCCCGCGCTCTCGAAGTGGCTGAAGGAGCTCGAAGACGACGTCGGCCTGCCGCTGTTCGAGCGGCACGCCCGCGGCCTGCGGCCAACGCCTTACGGCGAGTCGATGATCGCGCATGCCAGGCGCATTGAAGCGCACCTGGATACCGCCCGCGACGATATGCAGGCCATGCGCGAAGGCGGCAGCGGCCTGGTGGTGATCGGCACCTCGGGGGCTTCCGCGGCCGATACCGTCCCGCTGGCAGTCACCTCGCTGCTGCAGCGGCTGCCCAAAGCCCAGGTCAGGCTGGTGGAGAGCACGATGAACCTGCTGATGGCGCAACTGGCCCGGGGCGAGGTCGATATCGTGGTGGGACGCTCGGCGCCGGAACTGCAGGACGGGCAGATGCGCGCGGAGGCACTCTATATGGAGCCGATCCACTTCGTGACGCGCCCGCGCCATCCGCTGTTCGAGCTGGCGGAGCCTGGCTGGAACGACCTGCAAGCCTACCGGTGGATCGTCTGGCCGCGCGGCACGCCGATCCGCAATACGCTGGAGTCGGCGCTGAACGCCGCCGGCAGGAGCATGCCGGGCGATTGCGTGGAGTCGAACTCGGTCATCCTCAACCTGACCCTGCTCAACCACAGCAACATGATCGGCGTGGCCTCGCACCGGACCGCGCGCCGCCTGGAGCAACTCGGGGCGCTGCGCATCCTGCCGCTGCGCCTGGCGGGTTTCGGCTCGGTCTCCATGTACTGGCGCGACGATGGTTTCGGCCGCACCGCCGTCAGCGCCGCGCTCGACGCCTTGCGGCGCGCGGGCACCCGGTCGGTCGAGGAAGGCGCCGGCGGCGCGGGGGAACAGGGGTAAACGGGTGCGGCCCCGCTACGCGCAAGCCGTCAATTGCCATTCTCCCGCGCTCCACTCCAGCCTGTGGCTCACGCGCAGCGCATCGAGAAAACGCTGGTCGTGCGAAGCGACCAGGATTGCCCCCGGATAGGTATCCAGGGCCTGCTCGAGCGCGCTTGCCGAGTCGATATCGAGGTGGTTGGTCGGCTCGTCCAGCAATAGCAGCTGGGCAGGCGTTCCGCCCCACAACGCGCACGCAAGGGCGGCTTTCAGGCGCTCTCCGCCGCTCAACGCCGCCGAGGGTTGCCGCACCAGCCCGGCGCCCAGGCCGAGCAAGGCCAGATGGCTGCGCAGCACGCCCTCGGGCAAGGGGCTGTCCAGCTCACGCAAGCGCTCCAGCACGGACTGGCCAGGCCGCAGCATCGATGCCGCGTGCTGGTCCAGCCGCGCGCAGGGAACACATGCCGCGCCGGTACCGGAAACGGGCTCGCCGATACCGGCCAGCATATTCAGCAGCGTGGTTTTCCCGCTGCCGTTGGGACCGGTCACGGCAACCCGCACGGGCCCCGACAAGGTCAGGCTGAGCGGCCTGGCCCCCGCCGGGAATGGCGCTACCGCGTCTTCCAGATGCACCACGCGCTTGCCCGTGGCGACCACCGCGCCCGGCAGCATCAGGGCCACCGGCGTGCCTGACCCGGCACGCTCTGCCGCCTGCTTCACCGCGTCGTCCAGCGCAGCGCGGGTTTCCTGCTGGCGCCGCTGCTCCCGGCCGGAATAGGCTTGCGCGCCGTCCTTCAGCCGGCCCAGGTAGATGGCGGGCAGGTTGGCCGTCGTCCCCGCCCGGTCGTTATGCGCGCTGCGGCGTTGATGCGCATCGTGCTGGCGCCGCAAATCCCGCAGGGCCGCGCTTCTGCTGGCCCTGGCATGGTCGAGCGCGGCTTGCGCGGCGGCGGCCTCGGCCTCGCGTTGCGCCTGGTACAGCGAGTAGTTGCCGCCATAGTGCCGCAAGCCGTCCGGCGTCAGCTCCACGATGTGCGCCATGTCGTCCAGCAGTTCCCTGTCGTGGCTCACCAGCACCAGCCCGCCGCGCCATTGCCGCAGCCGCTCGCGCAGCCATTGCCTTGCGTCACGGTCGAGGTGATTGCTGGGCTCGTCCAGCACCAGCCCGTCCGCGCCCGAAAGGAAGGCGCCGATCAGCGCCACGCGTGTGAGCTCGCCGCCGCTGAGACTGGCGGCGGGCCGCTGCGGCTCCAGGTGCCCGAGGCCGGCCGCCGCCAGCGCCATATGCAGCGTCTCGCCAAGATCCCATCTCCCTTCCAGCAGGTCGAAGTCCGATGCCAGCGCCTCGCCGCGTTCGAGCCGCGCGAGTGCATCGAAGGCGGGGGCCAGGCCGGCCACTTCCGCCAGCGTGGCGTGCTCCGCCGGCGCTGCATCCTGGGGAACATAAGCGACAGTGCCGCTCCTGACCACCCGCCCGGCGTCCGGCGTGAGCAGCCCCACCAGCAGCTTTGCCAACAGGCTCTTGCCGGCACCATTGCGGCCGACCAGGCCAATGCGTTGCGCGTGGAAGGTGCCGCTCAGGTCGTCCAGTACCACGCGCCCGTCAGGCAACGCCACGGTGACATGACGCAGCGACAGCGAGAACGCCGCAGGCGGATGGAGACGCGAAGCCGAAGATGAGGGCAATGACAATGGCGCCACGTCCGAGGCTGCGCCGGCATCGCTGGAAGAAACAGAAGAAGGGGACGCGGAGAATACCGCGAACGGAATCGATTCGAAGTCAGCCATGCAAGCTCCCGACAAGACAGATTGCGCGCCCGGAACCCGGGGGCTCGACCAGCGCGAACAGTGTTGAAGCGGGCTTACAGGATCATTTTGCGTTGACTCCGGTGGATATGGATGGTGTGACTGATCTGCCTCTCGAGAGTTCCGCGGGGAGTTCTGGCTTTGGCCTGGCCAGGCGATGCGGCCGGCACAGGGTATGAGCACTATACACCACTAAATTTCCGTTTAAGGAAACCATGGTGTATATACGCGCCGTGATAGTCATAGTTTCCGCAATCGGAAACAACGTTGACCACCTGTACTTGCCGGACTATAGTTTCTTTATCAAAAAACAATGCTCAACCACTGCCTGGCACGGAAATTGTTTCCGCAAAAGGAAACAATAACGTACAGAACCTGGGTATCCGGGAATTCACATCACATGGCTCGTCAGCTTCCCCCCTCGATACCGTCAGTGCAGCCGCGCATCTCCACCCTTGCCGAACTGGGGGCGCTCGTTCGCAACCGCCGCCTTGAGCAAGCGCTTCGCATTGACGACGCGGCGAGCTTTTGCGGCGTGTCGGCGAGTCTTCTATCGAGACTGGAGAATGGCCGCCCCGTGCAGACCGACAAGCTCTTGCTCGTCCTCGCGGGATTGGGCCTGGGCATGGTCCTTGGGCCCAAGGCCGCCCTGATGGATATCGACCTGCCGTTTTTTCCCCTTGAGCGTGCCTGATGGCCACGCATCCCCTCTCCGTCTACGACGGGCCGGATCTGGTGGGGACGGTCCACTACGATGCGCTGGAGGACAGCTTCTCGTTTGCCTATGACGAGGCCTGGCGCGCTGCCGCCCGCGGCTACCCGCTGTCGCCCGCGATCCCGTTCGACCAGCCGGCGGGCTCGGCAAGCATCAGGCGCTTCATCGAAAACCTGCTTCCCGAGGGCCGGGCACTGGACATCGCCTCGGTCTATGGGCAAGTCTCGAAGAACAACGTCTACGGCCTGATCCGCCAGCTCGGCGGCGAGACCGCGGGCGCGCTGAGCTTTCATGCCGATGCCCCGCCGCAGCCCGTGGCGCCACGGCTGCGCGAGATCTCCGCCGACGAGCTGAACCAGCGCATACGCGAACGGGAACAGGTTCCCTTCTCTGTCTGGGACGGCCGGGTGCGCTTGTCCATCGCCGGCCACCAGGACAAGTTGGCCGTGTTCATGGATGGGGATCGCATGTACCTGGCCGACGGGGCAGCCGTGGCATCGACCCACATCGTCAAACCCGAATCCGCCCACGATTCGGCCTCCTGCATGGTAGCCAACGAGCATTTCTGCATGACGCTGGCAGGCCGCCTTGGCTTGCCGGTCGCGCCGGTGTCGATTCGCCGCATTCCCAGCCCGATCCTGCTGGTCACGCGGTTCGACCGCCTGAAGGAAAACGGCGGAGTCAGGCGTTTGCATATCGTCGACGCCTGCCAGGCGCTGGATCTTCCGGTGAGCTACAAGTACGAGCGGAATTTCGGCGCCACCAAGGACGTTGCGGCCATCCGCGACGGCATCAGCTTCGAACGCCTTTTTTCACTGCGGGACAAGACGGTCGACCGGGCCGTTGCCCAGCGCATCATGCTGCAATGGGCCACCTTCCAGTTCCTGATCGGCAACAGTGACGCGCACGGCAAGAACTTCTCGTTCTTCTGCACGCGGGCGGGCCTGACGCCCGCCCCTTTCTACGATCTGGTCTCGGTAGTCCAGTACGACCGGTTCATACATGAGCTTGCGATGGCGATTGGCGATGAATTCGACATGGCCAGGGTCACGCCTTTTGCCTTCGCGGACTTCATGTCGCGCATCGGTATCCGCCGGCCGACGGCCATGCGGATCATGACAAGCCTGGCGCGTACGGCGGCCATGCAAGCCGCAAGACAGGCAGCAGATCCCTTGTACATCGAGGAAGAACGCGATATGGCGCATGCGATCGCCGCGTTGGTCCAGCGCCAGGCCGCCATCCTCGTGGACATGGCGCCGGATATCCTGGCGGTGGACGGATCGCTGCTGTAAGAGAGTGCGGCCCGGATGGCCGCCGGCAGGGCCCGCGGCGATGGCCGGCCGGCATTAACGCGCTCGCTGCGCGCCCTGCCCGCTCGCCAGATGCCGTCCCGCATCGGGCGCAAGCCGCACATAGCCGATCAGCGACACCAGCGTCACCGCGCCCGCGAACAGGAAGGCCCAGCGAAAATCGCCGAGCGTGAAATGCAGCGTTTCGCTTGCCTCGCCGCGTATCGACGCCGCCATCCGCAGCGACAGCGAGCCGAATGCAATGCCGAGGCCGATCGTCATCTGCTGGGCGGCGTTCCACAATGTGTTGGCGCTGCTCATCTGCGCTTGCGGGATATCGGCGTAAGCCAGCGTTGCCAGGGTCGAGAACTGCATCGAGCGCGTCACGCCGTAGACGAACACCACGAACAGCACGACGGCGAGCGGCGTCTGCGGCGTAAGGAGTCCGCACGCCGTGATGAACACGCTGGCAAAGACGACATCGACGATCGCGGTGGCACGAAAGCCGTAATGCTGCAACACACGGGTCGTGAGCGCCTTCATGCCGAGATTGCCCAGCGCGCTGGCCAGCAGCAACAGTCCCGAGCGGAACGCGGAGAGCCCGAAGCCGACCTGGAACAGCAGCGGCATCAGGTACGGCACCGCGCCAATGCCGATGCGGGTGACCGATCCGGTGATCACCGTGACAGAAAACGTCGGCACGCGCAGCGTCGTGAAATCCAGCAGCGGATGCGCCCGCCCCGCCGCGTGCCGCACGGCGATCACGCCCAGCACGATGCCCGCGGCCACGAAGCCTGCGGCCGTGGCGAGGCTGGAGCCTTGCTGGCTTGCCAGTTCCGTACCGTACAGCACGAGGGTGAGCGTCGCCCCGCTCAGCAGGAAGCCGACGATATCGAGCGGCCGGCGCTCGCTCGCGCGCTCGTTGCGGATCATCGTCATGGTGGCGATCAGCGCCGCGATGCCAAACGGTACGTTCAGCAGGAAGATCCAGCGCCACGAGGCATAGGTGGTAATGAAGCCGCCAATCGGCGGCCCGACCACGGGCGCGACGATGGCAGGCCAGGTGATGGTGGAAATGGCCTTGATCAGCTGGCGCTTGTCCGTATTGCGCACCACGATCAGCCGCCCGACCGGCACCATCATCGCGCCGCCGATCCCTTGCAATACCCGCGCCGCGGTGAACTCGACGAGGCCGTTCGACGCGCCGCACAGTACTGAGGCCACCGTGAATACGACGATCGCGCCGCCGAACACCGTCCTCGACCCGAAGCGATCGGCAATCCAGCCGCTGATCGGGATGAACACGGCGAGCGCCAGCATGTAGGCCGTCATGCCCAGGCTCAGGTCATTCGGCCCGACCCCGAACGAATGCGCCATCTGCGGCAAGGCAGTGGCGAGCACGGTGGTGTCCAGGTACTCCATGAAGAAGGTGGCGGCGACGAGATAAGGCAGGAATCTCATCGAAGAAGAGGGGTTTTGCGATGGGTCCATGGGGCGGATTGTGTGGCGCTGCCGCAATGCGGACGCACGGGGCAACGCCTATGCCGCCCGCGCGCGAGCCGGGTCCGCGGCTGGCGGCCGCGGCAAGCGCACCGGGTCGACATGGGTCATCACGTTCAGCACGTCCTGCACCTCCAGCGCGCGCAGGCGGGCTTCCACCGCGATACGGTGCCCCTCTTCCACTGTGATCGCGCCGTCGATCTCCAGGTGCACGTCCGCCAGGATGGCATCGCCCATCTTGCGCGTCTTCAGGTCATGCAGTCCCGCCACGCCCGGCGTCGCAAGGATGGCCAGCCGGATCGCCTCGACGCTCCGCTCGTCCACTGCGCGATCCATCAGGTCATGCAAGGCGTCCCAGGAAAAACTCCAGCCCATCTTGGTCACCATCAGGCCGACCACAAGCGCCGCTACCGGATCGAGCATGTGATAGCCAAGCAGATTGCCGCCAATCCCCACCGCAACCACTAGCGAGGAGGCCGCATCGGACCTGGCGTGCCATGCATTGGCGACCAGCATGCTGGAGCGCACGCGCTCGGCTACGGCAAGCATGTAGCGGAACAGCAGTTCCTTGGCCACCAGCGCGCCCAATGCCACCCAAAGCGCCACGGACTTGACCGGCTGGATCAGCTCCGGATGCTCCAGCTTTTGCACGGCCGACCACAGCATGCCGGCCCCGACCGCCAGCAGCAGCACGCCGATCGCAAGCGCGGCGGCGGTCTCGAAACGCTGGTGACCATAGTGGTGATCGGCATCCGCGCCCTTGCGGCTATGGTGGCTGGCGAACAGCACCACGAAATCCGAGACCAGGTCGGAAAGCGAATGAATCGCATCCGCGATCAAGGCCTGGGAGCCGGCCACCACGCCGGCCAGCAACTGCATGCCGGTCAGCAGGATGTTCACCGCCACGCTCACCCAGGTGCTGCGACTTGCGGCCTGGGCCCGTGCCAGCGGATCCACCCCGGCCTCGTCGCTCACAACATCGACTTGCATCGACCTCTCTCCATCATTTCGTTCATTCGTTGTCTGGTCGCGGTGCGCTGGCTCGCCGATCCGCTGGTTCGCGAATCGGTTACCGCGCGGCGCGAACAAGCGCGTCCGCGCCGCAGGCGTGATTGTGCGCGGTAAACCTTCGGCGCGCACGCGTCCTTGCGCACCGGTTCCGGAAATGCCGGGACGAAAACCGGTTGACGGGTCTTGAATGGCAAGGCCGGAGCGACGGTGCCGGCGCTTGCGGCCCGCATCGCTTCGCTGTTCAGGATGGCAGCCCCTGCCCGATCCATGGATGGGAAGCCGGGGCAAGGCGGTCGGTTGCGCTACGCGAATCTAACTGACATGCATTTGCATATCGAATCCGCGCACGGGCCCTGCCAGGTAGCAGGGACCGCCGGCCGCCTAGTGCGACATCAGCACCGGCATGTCGGCATGTCGCATCAGGGTACGCGTGGTTCCCCCGGTCACCAGCTCGCGCAGGCGCGCGTGGCCGTAGCCGCCGGCCACCAGCAGGTCGACCTGCAAATGCCGCGCCGCCTCCAGCAGGAGCTGGCCCACCCGGTGGCTTCCCTGCACGGCATGCATCGCGACCGCGACGCCTTGCCGCTCCAGCTGGTCGCGCAAACCGGCGTGGGCACCGTGCACGTCGGGCGCGCTGTGCGTGACCGTGCGGTCATGCGTACTGGACGCGGCCACCACGGTGACACGGCTGGCCTGCCGCAGCAGAGGCATGGCATCTGCCACGGCCCGGGCGGCTTCCCGCCCGCCGTCCCATGCGATGGCCACATGCTGGCAAACCAGGCGGCGCACACCTTGCGGCACCAGCAGCACCGGTCGGCCGGCATTGAGCAGGACGTACTCGGCGGTTTGCGCCACCAGCACCGGCATGCCATCGGTGCCGGCTGGCCTGGCCAACACGACGAGATCGGCCATGCGCCCCTGCTGCGCCAGCGCCCACCCTGCGTCGTCCTCGATGATCCGGTGCGTAAAGCCCACGCCGGGTGCCGCCTCGTGCATGGCGCGCTGGAAGGCGGCGGCGGCCTCGGCGCCCTGCGCCAGCAGTTGGCGCCTTGCCAGCTCGGCGTAGCGCCCGGCCTCGTCGCCCGCGCCCCGGAATGGCTCCAGGCGCATGCCGGTGGCCGTCAGGCCAATCACATGTCCCGCGGCGCGCTGCGCCAGGTCCGCCGCAAAGGCCACGCGATCCGCGCAGCCAGGGTCGGATCCGAGTTCGACAAGCAGGGTCTTGAAATCCATGATGTTTGTTCCTCCGTGCCGGTAATGTTAGCTGGAGCCATTGCCATGGCGGTGCCGGTGCCGGTGCTGTTCAACCATTCCGGATGGACTCTACTCCCTGGCCAGGGCAGTGCAAGCGGGCAATGCGCAGCCGTTGCGGCAGATCAAGCCTCCCCGGCCCGGCACCGCCGGCACGTGGCTCAGGGGTGCGGCGGGGGTTCGATCTGGCTGGGCATTGGCGCCAGGGCGCGGATCAGCATGATGCTCATGTCGCTGAACGCCTGCGTGCAACTGCCCAACGTGCCACGCCACGCGGCGTCGGCCAGCGTAAGGTTCTCCCAGACTTCGACCGGATGCCCGGGGGACACGCCCTGGGCAAGCAGCCAGGCGGCGATGTCCTTGGGCATGAAATCCCAGGGCCGAGGAATCGCAATGGCGTTGCGCTGGTCCGCCAATACGTGCACGAGATGACGCTTGAACGGTTCGAGGTCGCCGCGGCGGTGAAACGTCAGGAATGTGGTTTCGTCGAAACAGACCTTGCCCCGCGCGGCCAGCACCTGGGCGGAAGAAATGCCGGGCACCGTATCCACCGGATGGCCGCATGCCCGCTCGACCCGCTCCAGGTATTGAAAGCCGCTGAAATGCATGTCGCCCATGAACAGCACGACGCAGCGCCGGCCGGCATGATGCTCGGCGGCGACCCGGTCGAGCCGGGCCACCTGGTCCTGATAGCCCATGGTCACGACCCGCGCGCCCTGCGGCAGCAGCGGCCGCACTACCTCGATCACCGCATCGAAGCCGGCCACGATATCGGCGCCGCGGATCAGTTCCGCCACGCCATGCGTCAGGAAGTCCAGGTGCCCGGGGCCTACGCCGGCGCAGATGATCATGAAATCTCCCGTATCGACAAGAACGGGCGCGCATCGCGCCCCGTCCGGACAGGGCGCAATTATGCCAAGCCGCGCGCGGATTTGCGCGCGCTCATGCTCCGTCATGGCGATCCGGGGGTATCGGCAGGCGGGCCGCACCCCGGAGCGATTCCAAAAAAACTTCAGGATATGGCTACGAATGCCGATAGCTGCATCAGAGCCGAGTCAATGTCTCGCGAGCCCAGACGGGCCAGGCGGGCATCGCGGCCTTTAGCGACGTTTACCTCACTCATGCCAGACAGAGACAAAGCGCTCAGCATAGCCGACCCCCATCAGCTGTTCCGCAATTCGCTCGAGCAGGCAACCGACGCCGTCTTCGTCCTGAACGCGGACAACCGCGTCATCTTCCTGAACGCCGCGGCGGAGGCACTTTACGGCGCATGCCGGACGCAAGTCGTCGGCATGCATATCGATACGCTCGTGCAACGGCTGCCAGGCATCGGCAACGCCGCCCACGCCGCCGGACCCGGGCCGGATAGCGAAGGCCTCAGTCCTTTACCCGCCGTGCAGATTCAGCGCCGCGACGGCACGCTGCGCTTTGGCTACGTCGCCGAATCCCGTACCCGCCTGGGAGACGCCACGCTGCACACCCTGCTGGTGAAGGAGTCTGCCGGAGCCAGCCGCGAAGGCCATCCGCTGCTATCGGTGATCGCCGACGAAATAGACAGCGCCGTCCTCGTGGTCGATGCCGACTGGCGCATCGTCTACGCGAACGCCGGCCTGACGCGCATGCTGGGCTTTACGCCCGGCGAGATGGCCGGCAAGACGCCTGCCGAACTGCTGGCCGGCGAATTCACCGATCCGGCCGTGATGCACCGCCTGCAGACGCCGCGCCCGACTGCCGCCACCGAGCGCCACGAAGCGCTGGTCTATGCGCGCTGCGGCAGCCCGCTATGGGTCTCGGCCACGGTCAGGCACCTGGGCCGGGCCGACGGCGCGCAGCATCATGGCATCGTCATCCTCTCCGATATCACGCAGAAGAAAACCTACGAACTGCTGCAGCGCAAAGTGCTGCATGCCATGGTGATGGAGCAGCCGCTGCCGGCGGTGATGGAACTGATCTGCCAGGAGGTGCAACGCGTGGCGCCCGCCGTGATCGCGTCGGTGCTGAGGGTGGACGCCGACCGGCGCCTGCATACGCTGGCCGCGCCCGGCCTGCCGCCGCACTACTGCGCGGCGCTGGAGGGCCTGAACGCGGGCCCCATGACCGGCTCCTGCGGCACGGCTGCCTGGTTCGGCGAACCGGTCGTGGTGAGCGACATCGCCAACGACCCGCTGTGGGATGGCTATCGCGACCTGGCGCTGCCGCTCGGCCTGGCGGCCTGCTGGTCCTATCCGATCAAGGCGGGCGACGGGCGTGTGCTGGCCACGCTGGCGTTCTACTACCGGACGGTCCGCCGGCCGGATGCCTTTCACCTGCAGCTGGTCGAGGTTTGCGTGGCGCTGTGCAAGCTCGCGTTCGAACGCGAGGAGGCGGCGGAACGCATCCTGCAACTGGACCGTTACGACTCGCTGACCGGCCTGCCCAACCGCAGCCTGCTGCAAAGGCAGGCTGCCACCTTGCTGCTTGCCACGCAGCAGGCCGGCGCCACGCTCAGCGTGCTGTTCGTCGACCTGGACCGATTCAAGCATATCAACGATTCGCTGGGCCACGCCGGCGGCGACAAGCTGCTGCGCGAAGTCGCCGTGCGCCTCGCCGCGCAGGCCGGCGACGGCGCGCTGGTGGCCCGGCTCTCGGGCGACGAATTCGCGCTGGTCCTGCCCAATAGCGACCGCACGCAGACCATCGCCGCGGGCGAACGCCTCCTGGCCGCGCTACGCCAGCCGCTGCGCATCGATCACGTCAGCATCGCGCCGTCCGCCAGCATCGGCATCAGCATGTTTCCGGTCGACGGCGACGCGCTGGACTACCTGCTCCATTGCGCCGAGATGGCCATGTACGATGCCAAGGCCGCTGGACGCAACCTGTTCCGCTTCTTCAGCATCGAGATGAACTGGGCCGCCCAGGAACGCCTGGCGCTGGAGTCTGCGCTGCGCGAGGCCTTGATCGGCGAAGAGCTGCACCTCAATTTCCAGCCCCAGGTGTTCCTGCGGGATGGACGGCTCTACGGCCTCGAAGTCCTGGTCCGGTGGCAGCACCCGCATTTCGGCACGGTCTCGCCCGCCCGTTTCGTGCCGCTGGCCGAAGACAGCGGCCTGATTGGCACACTCGACCGCTGGGTGCTGGAACAATCGTGCGCGCAACTCGCCGCCTGGCGCCGCGAAGGGCTCTCGGTGCCGACCATATCGGTCAATATCTCGCCCGCCAGCTTCCGCGACCCGACGCTGCCGGCGCAGGTCGCGCAGACCTTGTCCCGCCATGGCCTGCCCGCCGAGGCGCTGATGCTCGAGATGACGGAGGGCCTGCTGATGGAGGACGACGCCAGCCTTGCCGCCACTGTCGCGGCCATCCACGCGCAGGGCGTACGCCTGTCCATGGACGATTTCGGCACGGGCTACTCCAGCCTTGGCTATCTCCGGCAGCTGCCCGTGCACCAGCTCAAGCTCGACAAGAGCTTCGTGATCGACCTGGAGAGCGATGCCGCCGCCCGCGAACTGGCCAGCGCCGTCATCCGCATCGGCGACAGCCTGAAACTCGCGGTGGTCGCCGAGGGCGTCGAAAACGAAGCGCAGCGGTGCTTCCTGCTATCGCAGGGCTGCCGCATGGGACAAGGCTATCTGTTTTCCCGCCCGCTGGATGCCGCCGCCGTGGCCCAGTGGATCGCCACGCCACGGCCACCGGCCGAGCCCGGCGACCGGCACTCCCAGCGCTGATCGCGTAGCCAAAGACGCCGCGCCGCCATGGCGCGGCGTGTCATGGCTTGCGTCTCGGTGCGGCTCCGGCCGGTTTTGCCACCGCGGCGCTCAACCGGCCAGCCTGCAAGCCCGCCATGAAAATATCGGCGGCCCGCCTGACCAGCGCAAGATGCTCCATGGGCTCGTCCACGCCCGGCTCGAACTCCAGGCGCTGGTCGAGGATCAGCAGCGCGAGCCCGTGCGCCAGGCTCCAGGCCGCCATTGCCTCCGCGGTGGCCGGCGGCGGGATATCCAGCGCCTCTATGGCCCGGCGCACCACGTCGAGCGCCCGGTAGCCTGCCTGCGCCAGTTGCGGATGATCGGCCTTGCGCAGGTCCGGCCCGAACATCAGCCGGTAGATGGCAGGCTCGCTTGCCGCAAACTCCAGGTAAGCCTGCAGCAAGGCCGCAAAGCGGCGCGCTGCCTTGACGCGTCGCGGCAACGCCTCGAAACGCGCATGCAGGCGCTCGAAGCCGCGCGCCGCCAGATCGGCCAGCAGGGCCTCGCGGTTGGCGTAGTGACGGTATGGCGCGGCGTGGGATACCCCCACCCCGCGCGCCACTTCCCGCAGGCTCACCTCCGTCGCGCCGCGCGTCTTGAGGATGCGCTCGGCCTCGGTTCTCAAGGCCGCGTGCAGGTCGCCATGGTGGTACCGTGCCGCGCCCGCGCGCTTTGCGGCGCCTTTCGCCGCGCCTCGCTGGCCGGCAGTGGAAGGCGGGTTGAACTCATCGTCGAGCCTCGATGTTGACATGGGTTACATCCGTTGCTATGGTATGTTGCCACTGACAACATAAAACATAAGATACGCAGGCCATGGACTGCAACCTGCCAAGGAGGGGCGAGCGATTTTACAACGCGCGATCTTTGGCCAGGACCAAGCCCGGTATCTTATGCGGCACCCGGAGACCTCCCATGTTGAACCGAAGAACCTTTCTGCTCCGCAGCGCCGGCATCGCGGGGGCCATGGGCGCGCTGGTGGTCGGCTGGTCGGTGATGCCGCCGCGCCAGCGCCTGGTCACGGCCGATCCGCTGCCGCTGGATGATTCGCAGGCAGGACTCAACGGCTGGGTCAAAGTGGCTTCCGACAACACCGTCACGGTGATGATGAGCAAGTCAGAGATGGGCCAGGGCGTGCACACCGGCCTGGCCATGCTGCTGGCCGAGGAACTCGACGCCGACTGGGCCCAGGTAAGGGTGGAGCACTCGCCGATCGACAAGATCTACAACAACCAGGCGGCCACCGTCGATGGACTGCCTTTTCATCCAGACGACGATGGCGCCGTCAAGACGGCGGCGGGATGGATGACCCGCAAGCTCATGCGCGAGATCGGCACGATGATGACGGGCGGGTCGTCAAGCATCAAGGACCTGTGGCTGCCCATGCGCGAAGCCGGCGCCTCGGCGCGCGCGATGCTGATCAGCGCTGCCGCCGAACAGTGGAAGGTGCCGGCGGGCGAATGCCGTGCCGAGGCCGGCAAGGTGCTGCATGCCTCGGGCCGCACGGCCAGCTTCGGCGAACTGGCGGCGCTGGCCGCGCGGCAGCCACGGCCCGACACGGTGGCGCTCAAGGATCCGGCACGCTTCAAGCTTGTCGGCCAGCCGGTACGCCGCATTGAAGCGGCATCGAAGCTCGACGGCTCGGCGCGCTTCGGCATCGACGTCCTGCCGGACGGCCTGCTCTATGCCAGTGTCGCAATGTGCCCGACCCTGGGCGGCACGGTGGCCGGTTTCGACGGGACGGCGGCGGCAAGGCTGCCCGGCGTGGTCAAAGTGATCCAGGTCGGTGCGCACAACGGCGGCAGCGGCGGCGTGGCCGTCATTGCCGATACGCCCTACCGCGCCATGCGTGCGCTCAAGCAGGTCACCGTGCAGTGGGACCACGGCGCCGCCGCGCAGGCATCGAGCGCGGCCATCCAGCGGCAACTGGCCCAGACGCTGGATGAAGCCCAGGGGCACGCCTACTACAGCCACGGCGACGTCGATGCCGCCCTGTCCACGGCGGCCAGGACGGTCGTTGCGGAATATCACGCGCCCTACCTGGCGCACGCAGCGCTTGAGCCGGCCAACTGCACGGTGCGGCTCAAGGACGGGGCGGCCACCGTCTGGGCGTCAACGCAGGTGCCCCGTATCGCACGCGACCAGGCCGCCAGGGCGCTGGGCATTCCGGCCGACAAGGTGGACTTGAAGGTGCAGTTGCTCGGCGGTGGCTTTGGCCGGCGCCTGGAGGCCGACTTCATTTCGCAGGCCGCGGCCATCGCGCGCGAAGTGGAAGGCCGGCCGGTGCAGACCATCTGGTCGCGGGAGCAGGACATCCGGCATGATTTTTACCGGCCGGCTTGTGTCTCTCGCTTCAAGGCGGGCCTCGACAAGGCTGGCAAGCTGGTCGCCTGGCACAACACCTCGGCCGGCCAGGCCATCATGCCGAATGTGCTGGCGCGCAGCTTTGGCCTGCCGGCTGCCGGTCCCGACAAGACCACCTCGGAAGGCGCCTTCGACCAGCCCTATGAATGGCCAAACGCGCGGATCGGGCACGAGATCGTCGAGCTGCCCGTGCCGGTGGGTTTCTGGCGCTCGGTGGGGCATTCGCACCAGGCTTTCTTCAAGGAGAGTTTCGTCGATGAGGTGGCCGTTGCCGCGGGCCAGGATCCGGTGGCCTTCCGGTCTGGCTTGCTGGCGCATCACCCCCGGCACCTGGCCGTGCTGCAGCGCGCCGCGGCGCTATCGGACTGGGGCAAGCCGCTTGCGCCCGCCGCCGACGGCGCCCCGCGGGCGCGCGGCGTGGCGTTGCACCAGTCGTTCGGCTCGATTGTCGCGCAGGTGGCCGAGGTCTCGCTCGGCCCGGACAAGCGCATCCGTGTGCACCGGGTGGTCTGCGTGATCGATTGCGGCACCCCGGTGAACCCGAACCTGATCCGCCAGCAGATGGAAAGCGCGGTCGTCTTCGGCCTTTCGGCGGCGCTGTATGGCGAGATCACGATTGCCGAAGGCCAGGTGCAGCAGAGCAATTTCCATGACTACCCGGTGCTGCGCATCGATGCCTGCCCGGCGATCGAAACCGAAATCATGCCGAGCCAGGCCCCTCCGGAAGGCGTTGGCGAACCGGGCACCCCGCCGATCGCCCCGGCCATTGCGAACGCGCTGTTCGCCCTCACTGGCCAGCGCCTGCGCGCCCTTCCCCTGCAACTGGCCTGACCCGGCCCCTGGAGACTGACATGCTCTCACTGAAGATCAACGGCAAGGTGGTCAATGTGCAGACCGAGGCCGACACCCCGCTGCTCTGGGTGCTGCGCGGCGAACTCAAGATGACCGGGACCAAGTTCGGCTGCGGCATGGCCCTGTGCGGCGCCTGCACGGTGCATCTCGATGGCGCGCCGGTCCGCTCCTGCGTGACGCCGGTCTCCGCCGTGGGCGAGCGGGAGGTCACGACCATCGAGGGGCTGCAAGGCGCGCAGGCGCAGGCCCTGAAGGCAGCGTGGACGGAACTGGATGTCGTGCAATGCGGCTACTGCCAGAGCGGACAGCTGATGTCCGCCTGCGCCCTGCTCAGGCAGACACCCCAGCCGACCGACGCGGACATCGACGCCGCCATGGCCGGCAATATCTGCCGCTGCGGCACGTATCCGCGCATACGGGCGGCGATCCACAAAGCGGCGCTAGGACAAAAAACCTAGGTTGCGCGCGCTGCGGCCGCGGCAGTCTGCTGGAACCCGCCCTTGGCCGAACTCGAACGCCAGACTGGCAGCCTGGGGCCGCCGCGCTACTTCGCCGCCGCGCGCTTTTCCAGCAGCGGCTGGCTCACGCCCTGCACACCCACCAGCCCGAGTACCGTGGTCAGCCCGACCTGCGCGCCTTCCCAGGCGTTGGCCGGGTCGTACCACTCGTCGCGCGCATGGAAGCCGCCGGTCTTGCCGCCGCTGCCGATGATGATGGCGGGGATGCCTAGCGACATCGGCACATTGGCGTCGGTGCTGGCGCCGCGCAGGCTCGGCGTGCCCTTGCCATAGCCCTTGATGGCGCGCACCGCCGCCTGCACGATGGTGGCATCGGCCGGGGTGTGCCCGGCGGGACGATCGCCGATCAGCCGTACCTGGTAGGTGATCTGGCTGGCGGCCTGGCTGGCATGCCAGCGCCGGTTTTCCTCGGCGACGCCGGCGTCGATGGCCGCCATGATCTGCTTTTCCGTCTCCAGCAGGGCAGGCGTGGCATTCGAGCGGATATCCACGCTCATGCGCGCATCGCCTGCGATCGCGTTGACCGAGGTGCCGCCGCTCACGGTGCCGACGGTGAAGGTCGTCCGGGGATCCTCGGGCGGCCGCACGTCGCCGACTTTGGCGATGGCGCGTCCCATGGCGTGGATGGCGCTGGGCAGGCCGAAAGCGCCGAAGCTGTGGCCACCCGGGCCGCGGAAAGTGACTTCGTAGCGATGGCTGCCGGTGCCGAGGGTCAGCACCCGGTCGCCCACCCCGGGCTCCAGCCCGACCATGCCGTCGATGTCCGGATGCTCGCGGAACACGGCCTTCATGCCCCGCAGGTTACCCAGCTCTTCCTCGCCGACATTGCCCACGAACACCAGGTCGCCGACGGTGCGGACCTGGTTGTCGTTCAGCACCTTCAGCCACGACAGCAGGACGGTCAGGCCGCGCGTGTCGTCCGAGATGCCCGGCGCATACAGCCTGCCGTCGCGCGGCTTCACCGTGACATCGGTGCCTTCTGGAAACACCGTGTCGAGATGGGCCGAGACCAGCAGCCGGGGGCCGCTCCCGGCGCCCTTGCGAATGCCGATGACATTGCCCTCGGCATCGATATGCGCGTCGGCCAGGCCGAGCGCCTTGAGCCTGCCCAGGAAATACTCGGCCCGGGCCTTTTCCTTGAACGGCGGCGCCGGGATCTCGGTCATTGCCTTGAGGTCTCCCAGCGAGCGCGCGTCGTCCGCCTTCACGTCGGCCAGTACCTTCTTGACCAGCGGGGCTGCCTCGAGGCTGGCATAGGTACGCTCCACCGCCGGCGACACCGCGGGCACCGGGATGGATTGCGCAAAGGCGTGGCCGCCGGCCAGAGCCAGCGCCGGCAACACCAGCCGGAGCGGAGGGACAAGGGCGACAGCGGATGGCAGGCGTGCTTGCATGATTTGGCGAAGGCTCCGGGAAGTTGGCTGACAGATGGGCTGGCACGCAGGTGAGACAGCGGGCAGCCGGCGCCCCCCTATTCTGCCAGCAGCGGACCCGCCGCGTGCGTCATGCTGCATGCTTGACCAATGGCTGCAAAACGGCCGGCCGGCCAGTTGAGCGCCCGGTATCGCACACAGGCTTGCGAACACTTTCCCGTTCACCGGGTCGATCAGTAGGATGCGGCGGGTTATCATCGCATGCTGGCTGACAGGCAACCCTGTGGGGCGAGGCCATTCCCGGCCTCTGCGCCACCCGTGCCCGCAGTCTCCGATATCCACGCTTTATCGAGGTTCGACCGAGGGTGCCGTGGTAGAAGCAACGATTGAAATGTCCAGTCCCCACGGCTTGCAGGGCCGCAGGGCCGACCGGCTGACCAAGACGGCCAGCCAGTTCGAGTGCAATATCCTGTTGAGCAGCAACGACTACACGGCCAACGCCAAGAACGTCAAGGAGGTCATGCATCTGTCGTCGCGCGCAGGGCTCCGCTTGCGCATCCAGGCCAGCGGCGTGGACGAATCGGTAGCGCTGCGCGTCATCTGCGCACTGCTGACCGACTGAGCGGCCACCCCACGGATACCGCCCCCATGCCGATCGCCTACCTGCGCAGCCTGACCGGCCAGCGCCGCAGCCAGCTGGCCAACCGCCGGCTCGCCGGCTATCTGAGCTTCGTGGCCGGGGCCACCAATGCCGGCGGCTTCCTCGCGGTGCAGCAGTACACCTCGCATATGACCGGCATCGTCTCGGCCATGGCCGACCGCCTGGCGCTCGGCCAGGCCGGGCTGATCCTGGAGGGGCTCGGGGCCCTGCTGTCGTTCCTGGCTGGCGCCGCCACCTCGGCAGTCCTGATCAACTGGGCGCGGCGCGAACGGCTGCATAGCGAATACGCCCTGCCGCTGATGCTGGAAGCCCTGCTGCTCCTTTGCTTCGGCCTGCTGGGCGGCAACCTGGGTACCCGCCAATGGCTGTTCGTGCCGGCCACGGTGATGTTGCTGTGCTTCATCATGGGCCTGCAGAACGCCCTGATCACCAAGATCTCCAACGCCGAGATCCGCACCACCCACATCACCGGCATGATTACCGATATCGGCATCGAAATCGGCAAGCTGTTCTACTGGAACATAGCCAGGGCCGACCCGGCCACGCCGGTGGTGCTGGCCAACCGCCCCAAGCTGCGCGTGCTGGCCACGCTGGTGGCGCTGTTCTTCGGGGGTGGCGTTGCCGGTGCGCTGGGGTTCAAGCAACTGGGCTTCAGCGCCACGCTCGTCCTGGCGGCACTGCTGCTGGTGCTGGCGGTGGTGCCGGTCATGGACGACCTGCGCGCCCGCCTGCTGCGCCTGGCCAGGCGAGGACGCCAGTGGGCCCGCGAGGTGCTGCGCGATGTGCACGCCCTCTGGCTGGCCGCGCGCGACCCGCGCACGCCCTGGCATGCCAAGGCGATGGCGCTGCTGGTGGCCGGCTATGCCCTGTCGCCGATCGACCTGATTCCCGACTTTGTTCCCGTGCTGGGCTATCTCGACGACGTCGTGCTGGTTCCCCTCGGCGTCATCCTGACCATCAGGATGATCCCCACGTCACTGATGGGCGAGTTCCGTGCCGCGGCCGTGGCGGCCGCGCAACGCCCGCGCAGCCGCATCGCCGCGGCGGTGATCGTGGTGTTGTGGATTTGCAGCACCCTGCTGGCCGCCGGGCTGCTTGCACGATACTTTTCATGGCTCTGACAGGCCTGATGCGCCGCCTCGCGCCTTGAAGGTGCGAGCCGACACATTGCTTTGCATTCGGGCAGGCGCAGGCTCCCTACAATCGAAGCATCGGGCCCCGCGTCGGGCCCATCTTCGAGCCAGCAGCGCATCATGCAGGAACAAGCCCCGACCCGCACCGCCATTTGCCTGCAAGGCCTGCGCGAGCTTGCCGCCACGCTGACCGCGGGCTCCCTGCTCCAGTCGGCCACGCTGCAGGTGATCGCCGAATACGAACGGGACGCGCAGGCGTCCGAAGACGAGTACTGCGCCCGTCGCCACGGCTGGGATTAGCGCCGTCCTTGTCCGGCCGCCCTGCCGGCGGCCAGGCGGATTCAATGCCGGCATGCCAGCGCGGGACGCGTGCCGCCATCCCGCGCCAGCGGCAGGATGGTCGGCGCGAGCGATTTCAGCAATTGCACCGACAAGGCGCTGGTGAAGGCATAGCGCGCGGCATAGGGCTCGTGCGCATAGGCCGTGACATTGCCGAAATAACGATCGCCCAGGAAGAAGACGAAGGTGGCGGACCGACTGACCACGCGCGATGAAATAAGACGGCCGCCCGGCCCGTAGACCTCAAAGCGGTGATCGCCCGTGCCGGTCTTGCCGCCGGCCACCACGCCGCTGCCGCTCATCGCCGCCTTGAGCGAACCCGCCGTGCCGCTGTCCACCACGCCGATCATCGCCGCGCGCACCACGTCGGCAATATCCTCGCTCAGCAACCGGGTACCCTGCGTGCCCAGCCCGAATCCGGTTTCATAGGGCGTGCCCGCGGCAAAATCCAGGCTCCGCAAGGCACTGGCCGGCTGGCGCACGCCATTGGCCAGGATGATGCCCACCAGTTCGGCCAGCGCGGCGGGCCGGTCGCCCGCCGCACCGATCGCCGAGGCGTAGGACGCCGTGATGGCGCTGAACGGGTAGCCCAGCCGTTGCCAGCGGCGCGCGATTTCGCCGAATGCCTGGCGCTCGAGCTGGCTGCGGATGCGGCGCGTCTGGCCGCCGGGATGCCGGGTCTTGAACAGCCACGCGTACACCTCCTGACGCTGCGCGGTGCTGTCGCGCAACACTTCGTCGAGACTGGCATCGGGCCGCTGGCGCAGATAGTCCAGCAGCCAGAGCTCGAGCGGATGCACGTGCGCCAGATAGCCGCGATCGTTGAGGTTGAACTTGTCCTGTCCGTACTTGCGGTACATCTTGGCCAGCATGTCGTCGGTCAGTGGCGCGTGCGGCAGGCCTGCGCGCATCGCCTTGCTGAACTGGGCCAGGTCTGCGTCGGGATCGATGCTGCGCAGCGTGACCGCCAGCCGCAAAGGGGTAAGGGTCCGGCCTTCCTGCACGCGCCTGGCCGCCTCCGCCTGCGTCTTGCCCTGATACTTCAGGTAGAAGGCGCGCAGGTAATCGCTGCCCTCCTTGTCGGCGAAGCGCACCAGGTAGGCATGCCGTTGCGGCGCATCCGGGTTGTTCAGCCACTCGTCGGCGTCGGGATGCAGCCGGTAGGTTTCGTAGCGCACGATATCGCGCATCAGGCGGATGAACACCAGGTTCACCGAGTGCTTGAAGCCTTCCTCGACCGGCATGATCTTCAGGCTTTCCCAGCGCTCGAAATTGGTAAACGTCTGCAGGCCGCCGCCGGTAAAGAACGCCTCGCCCGTGCTGCCGGAGTAGCGGCGCTGCATGGCGGCTTCCAGGATGGCGCGCCGGCTCTTGTCGGAGGCGGTGAGCAGGTAGTTCACCACCCACAGGCGCAGCGCATCGAGCGGGGCCGGCCTGACTTCGCGCAACTGGGCGGCAGACATGCCGGCATACTGCTCATGCAGCTCCGAGATGATCTCCAGGTAAGTCACCAGCGTGCGCAGCTTCGCAGTCGAGCCCAGGTTCAGCCGGGCGCCGCGGTTCAGGTCGAAAGGCAGATCGAGGTTGTCGGCCTGCACGCGCAGCAGGTTCGCGCCGGCGACCCGTTCATAGAGCGTGAAGCTCATGGCCAGCTTGCCGGGATCGTCGCCCTCCCGCAGCAGGTTGTGGCCATACAGCCCGGCGGCGTGGGCGCCGTCGCGCGTGCCCGCCGCCAGCAGTGCGTCGGTGACGACACGCTGCAGCGCCGTGTTGATCGTGCTGTGCGCCGTCAGGTCGAGGCGGTCGAGTTCATAGCTGCTGCCCAGCCCGAGATAGCGCAACAGGTCGGAACGGACACCGCTGATGGCCTTGCGCGCCACGAACGAGATTTCCGGGCGGTCCAGCGCGGCGGGCGACAGCTTCAAGGGCTGGGCCAGCGCGGCGTCGCGCAGCCATGGCGGGATGGCGCCGGCGGCGGCGAGCAGGCGCAGGTGGCTATCCGTCAGCGCTGCCAGCGCCTCGGTATTGCGCCGCAGGAAGTGCGATGGCCCGCGTTGCGCGATGATCAGCGAGAGGGCCTCCTTGAACACCCGTGCCTGCAGCTGGCCCTGCTCGCCCTCGGCCTGGCCCGCGCCGGGCCCCGGCCCCACGGCACTCGCCAGCAGCCGGTTGGCCTCGTCGAAATCCCGCCCGTACCAGGCCCACATCCCGTTGCCCAGCCCGTTGATCTCGCCGATGCCGGCCCGGGCAGACAGCGGTACCGTGTTCAGGTAATCGACCAGGATGCGTTGGCGGGCCGCGACCGTATCCGGCCCGTCCAGGTACGCCCGTATCGACGCACTGGCCATCTGCCTGATCTTTTCCCTGGGCGAAGCGGTGCGGCCCGCGCGCGAATGGCGGTATTTCTCGATCTGGGTAGCCAGCGTGCTGCCGCCGGCCGCATCGTGCTTCTCATTGAAGAAGTGCATGCCCTGGTCCATGGCGGCGCGCGCAAAACGGCGCACATCCAGCGCCGGATTGCGCATGGGAAACTCGGGGTCGAGCAGGTCGCGGTTCTCGACGAAGAGCAAGGCGCTCACCAGCAACGGCGGAACCGCGCCGAAGCTGGCATAGTCCCGCCGCGGCAGCCGGGGGGGGCCGAACGGCTCGTCATTGCAGTCGAGCAGGTCCAGGCCGGCATGGGTTTTTTCGCGGTATGGCGCGAACAGGCCGGAATCGGTCAGCTCGAGCATCCTGTCCGACCAGCGCGCCTGGTGTTCGCGCCGAAATCCGCGCGCCTCCAGCAACTCGGTGAACTGCGGCAGCCGGCTATAGCCGAAGCGCACGTCATAGGGACCGTCTTCTGGAAAGCGGATGCGATCGCTCGGGCCGGGCTGTACCGCAAAGGCGACCCCTTTCGCCCGCGCCGCAAAGTAGCGCGCCTGCAGCCGCGACGTGGCAAGTTCCTCGGCGACCACGGCGCCAAGCACGTACGCGCCCCCCGCAAGCAGGGCCAGTATCAGGAGCCTGGGCCAGAGACGACGTCGCACGATTCAGGTCCGTTTGCGAGGAAACCGGGGGCAGCCCGGCGCTTCGGCCTGTGCCGGCCGCCTGCTGGCAACGATGGCACTGTTACGCTGCGTTCGTCACCGCGTATACCCTAGCTCAATGGGGCCTAACGTACAAAGTGCGCGTGCGGCGTCATGGCGCGCCGCCCCGCCCGCCCCGTCAGCCTATATGCGGAACGCGGCAATGGCCTGGTCGAGCTGGCGCGCCTGGTCCTGCAGCGACGCCGCAGCGGCAGTGGCCTGCTCCACCAGCGCGGCATTCTGCTGGGTGGCTTCGTCCATCGAGGTCACCGCCCGGTTGACCTGCTCGATGCCGCTGCTCTGCTCCAGCGACGCGGCTGCGATCTCGCCCATGATGTCGGTCACGCGGCGAATCGCCGCCACCACGTCCTCCATGGTACTTGCGGCCCGCCCGGCCAGGCCGCTGCCGGTCGCTACATGCGCCAGCGAGGTCTCGATCATGGACTTGATCTCGCGGGCAGCCCCCGCGCTGCGCTGCGCCAGACTGCGCACCTCGCCGGCGACCACGGCGAAGCCGCGCCCTTGTTCGCCGGCCCGCGCGGCCTCCACGGCGGCATTGAGCGCAAGGATATTGGTCTGGAAGGCAATGCCGTCGACCACGCCGATGATCTCCGCCACGGTCTTGGCCGCCGCGCTGATATCGCCCATCGTGGCCATGACTTCGCCCACCACCGCACCGCCCTGGTGCGCCACCTCGACCGCGCTGACTGCGAGCTGGCTGGCCTGGCGCGCGTTGTCGGCGTTCTGGCGGACGGTGGAGGTCATCTGCTCCATGCTGGACGCCGTTTCCTGCAAGGATGCCGCCTGCGCCTCGGTACGGCCGGAGAGGTCGGCATTGCCGGCGGCGATCTGCCGCGTGGCCGCGGTGATGGCCTCCGAGCCGTCGCGCACGCGGCCCACGGTAGTGGCCAAGCTGCCCTGCATGCGGCCCAGCCCTTCCAGCAGGCGGCCCATCTCGTCGCGGCGCGTCACCCGCACCGGGTGGCTGAGATCGCCCTGCGCGATGCGGTCGAACTGCCGCAGCGCCAGTTCCAGCGGGCCAACGATGGCACGCAGCAGAAACACCGCGCAGGCGGCCGCCACCAGCAGCGACAGCACGATGGCGGCAATCACGCCGTTGCGGAATTGACGGTACGCCACCTGCGATGCATCGAAATTGCCCGCCGCCATCCTGAGCTGCAACTGGCTCAGCCTGAGGCTGCTGTCATTGGCATCGCGGAACAGCCTGGAAAGCCTGCCATCCATGATCTGGTCGGCCAGGGCACGGTCACGGGCACGCAGCGCTGCGATGATGGCCGCAATGCCATCTCGGTTGGCGGCCTCCCGCTTGCCGGCGACCTCGCTGGCCAGGCGGTCCTCCTCGCTGTCGCGGGGCAAGGCCATGAACCGCTTCCACGCGGTATCCGAGCGCGCCACCAGCTCTTCAGTGCGCTCCAGCAGACCGGATGCCTCGGGACTGTCGGGATAAAGCATGGCGCGATCCAGCGCGGTGCGGGCCCGGGTCAGGCTCAGATCCGCCTCGCCCAGCGCCAGGGCCGAGGCGAGCTGGTTCGAATAGGTGGCCTCATGTGCCTGGTTGGCGGCGCGCAAGCCCAGCAAGGCGGCCGCGCCTATGCCGAGCGCAAGCAGGAACAACAGGGAAACCGTGGCAATGAGACGGGCGCGGATGGTGAGGCTTGCGATCATGATGCGAAGGGGGCGGTTCGCTGGAGGGGGACGCCCTCTCTATCGGTGCAACGCAACAAAACTTGAACTGGCGCCGCGCAGTGTGCCAGAACAGGCGCCCTGCATCCCGCGGACGGACTGTCGCACTTGATCTAGCTCAAACAATACGCCATCGCCCGGTCAAGTCTGGACGCCGCCGGCCGTTAGCGGACTGACCTCAAACCCTCGTTTCGATCCCGACGATGAAAAACCTTAGCGTGCGCACTGGGCTGCTGGCGATCCTGGTGACCTTTGCATTGATGATCGTGTTTGGCGCCGGCGTCGGCGTGCTCGCGCTGCGCGCCGCCAACCAGACCACCGAGCGCGTCCAGCAGATCGCCGCCCGCACCCTGCTGCTGGACGATGCCTACAAGGACATGACCCGCGCCCGCTCGGCGCTGGCGCGCGCCTATTCCTCGGCACGCGAAGGCAGCGCCGGGGTCGATGCCAACGCACTCGACGCGGCGCAGGCATCGCTCAAGCGCTCGGGCGAGCAACTGCAGCGTTTTGGCGCCGCCGCCGCGCTGGAAGGGCAAGACGAGGCCCTGCGCCGCCAGGTCGTTGGGGCCGCGCGGGCGCACGCCGCCACGGTCGAGCGCGCCATGGCAGCGCTGCGCGCCGGGGACCCCGCCGGCTATGCAGCCGTCAACGACAAGGAGGTGACACCCTCCGGCGCCGCCTATTCGAAAGGTGCCGCAGCCTTCCAGCAGCAGGCAAGCCAGCTCGCGCAGCAGGAGGCCGAGGCCAGCGGCGCACGCTACGGCCTGGTGGTCAAGCTGGTGGTCGTGGGCATCACGGCCGCGCTTGGGCTGATCGTCGCGGTACACCTTGGGCTGCGCGCATTCATCGTCAGGCCCCTGGCCGCCGCCGCCGAGCACCTTGGCCGCGTGGCCGAGGGCGACCTGAGCCAGCGCGCGGCAGCCGCGGGCGGCAACGAGGTGGGACGCGTGCTCACCGCGGTGGCACGCATGCAGGAGGCGCTGATCCGCACCGTCACGCAAGTGCGGGCCAGTTCGGATTCGGTCAATATCGGCGCGCGCGAGATTGCCGCCGGCAATACGGATCTCTCCTCCCGCACGGAACAGCAGTCCGCCTCGCTCGAACAGACCGCCGCCAGCATGGAGCAGCTGACCTCCACCGTGAGCAACAACACGGAGAGCGCGCGCCAGGCCAGCACACTGGCCGCCGAGGCCGCCCGCCTGGCCATGCGCGGTGGCGACGACGTGCGCGGGGTGGTGCAGACCATGGGCGACATCAGCGGCAGCTCGCAGCGCATCGCCGACATCATCGGCGTGATCGACGGCATTGCCTTCCAGACCAATATCCTGGCCCTGAACGCGGCCGTGGAAGCGGCGCGGGCTGGCGAAGCCGGCCGCGGCTTCGCGGTGGTGGCGGGCGAGGTGCGGGCGCTGGCGCAACGCAGCGCCAACGCTGCGCGCGAGATCAAATCCCTGATCGACGACTCGGCCAGCAAGGTCAGCGCCGGCAACGCCCTGGTGGCGCAGGCCGGCCAGACCATGAGCGAGACCGTGGAGGCCGTACGCCGCGTGGCGCGGATCATGGAGGACATCTCCTCGGCATCGCTGGAGCAAAGCGCCGGCATCGTCCAGGTCAGCCAGGCGGTGACGCAGATGGAACAGGTCACCCAGCAAAACGCCGCGCTGGTGGAGCAGGCCGCCGCCGCCGCCGGCTCGCTCGAAGCGCAGGCGCACCAGCTTGCCGAAGCGGTGGGCGCCTTCCGGCTGGCCCCGGTGGCCTGAGCGGGCGCAGCGCTCGCCGCCGGGCCCGCTCACGGCGCCGACAGGCCGCGCTGCAAGGTGGTCTTGAGCATGGAGAACACCTGCCGGGCCACCGGGTTGGCGGCATTCGGACGTGCCCAGAGGTAGTACGTCACATCCGGCAGGCGCGGCAGCCCATCCTTGTCCCCCAGCACGCGCATGTCGGCCCCCAGCAGGTCGATGCTGCGCGCGGTAATCCCCAGCCCGGCGCGAATGGCCGCCTTGATGCCGATCAGGCTTGGCGCCAGGTAGGCGGCGCGCCACGGCACGCCAGCCTCCTTGAGCGCCTCCAGGGCCAGCTTGCGGAACAGGCTGGGCTCATCGGCCAGGATCAGCGGCACCGTGCTGCCGTGCTCATAGGCAAAATCCGCCGCGCAAACCCAGATGGTGGGCGAGGTGCGCAACACCAGGCCGTCCAGGCTGGTGTCTTCGCGCGTCGACACGGTCAGGTCGATCTCCCCGCGCCGCAGCGACTCCATCAGGAAGGGACTGCGCCCCACGTGGATCTCCAGCCGCAAGGCAGGCGAAGCCCGCGCGATATGGGACAGCAGCGGCGGCAGGATGGTGTCGGCCACATCGTGCGGCGCGCCGATCCGCAGCGATCCGGTCAGGTCGCCCTCGCGCAGCACGCGCAGCGCCTCGTCGTTCAGGCTCAGCAATTGCCGCGCGTACTCCACCAGCTTGTTGCCATGCCGGGTGAGCTGCTTGCCCCGCCCCTGCCGCTCGAACAGCGCCAGCGCCACCTGCTCCTCCAGCCGCTGCATCTGCTGGGTGACGGCGGATTGCGTGCGATGCAGCCGCTCGGCAGCGGCGCCGAAGGTGCCGTGATCGGCAATGGCGACCAGGGTGCGCAGCAGATCCAGATCGAGATTACGCATTCATTAGACTTGCTTAAGTGTTTTCATGGGTGATTAAGTGGTTTCGGGCGGTGGCTTTCATTACAGTGAAACCTGACGGCGCTACGCAACGCCCCGCAAGCCAATATCCCACAAGACTTACCAGAGACCCAGCAAGGATTCTAGAGACATGTCGATCGCACAACAACGCCAGGCCGCCGTCGGGGACGCCATTCGATCCATCAAGGAAATCGTTGCCAGCGCAGGCGTCACCCGTGACTCGCTGGCCGGCGTGCTGGCGCAGGTGGAGCAACTCGCGGCCAGCCCGCAACTGTGGGAGGAGAGCGAATTCGCCCCGCCCGAGGAGGGTGAGCGCCAGGCCCGCTACCTGATTGCCGAAGACACCGATCAGACCTTCGCGCTATACCTGAACGTGATGCGGCCCGGCAAGCGCATCCCGCCGCACAACCACACCACGTGGGCCTGCGTGGCGGGCGTGGTCGGCACGGAATACAACGACGTCTACCTGCGCACCGACGACGGCAGCCAGCCCGGCGTGGGCACGCTCGCGCATTCGCACACCGTGGAAGTCGGCCCGGGCACGGGCATCGCGCTGCTGCCCGATGACATCCATTCGGTGGAAATCCGCGGCGAAGCCGTGATCCGCCATCTGCATATGTACGGCCGCGCGCTCGAAACCCTGACCGACCGCCTCTCCTTCGACCTCGAGACCGGCCGCAGCCAGGTCATGGGCGTGGGCGTCAAGACGCGCCGCTAGCAAACACCGGGCTGCCGCGCCGGCACGCCCGGCCCAACCCTCACCCAATGCATTGCCGCTTGCCTCCCGCCCGTGCGCGGCCAGGAGGCCAGGCCCCCTTTTTGCCTGAACAAACACATGCCCGCTCTCCTCGCTGCGCCCGCTACCGCCGATACGGTCGATACCGCCGCTACGCATTACGCCCTGGTCGATCCCGTCGTCCTCAAGGGATGGCTGCACGACCAGGATGAAATCGCCCTGTTCGATATCCGCGAGCATGGCCAGTACGGCGAAGGCCACCCGTTCTACGCCGTGCCGCTGCCCTATAGCCGGCTCGAGCTCGACATCGGCCGCCTGGCGCCCAACGCCTCGGCCCGCATCGTGCTGGCCGACGATGGCGACGGCGTGGCGCCGCGCGCCGCCCACGCCCTGGCGGCACTCGGCTACACAAGGCTGTTTGTGCTCGATGGCGGCGTGCCCGGCTGGCAGGCCGCGGGCTACGTCCTGTTCGCCGGCGTCAACGTGCCCTCCAAGGCCTTTGGCGAACTGGCCGAGCATCACTACGGCACGCCGCGCGTCTCGGCCGCCGGGCTGGCCGCCATGCAGGCCAGCGGGCAGCCGCCGGTGGTGCTCGACGGCCGCCCGGCCGCCGAGTTCCGCAAGATGAATATCCCCGGCGCCATCTGCTGCCCCAACGGCGAACTGGCTTACCGCCTGCGTGACCTCGTGCCGGACGCCACCACGCCCATCGTGATCAACTGCGCCGGCCGCACCCGCAGCATCATCGGCGCCCAGACGCTGATCCATTTCGGCGTGCCCAATCCCGTGTTCGCCCTGGAGAACGGCACCCAGGGCTGGTACCTGAACGATTTCAAGCTGGAGCATGGCGGCACGCGCCGCTATCCGGACAACGACGCGCCGCGCGGTCTCGACGCCGCCCGGAATGCCGCGCAGGCCATGGCCAGGCGCTTCGCCGTGCCGTGCATCGGTGCCGCGCAAGCCCGCATGTGGCTGGACGACCGCTTGCGCACCACCTACCTGTGCGACGTTCGCACGCCGGAGGAATACGCAGCCGGTTCGGTGCCCGGGGCCCAGCACACGCCCGGCGGCCAGCTCATCCAGGCCACCGACCAGTACGTGGGCGTGCGGCGTGCCCGCCTTGTGCTGATGGACGCCGACGGCGTGCGTGCCCCCGTGGTGGCCAGCTGGCTGCGCCAGATGGGGCACGACGCGGTGGTGCTCGAAGGCGGCATTGCCGCGGCATTGGCCGGCGGCCTGGCCGCCCGGGGTGGCCCCGCGGCGCCCACCACCGTGCTCCGCCGCATCGATACGCCCACGCTGGCCGCGCAACTGGCCGGGCAACGCGCACTTGCGCTCGATGTGCGCCCCAGCGCGGCGTATCGCGCGGGACACATCCAGGGCAGCCGCTGGTCGATCCGCCCCGTAGTTGCGCGCGACCTGGCGGATGTGCCGCACGACACGGCGCTGGTACTGATCGGGGACGCCGGGCAGCCTGGCGTAGCGGCGCTGGCCTTGGCGGAACTGGTGGCGCTCGGCTACCGCGACGTAAGCGTGCTCGACGGCGGCGTCGGCGCGTGGCAGGCCGCGGGCCTCGCGCTGGTCACCGGCAGCGCGGACTGCCTGCCGGATGCGCGCTGCATCGATTTCCTGTTCTTCGTGCACGACCGCCACGACGGCAACAAGGAAGCCGCGCGCCGCTACCTGGCCTGGGAAACCAACCTGATCGGCCAGCTCGACGCGCAGGAACTGGCCACCTTCCGCTTCGCCTGAGCCAGCGCCATGCGATCCGTTCCTGCCTGATCCAAGCCATTTCGCACCATGAACCGCCACCAGCGACCGAGCCCGCTCGCGCATCCACCGCCCGCCCACCGGCACGGCGACGGACGCGCGCAGCCGGCAAGGCGAGTCGCAAGGCAACGATTCCCAACCGGCTCGACGGTGCAGCGCCAAGGGGACGCCCCGGCATTCCGGGAACACAGGGGCCGGAGCGGCGCGCGATGCATCGCGCGGGGCCGCAGAAGCCCGCCCAGCCTCCCTTTGCACTGACATCTCTCTACAGATACAGGGGTTCTTCATGTCACGCATCAAGCATGTCCTGGCCAGCACCTTCGCTACCGCCACCGTCGCCGCATTCGCCCTCGCCACCACCCCCGCCACGGCCCAGCCGCTGGCGCCGGTCGGCGGCTACCCGTCGCAGCCGCTGCGCTTCGTCTCGCCCTTCCCCGCTGGCGGCGGCAACGACGCCATCACCCGCATCGTCACCACCCGGCTGGGCGAGGTGCTCGGCCAGACCGCCGTCACCGACAATCGCGGCGGCGCCGGCGGCAATATCGGTACGCGCCTGGTTGCCGAGGCCAAGCCCGATGGCTACACCCTGCTCACTTCGCAGGTATCGGTGATGGCCGTCAACCCGACCCTGTACGGCGCCCCGGGCTTCGACCCGGTGAAGAACTTCACGCCGGTCACGCAGATCAACGCGGCGCCGCTGGCCATCGTGGTGGCCGCCAATGCACCATGGCAGACCTTTGCCGAACTGGCTGCGCAGGCCAAGGCCCAGCCGCAGAAGATCACCTTTGCCACGCCCGGCAATGGCACGCTGTCGCACCTGGTCGGCGTGGTGCTGGACAAGGACAGCGGCGTGACGCTGCAGCATGTGCCCTACAAGGGCGCCGGCCCCGCCATCAACGACCTGCTGGGCGGCCAGGTGAACGTGCTGATCACCTCCACCGCCTCGGTGGCCGGCTTTATCCAGGGCGGCCGGATGCGCGCGCTGGCGGTGACCAGCCCGCGCCGCCTCGGCGTGTTCGCCAAGGTGCCGACGCTGGAAGAACTGGGCTATCGCAATGCCCGCTTCGAAGACTGGTATGGCGTGTTCGCGCCGGCCGGCACCCCGCCCGAGCGCGTCGCCTACCTGAACCGCGCCATCGTGCAGGTGCTGCAGATGCCGGAAGTGGTGAAACTGATCAATGACGGCGGCAGCGATGTGGTGGCCAGCAAACCGGATGCGTTCGCCGCGCAGCTCAAGGCAGACATCGCGCGCTGGTCGCATATCGTCAAGCTGTCCGGCGCGCGCATGGACTGATGGATCGCTGTCCGGCGCGCAAACGGCATGGGCATGGGATTTGCAACCGCCTGCGCCAGCAACACGATATACGCACGCGCAGCCACGCACAGCCACGCCGGCCGCGCCGGCGCGGTACGGTGCCTCACCCTGATCGGGCCAAACCATGAAACACAGCACGCTTACCCGCCTCGCGCATGCCGGCCGTACCGGCACCGTGGACGGCGGCCAGCCCGTCAACCCGCCCGTGGTACGCGCCAGCACGGTGCTCTTCGATTCCGTCGCGCAGATGCGCGAGATGCGCTCGCGGCGCGGCAACGAGCGGCTCTTCACCTATGGCGCGCGCGGCAATCCCACCGCCTTCGCGCTGGAGGACATGGTCACTGAGCTGGAGGGCGGCTACCGCACCCGCCTGTTCCCCAGCGGACTCGCCGCCGCGGCAATGACGCTGCTGGCCTGCCTGCGCCCCGGCCAGCATGTGCTGCTGCCGGATTGCGTCTATGAGCCGGTACGCAAGCTCGCCGAGGGTTTTCTGGCGCAGCACGGCATTGCCGCCAGCTTCTATGCCAGCGACGGCCACGACCTGCAAGCCAGGCTGCGGCCGGAAACCCGTCTCGTCTACGTCGAGGCGCCCGGCTCGCTGGCTTACGAGATGTGCGACCTGCCCGCCATTGCCGGCATCGCCCATCGGCACGGCGCGCTGGTGGCGGCCGACAACACCTGGGGCTCCGGCCTGCTATACCACCCGCTCTCGCTCGGCGCGGATATCTCGCTGATGGCAGCCACCAAATACCTGTCCGGCCATTCCGACGTGATGATGGGCACGGCCTGCACCACCGAGGCCGCCTGGCCGGCGCTTGCCGCCGCCGCCGACGCCTTCGGCATGGCCGTCAGCCCCGACGATGCCTACCTGGTACAGCGAGGCATGCGCTCGCTGGGCGCGCGCCTGGCCCAGCACGAGCGCGGCGCGCTGGCGGTAGCGCACTGGCTGCGCGCACGCCCGGAAGTGGCCGAGGTGTTCTGCCCCGCCCTGCCCGGCGACCCCGGCCATGCACTGTGGCGCCGGGATTGCCGCGGCACCAACGGGCTGCTGTCGTTCTCTCTGGGCGATGCTGCGCCGGATGCGGCCGAGCGCTTCGTCGACGGCCTTGCGCTGTTCGGCATCGGCGCCTCCTGGGGCGGCTTCGAGAGCCTTGCCGTGATCGCCGACCTGCGCGGCGCGCGCAGCGTGACCGACTGGTCAGCGCGCGGCCAGGTCATTCGCCTGCATATCGGGCTGGAGGATGTCGATGACCTGCTGGCGGATCTGGCGCAGGGGTTCGAAGCGATTGGCGGAAAGATTTCCTGCCATGTGAGTACGCTGCCGCCGGATTCGGCGCGCTAGTTCCCGCTGGATCAGCCATCGCCGGCCAGCGGGCAGCCTCGCTTGGGCGCCGCCACATCCCGGGCCCGCGCGGCGGATCTGCGCATGCCGCCCGCCGCCCTCCCCACAGGCTTACAATGCCGGCTTTCGCGCCCCCGCCACGCCATGCCCGCGACCATGACCGAAACAGCCTGCACCACGTTCTCGCCAGAGGAGCGGCAGAGCTTCTACCGCCTAGTCGCGTCGCGCCGCGACATGCGGCACTTCATGGCGGGCGCCGCGGTCGACGAGGCGGTGTTGATGCGCGTCCTGCAGGCCGCGCACAGCGCCCCGTCCGTGGGCCTGATGCAGCCGTGGCGTTTCATCCGCATTGCCGACCCCGCACTGAGGCAGGACATCGCGGCCCTGGTCGAGACCGAGCGCCACCGGACAGCGGCGGCGCTGGGCGAACGCGATAGCGAATTCCTGCGCCTGAAGGTGGAAGGCGTGCGCGAGTGCGCCGAGCTGTTGGTGGTGGCGCTGGCGCCGGACGATGGCACCGTGTTCGGCCGCCGCACCATGCCGCGCGAGATGGCGCTGTGCTCGGCGGCCTGCGCCATTGAAAACCTCTGGCTGGCGGCGCGCGTGGAAAACCTGGGACTGGGCTGGGTGTCCATGTTCGAGCCCGGCGCGCTGGCAACCCTGTTGCGGCTGCCGCCGGGCGGCCTGCCGATCGCGATTCTCTGCCTGGGTCCGGTCGACGCCTTCTATCCCGCGCCCATGCTGGAACTGGAAGGCTGGCGCCAGGGACGCCCGCTGGCGGAGCTGCTGTGCACCGACCGCTGGAGCCAGTCGGCGGCCTGAACGGCAGGCGGCCTGGAGGCGCGCCACCTTGCCGGGCCTCAATCGTCAAACCTCAAAGCCTGAAGCCTCAAGGTCAAGGCTCGACCGACGGCTCCCGCTTCATGCAGCGCAGCACGAAGGTGGAATGGCTGTGCCGCAGGCCCGGCAGCTTGTAGAGCTTGTGCCGCAAGAATTCCTCGTAGCCTTCCGTGCCGGCCACCGCCACCTTGATCAGGTAGTCGTATTCGCCGGTCAGCAGGTAGGCTTCCATCACTTCCGGCAACTCCGCCAGGGCTTCGCCGAAGCGGTCCAGCATGTCGTCATCGTGCCGGTCCAGCGTCACTTCGATCAGCACCGTGTCCGGCAGGCCCAGCGCCTTCTGGTTCAGCAGCGCGGCGTAGCCCTCGATCACGCCGCTTTCCTCCAGCGCGCGCACCCGGTTCCAGCAGGGCGTGGGCGACAGCCCGACCTGCTCGGCCAGCTTGAGGTTGGAAAGCCTGCCGTCACGCCGCAGCGCGCGCAGGATACGCCGGTCGGTTTCATCCAGCTTTGGGGAGCTTGCCATGGTTTTTACCACCTTACAGGAACAATTCACCATCAACTTTAACACCAGAAGATGATTCGTCCTCAATCAAGGCAAATCTGGAGGCAATAAAGAAGCCCATTCTGAGGCAGCGCTGGTAGATTTATCGCATGAACTCCGAGCCACATACCCCCGCCGCCTCCGACACCATGCCTACCCTGAACCTTGCACTGCGGCTTGAACGCAACGACCTCTTCGGCGCCATCGAATGGACGCTCGCCAACGCCCGCCGCACCGGGCTCACCCTGATCGATCTGTGCTTCGGGCAGGCGGCCGCGCCCCACCAGCTCACGCTGTCGGTCGGCGCCGACAATGCGGACTTGCTGCCCTTGTTTCTCCGGCGCATGGAGAACGGCGCGGATGTGCTTGAAATCTTCGAGATCGCGGCCCCCGCCGATGCGCAGGCCGTTCCCGCCGTGGCAGCCGGTCCCAGCCCCCTCGATGCGCCGCGGACCGTCCCCGTCGGCCATGCCCATGCGGCCCCGGCACAAGTCCAGTAGCCACGCGGCCCGGCCCCTGCCGCCGGCGCCTCAGCGCTGCTCGAAACTGCGCGTGAAATAAACCAGCCCGGCCTGCTCGCGCAACCGGTAGAGCAAAGCCGGGCGGCGCCCGGTTTCCTTCTGCGCGCCAAGGTCTTCCAGCATCCCGCCCGCCAGCATCCTGGTGCGGAACGCTTTTTTCTCCAGCGAACGGCCGAGCACGAGTTCGTACACGTGCTGCAATTCGCCAAGCGTGAAGGCGGACGGCAGCAGGTGCGCGGGCAGCGAGGTGTACTCGGTCTTGCCGCGCACGCGATGCAGCGCTGCGCCCAGCAGGACAGCGTGATCGAACGCCAGCGGCATGGCAACGCCCTCGCCCTCCACCGGCGCCCAGCGCAAGTCGGCCGCGTTGCCTCCCTTTTGCAGCGCCAGCGTCTCGTCCGGCAACAAGGCCACGTACACGTGCGTGGTGGACCAGCCGCGCGGATCGCGCGTGGCGCTGCCCCAGCTGCCCACCTGCTCCAGGTAAGGACTGTCCACCCCGGTTTTTTCCGCCAGCTTGCGCAGGGCGCAGGCCTGCAGATCCTGATCCCGCGCGACATCGACAAAGCCGCCCGGCAGCGCCCAGCGGCCCGGGAAGGGCTCGCCCGCCTGTTGCGGGCGCTGCACCAGCAGCACCTGGAGGGAACCGGCGCGGATGGTCAGGATGACCACATCCACGGTGGTCAGCGGGCGGCGGAAGACCGCGTCGCCGGCGGCTTCGACCGGATCAGGAATGGGCTCGGAAGGCTTGGTCATCTTGCGGGAGGGCTCCTTGTCGCGGCTGTTCATGGCGGATTATAGGTTGACAAGTGGCACAGTGACACTTATATTAGTGGTACTGACACACTTATCGCCGATTTTCGCTTGCCGGCGAAAGCGGGCAGACCACCAGACACCACGGGAAAGGAACCACCATGTTCGGCATCCGCTTCATCAAGGCAGACCCCACCACCTATCTGATGCAGATGAAGGGCGGCAAGATCCTGCGCGAAGGCAGCGGCCAGTCCTTCTACTATTACTCGCCCACCACGTCGCTGGTGGCCGTGCCCGTGGGCAGCCAGGTCCTGCCGTACATCTTCGAGCTGATCACGGCCGACTTCCAGTCGGTGACAGTGCAGGGCAATCTCTCCTACCGCGTCGCCGAACCGCGCAAGACGGCCGCCATGCTCAACTTCGCGCTCAAGCCGGATGGCCGCAACTACGTCTCGGAAGATCCCCAGAACCTGCGCACCCGCGTCGAAGGCGTGGTGGAAGTGCTGGTGCAGCAGGCGGTCAGCGCCGAAACCCTGCGCTCGTCCCTGCAGGCCTCGGACCGCATGGCGCGCCAGGTCGAAGGCGCGCTGAAGACCCAGCCCGACGTGCTGGCGCTCGGGCTGGAGATCCTGTCCTTCTCGATGGTGGCGGTCAAGCCGCGCGCCGAGACCGCGCGTGCGCTGGAAGCCGAAATCCGCGAGCAAATCCTGAAGGCGGCCGACGACGCCATCTACGCCCGCCGCAACGCTGCCGTCGAGAACGAACGCGCCATCAAGGAAAGCGAACTCGACACCGAGGTGGCGGTGGAACTCAAGCAGCGCACCATCCGCGAGACCCAGATGGAAGCCGAAGCCGCGGTGCAGAAGAAGCAGGCGGAACTGGAGGCCAGCGCCATGGAGGCGCAGATCGCGCTGGAGGCGCGCCGCAAGGAGTTCGTCGGCCTGGAAGCGGACAACACCCGCACCACCGCCGAGGCCGAAGCCCACCGCCTGGGCGCGGTCATGCAGGCACTGCAGGGGGCCGACGCGCGCATCGTGCAGGCGCTGGCCGCATCGGGCATGGCCCCCGGCCAGCTGATCGCACAGGCCTTTGGCGGCATTGCCGACAAGGCCGAGCGCATCGGGCAGCTGAATATGTCGCCGGAGCTGCTGCAATCGCTGCTGGCCCCGCAGGGCAAGGGCCGCGGCTGATCCCCGGCACGCGAACAGGTCATCCGCATTCAGGAACAGAAACAGGAACAGGAGCAACACGCATGGGCACGGCCGCCGATCGCAAGGTAGTACTGGTGACACGCAAGACACGGCTGGAGGAACTGCTGGCGCGCTACCACTCGCTGGCGCAGGCACGCTTCTACCTGGAGCACCTCGGCGCGGACATCACCGATTACCAGCGCGAGCACGATGCCTACCTTGCCGCGCGCGAGCAAGTCAGCGCCGTGCTGTCGCGCTACCTGCGCAGGCAGGTGGTGGACCGGCAGTTCCTGCCCAACTTCCTGTTCGGGCCGGACGATATCGTGGTGGCGCTGGGCCAGGACGGCCTCGTCGCCAACACCATGAAATACCTGAACGGCCAGCCGCTGCTCGGCGTGAACCCGGATCCGGGCCGCTACGACGGCGTGCTGCTGCCGTTCCAGGCGGGCGAACTGGCGCCCGTGCTGGCCGAAGCCATGCAGGACCGGCGCCCTGCCCGTCCGGTCACCATGGCGCGCGCCGAACTGTCGGACCAGCAGGTGCTGTACGCGGTCAACGACTTCTTCATCGGGCCGCGCAGCCACACCTCGGCGCGCTACGAAATCCAGCTCGGCGCGCGCAACGAGGTGCAATCGTCGAGCGGCGTCATTGTCTCCACGGGGCTTGGCTCCACGGCCTGGCTCAAGAGCATCGTCACCGGCGCGCGCGCCATCGCGCAGGCGGGCGACGGCGCCGGTACACCCTATCAGCCCTTGCCATGGGACGCGGACCGGCTGGTGTTCGCCGTGCGCGAGCCCTTTCCCAGCCGCGCCAGCAATACCACCCTGGTGTATGGCGACATCCCGCGCGGGCAGCAGATCGTGCTGCGCTCGCTGATGCCCGAGAGCGGCGTGATCTTCAGCGATGGCATCGAAGCGGATTTCCTGCAGTTCAACGCCGGCACCGAAGCCCGCATCGGCGTGGCTGAACGCTGCGGGCAGCTGGTGCAGTAGCGCGCCGCCGCCCGCTAGGCGGCTTCGGGCAGCAGCTCGATCCCGTCCAGTTCGGCGGCGCAGGTATCGCGCACGATGGCAACGAAATCGCGCACGTATGGCCGCACCGCCAGCGCGGCCGGGGTGGTGGCGTAAAGCTCGCTCCACAGGCCCTTGGCGCCAATGCGCTTGGCCAGCACATAGTCGTGGTCGACATAGTTCTTCACGCCCCAGTTCGGCAGCGCGGCCACGCCGCGGCGGCTGGCCACCAGCTGCAGCACCGCCACGGTCAGCTCCGCCGTGCGCCGCTGCAGCTTGATGCCGGCTGGCTCCAGCACCTCGCGGATCAGGTCGATGCGCTGCTCCGGCACCGGGTAGGTGATCAGGGTTTCGCCGGCCAGGTCGGCCGCCTCGATGCGGCGCTTGTTGCGCAGGCGATGCTCGTTGGCGATCACCGCCAGGATCTCGAAACGAAACAGCGGCGCCACCGCCAGGCCGCGCCTGGCCTGCGGCAACGAGCCGATCACCATATCCGTGCGGCCTTCGGCCAGCAACGCCAGCGGATCGGCATGAAAGCCCGCGACCAGATCCACCTCCACCTCCGGCCAGCGCCGGCGGAACTCGTCCATGACCGGCATCAGCCAGTCGAAGCAGGTGTGGCACTCCAGCACGATGCGCAGCTCCCCGCGCGTATCGCCCTTGAGGCGGGTCAGGTCGCGCTCGGCGGTGCTGATCGCCGCGAGCGTCTCGCGCGCCAGCACCAGCAGGCGCTCGCCGGCAGGGGTGAAGCGCAGGCCCTGCCGGGTACGGTCGAACAGCGGCAGGCCGTAATGCGCCTCGATGCCCTTGATCTGGTGCGACAGCGCCGACTGGCTCAGATGCACGCGCTCGGCGGCCATGGCCAGCTTGCCGGACTCGGCGATCGCCACCAGCGAGCGCAGGTGCCTGACTTCGATCACAAGGGACTCCCACATTGAGGTAACTGGCCGGCCCGGCGCGCCGCGCCTTCGGACTCGCGCCGGAACGGCTTCGTATGAAAATGATTCATATAGTGTTTAAATCTTATCGCTTGATTCATTTTACGCCGGATTCCACACTGGGCGCCATCGTCACATCTCAAATTCGGAGCATTGCATGGCACGCACCCATATCGCGGGCTTCCCCCGCATCGGCGCCCGGCGCGAACTGAAGTTCGCCCAGGAAGCGTTCTGGCGCGGCGAAACGGACGAAGCCAACCTGCGCCAGGTTGCCGCCGGCCTGCGCCAGCAGCACTGGCAGTCGCAGGCGCAAGCCGGGCTGGACAGCGTGGCGGCGGGCGACTTCGCCTACTACGATCAGGTGCTGGGCCTGAGCGCGCTGCTTGGCGCCCTGCCCGCGCGCTTCGGCTTCGACCCGAAGCAACTGAGCCTGGCCCAGTACTTCGAGCTGGCGCGCGGCAACAAGGCGCAGCCGGCCATGGAAATGACCAAGTGGTTCGATACCAATTACCACTACCTGGTCCCCGAACTCGGCCCGGATACCCGCTTCGACGGCGGCGTGGACTGGTTCTTCGACGAGCTCGACGAAGCCCTGGCGCTGGGCCTGGCCGCCAAGCCCGTGCTGATCGGGCCGGTCACTTACCTGCTGTTGTCCAAGACCCATGTGGACGGCTTCGACCGCCTGAGCCTGCTGCCCGGCCTCGTGGCTGCCTACCGCCGCATCCTGGCCCGCCTGCGCGAGCGCGGCATCGAATGGGTGCAGATCGACGAGCCCGCGCTGTGCCTGGACCTGGCCCCGGCATGGCTCGACGCCTACCACAGCGCCTTTGCCGGGCTGGCCGGGTCCGGCGTGAAGCTGCTGCTCGCCACTTACTTCGACAGCGCCGCCGACCATGCCGCGCGCGCCGCCGCGCTGCCGGTGCAGGGATTCCACATCGACCTGGTGCGCGCCCCGCAACAACTCGACGCCTGGCTCGCGGTCCTGCCCGCCGGCGCCGTGCTATCCGCAGGCGTGATCGACGGGCGCAATATCTGGCGCGCCGACCTGCGGCGCGCGCTGGCGCTGCTGGCACCGCTGCATGCCCGGCTGGGCGAGCGCCTGTGGGTGGCGCCGTCGTGCTCGCTGCTGCATGTGCCGGTCTCGCTGGAAGCCGAGCACAAGCTCGATGCGGAAATCAAGACCTGGCTGGCCTTCGCCACCGAGAAGCTGGCGGAAGTCAGCGTGCTGGCCCGTGCGTTGAACGAGGGCGAAAGCGCGGTCGCCGCCGAGCTGGCCGCCGCCGATGCCGCGCTGGCTTCACGCCGCGACTCGCGCCGCGTGGTCAACCGGCAGGTGCAGGCACGCGTGGCAGCCGTCACCGCCGCGATGGCCGAGCGCCAGAGCCCCTTCCAGGCCCGCATCGAGCGCCAGCGCGCAGCGCTGCAACTGCCGCCGCTGCCAACCACCACCATCGGCTCCTTCCCGCAGACCGTGGCGATCCGCCAGACGCGCGCCGCCTACCGCCGCGGCGACATCGGCGCGCTGGACTACCTGCAACGCATCCGCGCCGAGATCGAGACTGCCGTGCGCAAGCAGGAGGCCCTCGGCCTGGACGTGCTGGTGCACGGCGAAGCCGAGCGCAACGACATGGTCGAGTACTTCGGCGAGCAACTATGCGGCTACGCGTTCACCGACAACGGCTGGGTGCAGAGCTACGGTTCGCGCTGCGTCAAGCCGCCCGTGATCTATGGCGATGTGTACCGCCCCGAGCCCATGACCGTGGAAACCACGCGCTATGCGCAGTCGCTGACCGAGCGCCCGATGAAGGGCATGCTGACCGGGCCGGTCACCATGCTGCAATGGTCCTTCGTGCGCGACGACCAGCCGCGCGCCACCACCGCGCTGCAGCTCGCGCTGGCGATCCGCGACGAAGTCTCGGACCTGGAACAGGCCGGCATCCGCATCATCCAGATCGACGAACCCGCCTTGCGCGAAGGCCTGCCGCTGCGCAAGGGCGACTGGACCGCGTACCTGGACTGGGCCGTGCATGCGTTCAAGATCTCGGCTGCCTCGGTGGCGGATGAAACGCAGATCCACACCCATATGTGCTACGCCGAGTTCAATGACATCCTGCCCGCCATCGCCGCGCTGGACGCCGACGTGATCACCATTGAAACCTCACGCTCGGCCATGGAACTGCTCGAAGGCTTCGGTGCGTTCGACTATCCCAACGAGATCGGACCGGGCGTGTACGACATCCATTCGCCGCGCGTACCGGGCGTGGATGCCATCACGCACCTGCTCGAGCGGGCCTGCGAGGTGATTCCACCGCAGCGGCTGTGGGTCAATCCCGATTGCGGGTTGAAGACGCGCGCCTGGCCGGAGACCGAAGCCGCGCTGGCCAATATGGTGGCCGCCGCGCGCGGCCTGCGCGAGCGCATCGGCAAGGCCGGCGCGACCCGGTGGCAGCGCGCACCGCGCCGCGCCGGGCTGGGCGGCCACGCCGCGCAGCGGACGACGGGCCACGCGGCAGGCTGCACCGATTGCGCAAGCCAGGCGGTCGCTTGAGCCTGCTGCCGGCCGGCCGGCGCGGTTAGCGCACGAGCCGGCCGGCCATCTCTTTTTTCCCTTGGCGATGGTCTGTACCGGCGGCTCGCTCGCATGAATGCGCCCGGACGCATTTATGCGGCACTGTGTCGCATAGCGCGCGGGCGGTGCTGTTCCGTATCGTAGGCGGCTATCCAAGCACGATGAAAAGGCGCGGCCCAATGCAGGTTCGGCGCCACAAGGGAAAACATGAAACGAGCCAGACACTGGAAGCGGCGTGCCGCCGCCTTCCCCGCCGCTGCATTCACCACCGCTGCCTTCGCGCAGGCCAGCAACCTGGCCACGCCGGATGCGGCCGTCACGCTGCCCGCCACCACGGTCACGGCCAAGGCCCCAGGCTCGCTGACCGCGCCAGCTTTGCAGCAGCAAAAGCAGGCACTGGAACAAACGGCCGGCTCGGTCGGCTTTGTCGACGCGGCTTCGTACAGCGACACCTACGCCAGCAACCTGCGCGACGTACTGAAGGATGCGCCGGGCGTTTACGTGCAGGAGCGCTACGGCCAGGAACTGCGCCTTTCCATCCGCGGGTCGGGCATCGCCCGCGGCTATCACACGCGCGGACTGGAGATCCTGCAGGACGGCATCCCCACCAACTTCGCCGACGGTAGCGGCGACTTCTACCAGATCGACCCGCTGGGCCTTGGCGCAGCCGAAGTCTACAAGGGCGGCAATGGGCTGGCATACGGCGGCACCACGCTGGGCGGCGCGATCAATTTCACCACGCCCACCGCGCTCACCGCCGATGCGCCCAACCAGGTGCGCGTGGATGGCGGCAGCTTTGGCACCGCGCGCGCCAGCGGCCAGGTCTCGCGCCAGATCGGCGCCTTCGATTTCCTGGCCAACCTGAGCGTCAACCACGCGGACGGCTTCCGCGCCCACGAGCGGGGCCAGTACGAGCAGTTCAATGCCAATTTCGGCTATCGATTCAGCCCGCGGGTGGAGACCCGCTTCTACCTCGGCGCCTATATCGTCGACCAGCAGCTGCCCGGCGCGCTGTCGCTGAACGATGCGCTGAACAACCCCAGGAAAGCCTCGCCGGCGGCGCTGGCCGGCGACCAGGCGCGCGATACGCGCACCGAGCGCGTGGCCAATGTGACCAGCGTCAAGCTGGACGGCGGGCAGCTGGATTTCACCACCTGGGTCATCCACAAGAGCCTGTACCACCCGATCTTCCAGGTCATCGACCAGGACTACTGGACCTATGGCTTCGCCCCGCGCTACACCGGCACGCAGACCATCGGCGGCTTGCGCAACCAGCTCATCGCCGGTGCGCGCTTGTTCGGCGGCAACAACGACGCGCGCCAGTACCTCAACAACGCCGGCAACCGCGGCGCCCAGACCCTGAACGCAGCGCAGGACGCCTATAACTACGAGGCCTACCTGGAAAACCGCCTTTACGTAACGTCCACGGTCGCGCTGATGGCCGGCGCCAAGGCCTACCGCAACGTGCGTAGATACCAGGACTACGGCGGCCTGCCGGCCAACCCCGCGGCCAAGTCGGACAGCGTGACCTACAGCGGCATCAATCCGAAATTCGGCGTGCTGTGGGAGCCGGCGCGGGATGTGCAGGCCTTTGCCGACATCACGCGCAGCGCGGACGTGCCGGACTTCACCGACCTGAGCCAGACCTTCGCCACCACCACCCGCTTCGTGCCGCTCTCCGCGCAGCGCGGCTGGACCCTGGAACTCGGCACGCGCGGCAAGCGCGAGCGCTTCTCCTGGGACGCAACGGCATACCGCTCGCTGCTACGCGACCAGTTGCTGCAATACACCACCAACCCGAATATCCCGGCTTCGACCTTCAATGCCAACCGCACCACGTTGCAAGGCATCGAACTGGGCGTGTCGGGGGACGTGCTGCAGAACCTGTCCGGCCCGGGCGACAAGCTCACGCTGTCGGCGCTCTGGAACTACAGCGATTTTCGCTTCGACAATGATCCCCAGTATGGCAACAACCGTATCGCCGGCGTGCCGGAGCATGTGCTGCGCGCCACCATCGCCTACAGCCGCGCTGCCGGCCTGCGCGTGGCGGGCACGATCGACTGGGTGCCCGGCGGCGCCTATGTCGACTACGCGAACACGCTGCGCACGCCAGGCTATGCATTGTTCGGCCTGCAGGCCAGCTACGCGTTCGAGCACGGCGTCACCCTCTTTCTCGACGCACGCAACCTTGGCAACAAACGCTATGTGACCGACTTCAGCACCGTGACGGATGCCCGCACCGCCAACACCGCGGTGTTCTACCCGGGCGCGGGGCGCTCGCTGTACGCCGGCGTCAAATACAAGTTCTGACCGGGCCGCGGCAAGCTTGCCTGCTGGTCTTGCAGCTTGAAAAAACCCGCCATGGCGGGTTTTTTCCGTTCCGGGCATAACTGCGCGCGGCGCTCAATCCAGCCGCTCCACCAAGGGCGTCATCCACGTCCCGTCCAGCATGGCCTTGCGCGGCCAGTACACGCGCAGCATCAGGTTGAAGGCATCCGGCGGCGCCGGCAGCCAGTTGGCCACCTGCTTTGCCGGCGGCCGCGAATTCTGGATATGGATATCCAGCGAGCCGTCCCGGTTGTACTTGAGCCGGTCGCGATCGCCAATGGCGTAGCGGCCGAGCGGGTTGGCGACAAATGCCTGCTTGTCGTTATAAAGCGTCAGGGACCAGAAGGCATCGGTGGGCGGCAACTGGCCTTTGGCGAAATGGACCACGTAGCGATGCGCGCCACTCAGCGGCTGGCCCGCGGCATCGACCCGCGTGCCGGGATAGAGCGCGTCCGCCGGCAGGTTGGCGCCAAGCCCCACCCAGGCGACCACGGCACGCTTGCCATAGGCCGTGCCGTAATTGCCGAGATCGCGGTGCATCGTCCATTCGGCGCCCTGCTCGCCGTGCCGGGCCGCGGCCACGATGCCCGCCAGCGCGGCTGTTGCGCCTTCCTGCACCGCGCGCGCGGTCGATGGCTCCAGCGCCGTCACGGAAAACGGCGCACCCGGGACGATGCCTAGCCTGCGGATCGACTCCACCATCCCGGCGTCGTCCGCCGCGGGCGGGTTCGCCGGCAGCAGTGCTGCAAACCGCGTGAAGAAGGCCTGGGCATCCATCGCCGCTACCTGCTCGACAGGCGGTGTCTCGGCATCCACCACGGCCGCTGCGGGCAGGCTGGCCGGCGCTGCTGCGGCACGCGCCGCGCCATCCCGCAGCCATGCGGAAAGCGGCAACAGCCGGTATTGGTCCTGCAGGCGGCGCACCGCGGCGTAGTCCTGCTTGCCATTGGTCTGGGTGCGGCCAAGCAGCCAGACCATATCGGTGGGCGCGCGGATTTCCCTGACGCCCGGCGGCAGCGTTCCCGTCCACTTCGGACCTGTCACGGCGAACACGGCTTTTCTCGTGCCGGTCGTGCGCTTGCCCGGAGAGGCGAAGACATTGGTCCACGCGTCCATCATCGGCATCAGGTAATAGCGCCCGTGCGTGTCGGGCAGCGACAGTATCACCGGTTCGGCGGACAGATCCAGCCATGCCGTCGAGTAAAGCGTATCGGCATTCGGGCTGACCACCGCGCTGAAGCCGGCATCCGGAAAGCTGCGCTTGTGCCCAAACGTGTTGGGCGGAACGCGCGCGGTCATGACCTCGCGCGTGACATCCATCAGCACCAGTGGATAAGCGTAGGCGAACACCTGGGCCGACAAGCCCTTGATGGCCGCATCGGATGGTGCCGCGGCTGACTGCGGCGCAGCGGGTGCTTGCGGGCCCGTGGCACAGGCGGACAACAGCAAACCGAGCGCAAGCGCGCTCGCAATCTGGCGTAGCGAAATACTCATGACCCCCGTTTCCTCTCGGACTGGCGACCTTCCGCGCGTTATCGCCGGCAAACGGGCGACCCGACCGCACAGAGGCGCGTTTATTTTCCCCAGCGATGATGTTCCCGCGAACCAGGCTTGTCAATTGACGAACTGAAAACAATGCGCGCGAACGAACCAAGCCGCAGTCGTGGCGGCAAGGCAGCGAACGGCTTCGATATGAGGCCCCCGGCGACAGCGGCAGCATCGGCCCTTCAGGCCAGGCGATTAACCCTGATAATGAATATCAACTCTCAAAAAACCAATAATCAATAAAAACAGGAATCGAATTATATTAATCACCGAACAAAAAACGATATAATGCCAACCAGCCAGGTTCGCCGCCCAGAATCCGAGCCGGACTTTACCCGGGCAATGCCGCGAACGACCACTTTGCCCTCATTAAGAAGGATTGAGGCAGCCTGCGCCCCAACTCCGTTTCGGCAGCACGGAGTGCATCCATGGAGGTGCCGATTACTCGCGTTTTTTTCATCGCCTTTCCATTTTGGGATGGCTCCAGGTTTCGGCAGGCCTGGTTTTCCGGTACCGGGAAGACCGGAACCCGGCATCTAACAGGGGGCGGGCGGAGTGCGCCCCTGGCCCCGGGGTTCACGGGCCTGCCAGGCATCGCCGCCTTTGGCCTGACCCCGCTTTCCAGCGAATTTTTACACCATTTTTACGCGGCAGCCGTCACCATCCAGTCCTTGAATGCAGCCCTTCTGCATTTCCCGCTAGATACCTCGCCACGCCGCCTCGACCATGGGGCGGCGTCTTTTTTTGGGCGGGCGGCCACGTTGAGGTACCGCCCCCGATCGTCCGCTGCCATGACGGCCTGACCATCGGCCGCAATCGCCAGCCCTTGGCGATCTCCACCGGGGCCGCGGCCCGCTTTCCCGTTTTTTGCTTGGGCACCCTTGTCGTTTATACGATACTGGGGAAGGCATCCAGGCGCCTCATCAAACCGCCATACACAACGCACCGGGACGCCGCCGAGGAAGCCGGGAAGCGCTTCGCCCGGTTGCGGGAGCGGAAGCCGGCCGGACTGCGACGCTGATATGCGACGGATGGAACCGCCATGGCAACTGGCAGCGCATTGCTGGGTAAACACCCCGACCTGTCGGCGGCGCAGGTTTATCTGTTCGCGTTCACGCTGGGCTGCACCACCGGCGTGGATTTCGTCGCCTCATCCATGATGGGCGTGGCGGGCACGCACATCCGGGGCGGCATCCACGCTTCGCCGGAGGATTTTCTCTGGAGCCTCACGTCCTATGCGGCCGCGGCCACGGTCGCCAACCTGATACTGGGGCGCCTCGCCAAGGATATCAGCTATCGCGGCTATAGCCTGCTCGGCCTGGGCATCGCCACTGTGGGGGCAACGCTGTGCGCTGTCTGCAATACCCCGCTCGAACTGAGCCTGGCGCGCGCCGTGCAGGGATTGGGCGCGGGCGGCTTGTTCACCGCGTCCCGCATCATCATCCAGCTGGCCGCCGTCCGCGAAGAGCGGCGGCCGCTCTTCATGGGCTTCAATATCGGCGGCATGGGCCTGGCGGCGCTGGCGCCGTGGATCACGGCAGTGCTGGTGGAGGATGCGAGCTGGCGCATGATCTTTGTAGTGCAGGCCATCATGTCGGCCGCGGCAATGCTGCTGGTGCTGGGCTCCTATCCGCGCCGGCTGGCGGCCTCGCTCGCACCGTGGGAGGTGGATGTCGGCGGCATGGACTGGGTAACCGTGGTCCTGCTTGGCATGGGCGCGCTGGTCCTGCTGCATGGGCTCGGCGACCTGCGCTTCTATGAACTGGCGAGTTCGCCCTCGGTGTCGGTCACACCCCTTGTCGGACTGGCGCTGCTTGCGGCCGTATTCGTGCACCAGCATCGCCACCCCGACCCCTGGCTCAATCCCCGCCTGCTGTTCGGCCGCCGCTACCTGGCCGGGCTGGGCTTCTATACGCTGTATTACTTCCTCAATGGATTGTGGGCCTATGTGGTGCCCACCATGTTGCAGTCCGGGCTCGGCTTCACCTTCCAGACCGCCGGCAAGGTGCTCACCGTCACGGGGCTGATCGGCTGTGCCGGCCTGTGCGCCTTCACCTATGCCGGGAGCCGCCTGAAGGGACAGCGACGCTACATCGCCCTGGGCTACCTCATGTTTGGCGCCGCCGCCTGGCTGCTCAGCCAGCGGATGATGCCGGGCGCCTCCATCGCCGTCCTGCTGCCGGCCCTGACGCTGCAGAGCCTGACCACGCCCTTTATCCTGGCATTGGTGGCGGGCCTGACCTATGCGGAATTCAGCGTCGAGGATTTTGCGCATGCCTACCAGTTCAAGAACATCGTGCGCCAGATTGCGACCGCTGGCGGCACTGGCGTGGCCAGCCTGTGGCTCCAGTACGGCGAGGCGCTGGCACGCACGCAACTGGTGGCCAGGATCACGCCCTTCGACCTGCCCGCCGGCTTCGATGCCGCCACGCTGGCAAGCTGGTCGATGCTGATCGACCAGCAGGCACAGCTGATAGCGGTGAGCAATCTGTTTGCGCTGCTGGCCTTCGCCTGCGTCGCGGTGGCCCTGGTTGCCGTGGCACAGCGCGCACTGCGGTAAGCGACGCGCCGCCCCGGCGAGGCGAAATTCCCGCGCATTGCTACGCCGGTATGGCTGCAGCTCCCGCAGAAATCCCCCTATGCGGTGGGATTGTCCGTGTTTGAATGGGTTCTACAATGCCGCAAAGCAAGGCATGTGCCTAGCCGGGAAGCCGCACAGGAAGCACGATCATGACGCTCTACCTTCTGGGATTTCTAGTCTTCGAAGCCATCTGGTTCTTTCCCTTTCGGAAGGTATTCAAGTCAGCGCATTTCGATGGCTTCTATGCCTACCTGGCATTGATCCCGCTCCTTGGTCCACTGCTCTGCATCTGGATCCTTGCCTCGAAGCCCTGGCCACTCAAGACCAAGCTCGTGCGCACCTACTCGCAGGTGTGAGGCCTGCGTTCGCCGCCAGGCGAGCGCAGGAGGCGGCAGATGGCCATTCAGAAGTCGTTGACGCCCAGCAGCACCGGGTCGAGCGATGGATTCGCCGACCATTTCATCAAGACCGCCTCCTGGATGCGAGCGAGATTCCTCCCGAAAATATCCAGGTGACTGCCGATCTGCCCCTGGGCCAGCTCGTCGAGCGCCGAGCGAGACACGGCGCCTCTACCCTCAACGCCGTTGGCCACAATGGAAAAGCCGATTCGCTCGCCGTCTTCGGAGGGAACCGGATCAAGTATCAGGAAGGTGTTGGACATCGGTGGGCTCGATTTTGGTGCAGAGGGCGGATCCTAGCATGATCCACCGCTTCACCCCGCTCCGCCCGGCTGCGTTTGCGCCTTCCCGGTCATGCCCCTTTGTCGTGCAGATGCAAGCCACCCGTTGCTTGTTCCCGTCGGCCACGCCGCTATCTGCCGCCGCTATAGCCGCCCTGCAACCGCCGTCAGCCACGCTGCGGTACGGTCGGGAATGGTGATCGGCAGCATGTGCCCGCCGGAGACGAGTTCGAGATCCAGCGCCGGCAGCTTGTCCTTCATCGCCTTGCCCTGCGCCTGCCAGTCGAGGATGCCGTCCTCGGTGCCGAACAGGATGCTGACCGGCAGCGCCAGCGTCGCATAGCGCCGGGCCATGCCGGGCAGGTCGTCCGCGATGGCAACCATGTCGGACGATGCCGCATAGAAGCTGCCCGGCCGTAGCCCCAGCAATCCGCCGCCGGCGGTCCCGAAATCCTGGGGCGGCCGGTCGGGACTGAACACCAGTTCCATCATGGCGCGCCCGCGCAGGATCGACCTGGGTATGGCCCACGTCCACGCCACCACGCGGCGCACCGCGGCGGACGAGATCGCCAATGCGCGGAACGAGGCCGGCGTGCCCTCCACGGGATGCGTCAACGGCGCGATCAGGGCCAGCCCGCTGATCGCGTCGGCATGATCGAGCGCAACGCCAAGCGCAACGGCACCGCCAAGGGAATGCCCGACCAGCAAAGGACGTTGCAGGCCAATCGCCCGGATGAATTTGGCGACCACCGCGCTTTGCACCGGCAGGCGTGCGGACATCGCGGCCGGCCTGGTCGAATATCCCGAGCCGGGCCTGTCGACCAGGATCACCCGGAAACGGCTGGCCAGCCGCTCAAGCAGGGCATAGGAGAAGTTGCCGCTCTGGCCGCCCAGTCCGTGGACCATCACGATGGCCGGGCCGTTGCCTTTGTCGATGTAATGGATCCGGGCCCCGTCGATCTCGATGAACTTCCCCTTCGGCGGCAGCGCCTTTTCCACCTTGCGCGCCATCAGCCAGGTAAATGCCACCAGCCCGAGCACGACGACGACGGCAACCGCAATACAAGCAATCAGTAAGGTCATATAACAGGGATCCTTTCAACCGTTCACGGAATCCGCGGTCATGGCGGAAGGCATGGTGCTCTCCGGCCGCGCCGCAGCCTGGCCGGCCCGGCCGAACGCCATCGCGCCATCTTCGATCCTGCCGAATTTCAGCGCCATCAGGTCGAACAGGTAGTTCTGATGCACCCGCCATGGCCGCTTCGAGCCCTGCTTGGGCAGGATGCCGCTGGCGCGTTGCACATAGCCTGAGCTCAGCGACAGCGACGGCTCCTGGTCCGCGGACGAATCCGCACGCCGCGGCGCGCACCAGGCATAGCCGTGCGCGTCCATGTGATTGATCAACCGGCACACATAGGTCGACGACAGTTCCGCCTTCAGGGTCCAGGAGGCGTTGACATAGCCCATGGCAACCGCAAGGTTGGGCATGTCGCTATACATCATGCCTTTGTACATAAAGGCCTGCGCCGGGCTCCGTGGTACGCCATCCACCTCGATCTGCAGTCCGCCCGCCACTTTGAGCTGCAGTCCCGTGGCCGTCACGATGACGTCCGCGTCGAGTTGCGCGCCGGAGCGCAGCGCCAGCCCTGTCTCGGTGAACGACGCGATCTGGTCGGTCGCCACGGAGGCCTTGCCGGAGCGGATGGATTCGAACAGGTCGGAGTCCGGCACCAGGCAAAGCCGCTGGTCCCACGGCTTGTAGGATGGCGTGAAGTGCTTGTCAATGTCATAGTCGGGCCCGAGCTGGGCACGCACGCCCTTGAGGATCTTCTGTTTGACCAGCTCCGGCTTCTTGCGCGACAGATTGTAGAAGTACATGCCGAGCAAGACGTTCTTCCAGCGTGTGGCCCGGTGCGCCATGCCCGCCGGCAGGCGCCGCTGCAACCATGCGGAAATGGCATCGCTGGATGGGCGGGCCACGATATAGGTCGGCGAGCGCTGCAGCATGGTCACATGGGCAGCCCGCTTGGCCATTTCAGGCAGCAGCGTGACCGCAGTCGCGCCGCTGCCGATCACGACCACGCGCTTGTCGTCATACACCAGGTCCGACGGCCAGTGCTGCGGATGCACGATGCGCCCGCCAAACCGCTCCATGCCCGGCCAGCCCGGCATATAGCCATCCGCGTAGTCATAGTAGCCGCTGCAGAGATAGAGAAAACCACAAGTGAAGCGCGCGGGCGTGGCCTGCGGGCCAACCGTCGCCTCCACCGTCCACCGGGCGGTGTCGGACGACCACGAAGCACGGGTGGCGCGGTGGCCGAAGCGGATGCGCTGCTCGATACCGAATTCCCGTGCCGTGCCCCGGATGTACTGCAGGATGGCATCGCCGTCGGCGATCGACTTCTCGCTCCGCCAGGGGCGGAAACTGAAGCCCAGCGTGTACATGTCCGAGTCCGACCTCACGCCGGGATAACGGAAGAGATCCCACGTGCCGCCGATCGCATCCCGCCCTTCCAGTATCGCGAACGTCTTGCCCGGGCAGCTGGTTTGCAGGTGGTAGGCCGCGCAGATGCCGGACAGCCCGGCCCCTACGATCAGCACATCGACATGCTGTGCCTTGCCCTGTCCAGCGGCATGCGCCGTCTGCTGTCCCGCGCCCCGCGCTTCGGCCGGCGTGCCGGACTGGGCCTGGGAAGAAAGATGATCCGCGTTGCCTGATAGCATCGATTGTCTCCTGTTGGCAAAACCGGGCTGGCGCTGGCCGCGCCGAATTCTCGCGGTGCATTCGTGCTGCCTTCGGACTAGACTAGGGTGTTCACCCTAATTTATCAACCGGGATTGCCTGGAATCAGGGCTTACCCCTAAATTCCCCCATGCAAGACATGCAGATAACGCAACACCACAGGAGTCTCCGGCCATGACTGTGAAAGGCGCGCCGGTCCTGCGCCCCAAGACGCGCGAACGCATCCTGGATGCCTGCCTGAGCCTGTTCAACGAACGCGGCCCGGTCGTTGTGACGACGGCGGAGATCGCGTCGGCGGTCGGCATCCAGGAAGGCAATCTCTACTATCACTTCAACCGCAAGGAACAGATCCTGGAGGCGCTGTTCGACAAGTTCGAGCGGGCGCTGCGCGACACCTCGGTTGCCGATCTGGCGCATGGGGAAGAACCTGGCCGTTTTGCAGGCTATCTGAGCGGCTGGTTCAACCTGATGTGGGAGTGGCGCTTCTTCTATCGCGACTCGGCCGCCATTCGCAACCTTGCGCCGGCTTTGCGCTCGCGCACCGAAGCGCTGGCCAATGACGGCCAGCGAGATGTCCGGCGGGTATTCGGGGACATGGAATCCGCGGGATTGCTGCGCGCCACGCCCGCGCAACTCGATCATCTGGTCGTGAATACCTGGATCGTATCCACTTACTGGATCGACTATCTGCGCTCCCGCCATGGTATCGACGCCATCAAGCGCCAACATATCCGATGGGGCGCGTCTCAGGTGATGAGCCTTTTCTCGCCCTATCTGACCGAGACCGGCAATGACTTGCTGAACATCAAGGTAGACCAGGGCTGAGGCAAGGCAAGAAAGCAAAAAGCCCGTGCGGTGTGATCCGCACGGGCTTTTTGCCTTATATCTGGTTGCGGGGGCAGGACTTGAACCTGCGACCTTCGGGTTATGAGCCCGACGAGCTGCCAACTGCTCCACCCCGCGGGCCGAAATATACGCGGGTTGGCGGCATCTGGATACCCTTTATGGAAAAAAAGCCGGAAAGTGCCGGTATGGATCCCTTCCCCGAGGCGATGCGAACGGAAATGCACCGCCCGAGGCCCTGCGGCAATACGAACTTCCGACCTTCCGGCGCAGGCGCCGCCGGCACCGGAACCAGGCCTGGACTCCTGCCCCCGGTTTCAGCTATTGGCGTCTATCCACTGCCTGGCCCATTCGTAGGCAGCCGCCTTCGCATCGTCAGGCGTGGCATGGTTGCGGCCGATCGACCTGGCATCCTGCACCACGGCGCCATCCTCCCAGATCGCGCAGGATGCGATGTGCAAGCCGTCCTTGATCGTCTTGCAGAAGACATGGACAACATAGCCCCTGTATTCCTTGATGCCTTCCGTGACGCCGCTTTCCATCTCCGTGTCTCTCCTTTGCACTTGCCTGGATTCGCAGGATCATTGCTGCGTTCTGTTGGAATCCTAGCATTTCCACCCGCATCCGATGCCGCTCTTGCCGTCTGGCCAGCCCGGATGCACGCGGGCTCAGGGAGTTGCCCGCGTCACCTGCCCTCCTCCGGCCTGCCGCCCTCGCCCACATAGGGAATGGCATGCTCGACGGTGTCCCAGATAAAGCGCCCGGAGGGGCTTTGCTGCTCTTCGACGATATGCGCCACCAGGCCCGCCGCACGCGAAATGACGGCAAAGCCGCGCATCACGCCCGTGGCCACGCCCAGCTCGCCCAGCAAGGCGGCGACGGCGCCCGTGGCGTTGATGGTGATGGCCCGGCCGCTCACGGCATCCACGGCCCTGGACAGGCACTCGAGTGCGCGGATCTTGTCTCCGGCCAGGTCGGGCTCGGCGCGCCCCATCTCGAGCAGCTTGTAGGCGCGCGGATCCACCGGCTTGTGCAAGTGGTGGCCGAAGCCCGGGACGGGGCTCTTGACGGCTTTGTAGTGGCGCGCGATCTCCATCGCCTCGGCATCGGGGTCGGCGGCCGCGCCGATGCGGTCGAGCAACTGCGCGCAGTTCTCCATGGTGCCCACGAATGAACTCCCGACCGCCAGCAGGCCTGCCGACACGGCACCCTGCAGGTTCTCGGGCGCGCTCATGTAGATCAGGCGCGTGGCGATGGCGCTCGGCGTGAGGCCGTGCTCCATCAGGACGATCAGCACCACGTCGGTGATGCGCAGGTCGACCGGGCGCGGCTCGCGGCCGAGAATCTGCATCAGCATCACTTCCGTAAAGGTCTTCTTGCCCATCAGGTCCTCGACCAGGTTCGCATCGCGGTAATGCAGGCTGGTGAGCGTATGGGTGCACAGGCGGGTAACGGGCTTGGCGGTTGTGGTCATGGCTTGGTCCTTGATGCTGCGCGGGCGCTGTTGTCTGCGCTAGCTGGGTTGTCGGTGCCAGGCGCCCCGGGGGCCATGGCGCGTTCCCGCACCGTGGTCTTGAGCACCTTCCCTACGGGCGAGCGCGGCAGGCTGGCATGGAAATGAATGCGCTTGGGCGTCTGCACGGGTCCGAGCCGCTCTCGCACGAAGGCGATCAATCCGGCTTCGGTAGCGTGTTGGCCGGGGCGCAACTCCACGGCGGCCTGCACCGCCTCGCCCCATTTCTCATCGGGCACGCCGAACACCGCGCATTCATGCACGGCGGGATGCTGGCCTAGCGCGTTCTCGACATCCACCGGATACACGTTGAATCCACCGGTGATGACCATGTCTTTCAGCCGGTCCTTCAGGTAGAGGTAGCCACGCTCGTCGATCATGCCGCGGTCGCCGGTATGCAGCCAGCCGTCCACCAGGGTCTCCCCGGTTTTCTCCGGCAGGCGCCAGTAGCCGGTCATGACGAGGTCACCGCGCGCCACCACCTCGCCGACCTCGCATGGGGGCAGCAAGCGGCCGTCCGGCGACATGACCGCCACGTCGCTGAACCAGCCGGCAAGGCCCACCGCAGCCCAGTTCCGTTCATCATCGAAGTCCCGGGGACGCATCACGGTAAGAATCTGCGGCGCCTCGGTCTGGCCGTAGGTGGTGCCCAGCACCGGGCCGAAGAAGTCGCGCACCTCGCGGATCTTCTCCGGCGGCATCGGGGCGCCCCCATAGATCAGCCGGCGCAGGCGCGGAAAGTCCGCGCGCGAGGCGCCCGGCAACGCCATCAGCATGTAGACCAGCGTAGGCGGCATGAAGCACGCGGTACCGCCACGTTCGCGGAACGCGGTACGCACGGCCTCGGCGCCCGCCTCGGCCAGCACCACGTGGCAACCGCCCTGTGCCAGGATGGGCAGCAGATAGGTTGAGGTGCCATGCGTGATCGGCGCCGCCACGATATAGCGCTCGTGCTCGTCGAAGCCCCACGCGTGGATCTGGTTGACGATGTTGGCCATCCAGGCGCGGTAAGGCTGCATCACGCCCTTCGGCGCACCGGTGGTGCCGCCGGTGAACTTGATCGCCTGGATGGCATCCGGCGGCAGCGTGAAGACCGGGCGCGGCGCTCCCGCATGCACCGCCGCCAGCGCCGCGACGGTTGGCTCGCCTGCCGGCGGCAAGCCGCTGTAGATGCGCACGCCGGGCGCGCCCTCCAGCAGGCCGGCACAGGCCGCATCGACCACCAGGATGGACGGCTCGGTCGCGTCGACGATGCGGCGGATCTCAGGCCGGGTGCTCTTCGGATTGAGCGGCACCCAGACCTTGCCGCAGGCCAGCACCGCCAGCAGCGCGGCAATATGCTCGGCGCTGTTGCCCGCGCAAATGCCGACCCGGCTTTGCGGTGCGGGGTCCAGCGCGACGAGCGCGGCGGCGAGCGCGGCCACCCGGTCGGCCAGCGCATCGTAGCGGATGGCGCCTTCGGGCGCATCGATGGCGACATTGCCAGGCCAGCGCGCGGCGGCGCGCCAGAAGAAATCGATCGGATACATGAAGGGTGGGACTCCTTATTCGGCCTTGGCGCCGGACTGTTTCACCACGTCGTGCCAGCGCTTGATCTCCGCCTTGATGAAGCTACGCAACTGCCCCGGCGTACCGGGTTCGGGCGTGGCCGCCAGGTCGTGCAGGCGCTGGCGCACGTCGGGCGCCGCAAGCGCCTTGTTGAGGGCGGCGTTCACGCGCTCGATCACCGGCCTCGGCGTGCCGGCAGGCGCGGCGAGGCTGAACCACGATTGCACGTCGAAGCCGGGAAAACCCGACTCGGCAACCGTCGGCACGTCCGGCAACAGCGGCGAACGCTGCGCGCTGGTGATGGCGATGGCGCGCAAGCGGCCCGCCTGCACGTGCGGCAGCGCCGACGGCGTGTTGTCGAACATCGACTGCACCTGGCCGCCCAGCAGATCGGTGATCGCCGGCGCGCTGCCGCGGTAGGGCACGTGCAGCATGTTCAGCCCGGCCTGCATCTTGAACATCTCGCCCGACAGGTGGATGGACGAGCCGCTGCCCGATGATGCGAACGTGACGCCGTTCGGCGATGCCTTCGCGAAGCGCACATAGTCCGCCACGCTCTTGACCGGCAGCTTGGGATTCACCACCAGCAGGTTGGGAATCTTGGCGATCAGCCCGATCGGCTCGAAGTCGTTCTGCGGGTCATAGCCCAGCTTGTTGTACAGGGTGCCGTTGATGGTGTTGGCGATAGTGTAGACATAGAGCGTGTAGCCGTCGGGCACCGCCTTGGCGACCACCTCCGCGCCCACATTGCTGTTGGCGCCCGCGCGGTTGTCCACGATCACGGATTGGCCAAGCTGCTCGCCGAGCTTGTTGGCGACAATGCGCGCGATCACGTCGGTGGCGCCGCCGGGGGCGTAGCCAACCACGAGTCTGACCGGCTTGGCCGGCCAGGCGGCGGGCTGCGCCTGCAACGGCAGCACAGCGCTGCACGCAAGTGCGGCGGCGAACGCGAGCCAGCGCCGGCGCGGTGCGCGATGGAATGTCATGCTTTGTCTCCTGTTGGATGTCATGCTTGTCGCGGGCCCGTTCTTGTCACGCTGCGGCATACTGCGGGGTACCCCACCGACGGAGAAATTCTTCCCGATGCCCGCCCGCACCGCCACTCGAAACGTCCGCCTGCCGGACATTCAAGCCATGGACATGGCGACGCCCACCCCCGCCGCCGAACGCGACGACGATCCCGGCAGCCGCACGCTTCGGCGTGGGCTGCAACTGCTGGACACGGTGCGCGAAAGCGGCCGCGACGGTCTTCGCGTAGTGGATCTGTGCCGTGCCGCGGGGCTGGAGCGGGCCACGGTCTACCGGCTGCTGGCGACCCTGATCGAGAGCGGCTACATCGCACAACGCGGCCGCTTTCGCTATACGGCAGGCCCGCGTCTGGCAAGCCTGGCACCGCCCAAGGCCACGCCTGGCTTTGCGCAGCGCTTGCAGCCCGTCCTGGCGCGGGTAAGCGCGGCCTGCGGCGACGCTGCCTTCGCCATCGTGCGCGAAGGGCCGATCTCGCACTGCATTGCACGCCACGTGGGCACCCACCCGGTGCAGATCCTCGTCATCCAGGTCGGCACGCGCCAGCCGCTAGGCGTCGGCGCCGCAGGGCTGGCCTTGCTGGCGGCACTGCCGGACAACGACGTGGCGGGCTGCATCGCAGCCAACGCGCCGGCGCTGGGGCAGTACGGCGGCATGACGCCGGATCGCATGCGGATCCTGGTGCGCGCCACCCGCGAGCGCGGCTGGTCGGTGATCGGCAACCACGCCACCCGCGGCGTCCTGGCGGTCGGCATGGCGGTCCACGCCGGCGACGGCGAGCCCCTGGCGGCCATCAGCGTGGCATCCACCCTGGCGCGCATGCCGCGCGAGCGCCAGCAACTGATTGCGCGCGCCATGCGCGAGGCACTGGGGGCCCTGCTGCCAAACGGCCTGTAGATGCCACGGCAAGCGCTACTGTCCGGTTTTCGGCTCGCAAATGGAGATTCCATCTCTTTTTAATCTCAATATATGAGAGTTACTTTCATATATTGACAACTAATTGAGAGAGCCCATAACATCTGCTCCGAATAGATGAGCTTCGCCACGTCACGGCCATCTCCGGTCGGGGACATCGCAACGCGCGGCTCAAGTCAATCGGAGGAGATCCAATGAGCAAAAGCGACACGATCAAAGCCGCCATCATCGGTTCCGGCAATATCGGTACCGACCTGATGATCAAGATCCTGCGGCACGGCAAGCATCTGGAGATGGGAGCGATGGTCGGCATCGACCCCGCATCGGACGGCCTGGCGCGCGCGGCGCGCCTCAACGTCCCCACCACGGCGGGCGGCATCGACGGCCTGCTGGCCATGCCCGAGTTCAAGGACATCCGCGTGGTCTTCGACGCCACCTCGGCAGGCGCGCACGAGCACCACAACGCGAAGCTGCAGGAAAAAGGCATCCGCGTGATCGACCTGACGCCGGCGGCCATCGGCCCGTACGTGATTCCCGCCATCAACATCGACCAGCAGCTTGAAGCCACCAACATCAATATGGTGACCTGCGGCGGCCAGGCAACCATCCCCATGGTCGCGGCGGTGTCCCAGGTGGCCAAGGTGCACTACGCCGAGATCGTGGCTTCGATCTCGAGCAAGTCGGCCGGCCCCGGCACCCGCGCCAATATCGACGAGTTCACCGAAACCACCTCACGCGCCATCGAAGTGCTGGGCGGCGCCACGCGCGGCAAGGCGATCATCATCCTGAACCCGGCCGAGCCGCCGCTGATCATGCGCGACACGGTGTTCGTCCTGTCCGACCTGGCCGATCAGGACCGCATCGAAGCCAGCATCCACGAGATGGTGAAGAAGGTGCAGTCCTATGTGCCGGGCTACCGGCTCAAGCAGTCGGTGCAATTCGACCGCTTCGAGGGAGAGAACGCGCTGAACGTGCCGGGTATCGGCAGGACCGCTGGCCTGAAGACCTCGGTCTATCTCGAGGTGGAGGGCGCCGCGCACTACCTGCCGGCCTACGCGGGCAATCTCGACATCATGACCTCCGCGGCACTGGCCTGCGCGGAACGCATGGCGCAGACGCAACTCTGCGCAGCCTGAAAGACAAGGGGGAAACCGAGATGAGCACCAAGAAAATCTATATTTCCGATGTCACGCTGCGCGACGGCATGCATGCCATCCGCCATCAGTACAGCATCGAGAACGTCAGGACGATCGCAGCCGCGCTGGACGCGGCGCACGTCGATTCGATCGAAGTCGCGCACGGCGACGGCCTGAGCGGCTCGAGCTTCAACTACGGCTTCGGCGCCAACACGGACCTGGAGTGGATTGCGGCCGCGGCCGAGAGCGTGAAGCACGCCAGGATCGCCACCCTGCTGCTGCCGGGCATCGGCACCGTGCACGACCTGCACGCCGCCTACGATGCCGGTGCGCGCGTGGTGCGCGTGGCCACGCATTGCACCGAGGCCGACACCTCGCGCCAGCATATCGAATGCGCGCGCAAGCTGGGCATGGATACCGTCGGCTTCCTGATGATGAGCCACATGACGGAGCCGGAGAAACTGGCCGGGCAGGCCAAGCTGATGGAGAGCTATGGCGCCACCTGCATCTACGTGGTGGACTCCGGCGGCGCGCTGACCATGAACGGCGTGCGCGACCGTGTGCGAGCGCTGCGCGGCACGCTGCAGGCCGGCACGGAAATCGGCATCCATGCCCACCACAACCTCAGCCTTGGCGTGGCCAATTCTGTGGTAGCGGTGGAGGAAGGCTGCGATCGCGTCGATGCCAGCCTGGCCGGCATGGGCGCGGGCGCGGGCAATGCGCCGCTCGAAGTCTTCGTGGCGGTGGCCGAGCGCATGGGCTGGAACCATGGCTGCGATGTGCGCGCGCTGATGGATGCCGCCGATGACCTGGTGCGCCCGCTGCAGGACCGGCCGGTGCGGGTCGATCGCGAAACGCTCGCGCTAGGCTACGCCGGCGTGTACTCGAGCTTCCTGCGCCACGCGGAAACCGCCTCGCAAAAATACGGCGTGCCGGCAGTGGAAATCCTGGTGGAACTGGGACGGCGCCGCATGGTGGGCGGGCAGGAAGACATGATCGTGGACGTCGCGCTCGATCTCAAACGCTAGCAAAGCCGGGCCTCGGGCCCGGCCGCCAGCCGCAGGCACGATTCCTGACCGCGGTGGCGACGAGCTGGCGCACGCTGCTGCGGCGCCTCTCCGAGGGCAGCAAGACGGCGGTGAGCGGGTCGCTGCTGGCTGCGATGAACAGCGCCCCGGCATTCGGCTTCAGTGCCATTGTCGCGACGCTGCCGGGCTTCATCATCGCCGCCAGGACGCTGCAGATGATCCCCACTCCGCTCTTCAACGAAGCCATCTCGATCACCGTGCTGGCCGGCCTGATGGGATCAGCTATCGCGGGCCTGACCCACCGCCAGTCGTACCGCGGCATGTTTTCCATCACGCTGATCAAGACCGCCATGGCGGGACCAGCGGCATCGCCTGACGGCGGCCAGCCGCATGCACAACGGAAGCCGCCGGCGCCGGCTCAGGGCCGCGCCGGCTTTCCGCCAAGCTGCTGGCTGATATCCGCCGCCGCGCGCCGGATCACCGGTATCAGCGCCTGTACCCGCTCGCTGTCCATATACTGCACGGCGCTCGATACGCTCACCGCCGCCACGATGCGGTTGGTGGCGTCCCGGATCGGCGCCGCCACGCAGCGGATCGACGGCTCGTCCTCGCCCAGGTCGAAGGCGTAGTCGGCTTGCGCATAGCCGCGCATGGCGTCGATCCACACTGCCTCCGGCGGCATCTGGGGCGCCTTTGCCGCTTCCCGCGTATACAGCCGCCGCCACTCCGGCTCGCCGCTGTCGATCAGCAGCGCCTTGCCCACGCCCGTGGTGCAGACCGGCTTGCGGCCGCCGATGTGAGAGCTGATCTCCACCGCGCGCTGCCCCGCCAGCTTGTCGAGATACACCACCTCGTCCCCGATCAGCGTGGCCAGATGCACGGTATCGCGCGTCTGCGCCGCAAGGCGTTCGAGATACGGCCGCGCGCAGCCGAGAATGTCCGACTGCCGGTGCGCCTGGAAGCCCAGTTCGATCAGCCGGCTGCCGAGGCTGTACCCCTTGCGCGGCTCATGCTGCAGATAGCGGATCTCAGTCAGCGCCGAGGCCAGCCGGTGCGCGGTGCTGTAGGAGATGCCGGTCTGCTTGCTGATTTCCGGCAAGGTGGTGAAGCCCTGCGACACGGCATCGACGATTTCCAGCCCGCGGAACAAGGTCTGGCTGGCGAGGCTGCGTTTCGGTACGGGCTCTGCAGCGGTGCTGGATGCGGGATCGGTCTTTGGCATGGGAGTGGATACGGGAGCCGCGCATCCGCAGGCGTGCCGATCGATGCGCCGGAATGACAAAATGACAAAAGGGTCAGCACGCAGAACGTGCTAACCCTTGTCTTATCGGTGGTGCGGCTGGCAGGATTCGAACCCACGACCCCTTGGTTCGTAGCCAAGTACTCTATCCAACTGAGCTACAGCCGCACGCGAGAACGACATTCTAGCGGAGCCGCCGAAAAAAGCAAGACCCCTCGCCGTATTTATTGATTCCAGCCTGCCGCCGATGCCAGCCTTGTCCGCGAGCTACCAGCGATAGCGCGCGCCCACGGTCCCGCCGGGATTGCGGCCGGCCTTCAGCTTGAGCCAGATCTTGACGCCTGAATTGGTGCTGCCATGCGCACCCAGGTTGAACGCGAGCAGGCCGCGCAGCATCTCGGGATCGATGCGGGTACCGTTGATGTTGATGACCTGCTTGTGATCCTGCCAGAGGTCCGCTTCGACGAAGGGATAGACCCCGTTGACGCCATTGAGCCGGGTCGGCTGCGTCTGATAGACCCGCACGACCATCGCCGCCACGCTGCTGTCTTCCGGCTGGCCGGCCAGGAAACCGTTGGCGTTCTTGTCGAGGCCGGACTGGTAGGCAAGCTGCAGGCGCGACTGTATCGTCAGGCCGCCACTGCGCGGCAGCACGGTGTCCAGCGCAAGCGCCATGCTTTGCACACGGCTGCCGACATGGCCGGTTGCCGAAGTGGCATCGTCCATATGGAGGGAAAAAACGGCGCGCGGCGGCTTGCCGGCTGAATCGGCATAAGCGGGATCGCTGGCGACGGCGATGGGACCGGGCGCATCGTTGTCCGCGCCGTGGCTAGCGGAACGCGGCTCCCCAGCCTGATGCCAGCGGCCGATCGATGCCATCACGGGCATCTGCACATAGTCCACGTGGCCGGGTGGCGCCGGCGGCGATGCTATCGGCCTTGCTGGTGCTGCTGATTCTGCTGATGCTGCCGGTTGCGTGGTTGCCGCCGGCATCGCCATTGACGTCGTGGCGACTGGCGATGAAGTCGCCACGTTGCCGGCCACCTGCGCCATGGGTTCGGCTTCGGCCTGGTCCCGGGCAAAGCCCGGGTTGCCGCTGGCGGGACGCTCTTCCGCTTGTGCCAGGGCTGCCATCAGCATCGCAAGAATCGAGCAGCACAGGCGGCAAGGATGGGTGTGGACGGCGTGCGCGCAAAGACCATGCTCAGCGGTACCGGTACCGTCCGATGTCGCGCTCGCAGAAGACACGCCCGTGGCCATCGCTGCTACCTCTGGCGAAAATGCACCATGTCGGCTTTGCTTGAGCATAGGTCAAACCCTGACCAAGCGTAAGGGGACGGGCATCGGCTATGTGGGCGCGAGCACAGGGCGACTCGGCTGCCCGAGTAACATGGATGAAACACAGTGGCGGCGCTGGAGCGGATTCCCACGTCGCTATGCAAAGCGATGTCGGTCCGTTAGGATCGCGGCTGGCAGTGGCCACACGGCCATGACGGACGCTACTGCCCGGCGCCGCAGCGCCAGCAGAACAAGAACAATGGAATATCCGGATGAACAACGACCCGATTGACAGGTCAGGCGAACTCAACGAGCCTGGCAAGCCCGGCGCGCCGGACGATGCAAAGATGAAACAGAATGAGCAGGGCCCGACCGGCAGCAAGCTGCCGATCGCCCCGGTGCATAACGTGCTGCGCGATACGCGCGAATTGCTGAACAGCAGCGGCGAGCTCGAAGCCGGGCGCGGCCTGATCACCGCCATCCTGGCGCTGGCCCTGGGCGGGCTGAGCCTGCTGGGCGTGCTTGCCTTCCATTTCCCGCAGTACCTGACCACCCCCGAACTGCGCCACAAGTATTCCGTGGATGTACTTCGCCATGTGTTGTTTGCCGCGCTGCTGGTGTCGGGCGGCCTGTCGTTGAGCAACCTGGTGCTGGGGCGGCGGCGCAGCCTCAACGCCGCCGCCTTCGCGCTGGTGGCGCTGGCCGTGGCCCTGGGCGGATCGCGCGTGCCGGTGGGCGACTTCCCGGACCACACGCCATACATCGGCCTGGACTGGTTCATCCTCGACCTGCTGGGCTCCACGCTGATCTTCGTGGTGATCGAAAAACTGTTCCCGCTCTACCGCGGACAGGCCGTGTTTCGCCGCGAATGGCAAACCGACCTGGTGCATTTCGCGGTCAATCACTTTATCGTTGGCCTGATCCTGCTGACGGTCAACTTCCTGATCTTCCGGCTGTTCGGCTGGCTGGTGCGCGACAGCGTGCACGCTTTCGTGGGCGGCATTCCGTTCGTGCTGCAACTGCTGCTGTGCATCCTGGCCGCCGATCTGGCGCAGTACTGGACCCATCGCGCCTATCACGAAGTGCCCTTCCTCTGGAAATTTCACGCGGTACACCACAGCACCAAGACCATGGACTGGCTGGCCGGGTCGCGCCAGCACATGCTGGAGCTGGTGTTCACCCGCGTGCTGGTGCTGGCGCCGCTCTACGTGCTCGGTTTCAACAAGGCGGTAATCGACGCGTACATCATCATCGTGGGATTCCAGGCGGTATTCAATCACGCCAATGTGCACCTGCCATGGGGACCGCTGCGCTACCTGGTGGTCACGCCGGATTTCCATCACTGGCATCACGCCTCGGACGACGAGGCGATCGACAAGAACTACGCGGCGCACTACGCCTTTCTCGACTACCTGTTCGGCACCGCGGTGAAATCGGACAAGCGCTTCCCGGAGAAATACGGCGTAGTTGGCGACTATATGCCCGACGGCTTCGTCCGGCAGCAGCTATTCCCCTTCCGCCGCATGCCACCCGCGCGCACGGACGACGAGGCATGAGCCGCATCCGCATGCTGGCCGGCGCCGGCCTGGCGGCGTTCGCGCTAGGGGGTTGCGCCACGCAATGGGGCAGCCATCCGGACGATCTCAATGTCGCCGCGACACGCGGCTCGCCCCTGCCGGTGCGCTTCCAGCAAATGAGCCTGGAGGTCGCAGGGGTCGCGGCGCGGCCACTCGACGTCGAAGCGCTGCAGGTCGGCGATATCCTGCTTTCGGCCACCCCGTCATTCAATTCCTCCGCGATCCGCCTGGCGACGCTATCGCAGGTCAGCCACTCGGCCGTCTACGTCGGCGATGGCAATGTGGTGGAGGCGGTGGGTTCAGGTGTCCGGGTCTATCCGCTGCACCAGGCGCTGGACGATGGCGACATCATCGTGGCTTACCGCCACCCGGGGCTCGACGATGGCATGCGCCTGAAATTGCGCGCCTTCGCCATGGCCCAGGTAGGCCAGCCGTACAACCACATCGGCATCGCCATGCAGGCACCGTTCTCGCTGGAACGGCGCCTGTGCGAGCTACCGGGGGTGCCCGGCGTCGTGCGCAACGCCTGCATGCGCAGCTTCAGCACCATCCAGATGGCACCCAATGAACTGGACGCACGCAACAGTTTCTTTTGTTCGCAACTGGTACTGGCGTCCTACCGCGCGGCAGGCCTGCCGCTGACCGGCGCAGCGGACGATGCCGTCTCGCCAGCGGACCTGCTCCACATGCGCGAAGGCGACGTGCCCTCCTTCCAGGTCACGCGCAAGCTGGCTTATGTGGGACGGCTGGCGCCCGTGCCCGGCCTGTCCGCGCAAGGCACCGGCGCAGGCCAGCCCGAGGCGGGCAATGACGGCATCGTGCAATCGTGGACGGCGGGACCCTGAACTTGCCGCGGCGGCAGGCAGGCCCGGAACGGGGCAAGCAGTGCATGCGAAGAGCTCTACGCGCATGGCCGATTACGGCGCACCAAAGAAAAAGGCCGCTGCATAAGCAACGGCCTTTTTCATCGAGTCTTGGTGCCCAGAAGAGGACTCGAACCTCCACAGTGTTGCCACCGCTAGGACCTGAACCTAGTGCGTCTACCAATTCCGCCATCTGGGCTTCGTTTTGCCGCTTTGCTGCAGCGCTGCGAAGAACGACATTATGCTGACCACGGAACCTGCTGTCAACATTTTTCTTACCCCCCCTCCTTTCCGGCATCCCTTTTCTGTGGTCCGGATCACGGCTGGAAACAGACATGCCCCGGCCTGCCGTCGAGGTGCAGGGTGGCGGTGGCGGGACGTGTGCTCGCCACCACCTTGCCCGCCCGCAGCACCAGCAGGCGGGTGGCGCGCAGGCGGATCGCCTCCACCGCGTCGCGCGCCTGCAGCAGCACCAGGTCGGCGCGGCAGCCCGGGGCAATGCCATAGCCCTCCAGCCCGAGGATGCGCGCCGGTGTTTCGGTGACGGCGGCAAAACACGCGCGCATGGCGTCCTGGCCGGTCATCTGCGCCACGTGCAGCCCCATATGCGCCACCTCCAGCATATCGCCCGAGCCCAGGCCGTACCAGGGATCCATCACGCAATCGTGGCCGAACGCCACCGGCACGCCGCCGGCCAGCAGTTCCGGCACGCGGGTCATGCCGCGCCGTCGCGGGTAACTGTCGTGCCGGCCCTGCAGCGTGATGTTGATCAGAGGATTGGCGATGGCGGCAACACCGGCTTCGCGTATCAACGGAATCAGCTTGGACACGTAGTAGTTGTCCATCGAATGCATGGACGTCAGGTGCGAACCCGTGACCCTGCCCTGCAAGCCAAGGCGCACCGTCTGGCTGGCCAGCGTCTCGATGTGGCGCGACAAGGGATCGTCGCTCTCATCGCAGTGCATGTCCACCCGCAACCCGCGTTCGCAGGCCAGTTCGCACAGGATGCGCACCGACTCGGCGCCGTCGGCCATGGTGCGCTCGAAATGCGGAATGCCGCCGACCACGTCCACGCCCATGCCCAGCGCCCGCTTGAGATTGTCGAGCGCGCCGGGCGCGCGCAGCACGCCGTCCTGCGGGAAGGCCACCAGTTGCAGGTCAAGGTATGGCCGGACCTTCTCGCGCACATGCAGCAGCGCCTCGGTGGCAAGCAGGCGCGGATCGCACACGTCCACATGCGAACGGATCGCCAGCATGCCCTTGGCCACGGCCCAGTCGCAATAGGCCAGCGCCCGTTCGACGATCGCGTCCTGCGTCAGCAGCGGCTTGAGCTCGCCCCATAGCGCAATGCCTTCGAGCAAGGTGCCGGACTGGTTGATGCGCGGCATGCCATAGGACAGCGTCGAATCCATATGGAAATGCGCGTCGACGAAAGGGGGCGTGACCAGTTGCCCCGCCGTATCGACCTCGGCGGCCGCGGGTGCCTTGAGCGCCGGCTCGACTGCCTTGATGCGCTCGCCCGCGATGCCGATATCGATGCCGGTACGGCCGTCGGGAAGCGCGCAGTTGCGCAGGATAAGGTCGAGCATGATGGTGGTCTGTTATTTGTTCCAGGCACGATCGGCGTTCATGCGCCCACGCGGTTGCCCTGTCCGGCCACGGGCTGCGATAGCGCCAGGCTCATGAATAGCCAGCCACGCCAGCGGCCGCGAATGTCAACCCGGCCCTGCGCGCACCCCATAACCGCATGGCTTTATCCCCTTGTGGACGATAGTTGCCTGGCCAGGCCGGCCGGCTCCAGTCCGCAACCGCGCAGCAGCAGCCGCACCAGGTGGTCGGTGGCCTGCTCGTAATCGCGCTGGCCCAGATGGCTCACCCCAAGCACGGCGCATACCTGCGACTCGAAATCGGCATAGGTCTGGGTCGCGGCCCAGATCGTGAAAAACAGATGCATGGGATCCACGCTGGCCATCTCGCCGCGCGCGATCCACTCCCGGATCACGCCGGCCTTGCGGGCCACCAGCCCGCGCAGCGCGCCGCTAAGCACGTCGCGGATCTCCGGCGCGCCGTGCAGCAGTTCGTTGGCGAACACGCGCGAGGCATCTGGATGGCTCGCCGACAGCCGCATCTTGGCGCGGATATACTGCTCCAGCGCCACCCGCGGGCTTTGCTCCGCGTCGATGATGTCGGTCTCGGTCAGCCACAGCGCGAGCGTATGCGCGAGCACCGCGCGATACAGGGCCTGCTTGGTGCGGAAGTAGTAATGCAGGTTGGACTTCGGCACGCCGGCGCGCGCCGCGATATCGGCCATGGTGGCGCCGGCAAACCCGGCACGCGCGAAGACGTGTTCGGCGGCGCGCAGGATCAGCGCCTCGTTCTCCTGGCGGATGCGCCCGCCCGCCGCCGCCCGCGGCGGCGGAAAGCATGGCGGCTGCGCCGTGGCCCGCGCATCCATCACTTTGTGCCGTAGAGCCTGTCGCCCGCGTCGCCCAGGCCCGGTACGATATAGCCGTGATCGTTGAGTTCCTCGTCGATGGCGGCGGTGACGATGGCCACATCGGGATGCGCGGCCTGCAGCGCGCGCAAGCCCGGGCGCGAGGCGATCAGGCACATGTACTTCAGCGTGCTGACGCCCGCCTCCTTGAGCCGGTTCAGCGCGGCGATGGCGGAGTTGCCGGTGGCCAGCATGGGATCGACCACGATCACCAGCCGCTCGTGAATATCCTCCGGCATCTTGAAGTAGTACTCGATCGGCTCCAGCGTTTCCGGGTCGCGGTACAGACCGATATGCCCCACCCGCGCGGCCGGCAGCAGGTCCAGCATGCCGTCCAGGAAGCCATTGCCGGCGCGCAGGATCGACACCAGGCACAGCTTCTTGCCCGACAGCACCGGCGATTGCATCGGCGCGATGGGGGTCTTGATGGAGATGGTTTCCATCGCCAGGTCGCGGGTCGCCTCGTAGGTCAGCAACTGGCTGATCTCGCGCACCAGCCGGCGGAAATTGTCGGTCGTGGTGTCCTCGCTGCGCGCCAGCGTGACCTTGTGCTGCACGAGCGGATGATCCACCACCATGAGGGACGGGGTGACAGTCGGAACGGCGGAAAGGTCGGTCATGAAGCGCTCCTGGAGGGCGGTAGCGAACAGGTCTTGCTGCGTGCGTCCTGGTCTAGGTCTAGAACACCGTGCCGTCGCTGTCGATCGCGAACGGCGGCGGACCGCCGGGCCTGCGCTTGGCGGCAATACGCCGCCCCGCGGCCCAGGTGCCCCCTTCCAGCACGCGTGCCAGCGGGAAATCCGCGGCCGACAGACCCAGCGCCTCGCGCACCGACGCGGCCACCAGGTCCAGCCCGGTCACCGTGAGTGCGCGCCACTCCACGATGACCGGCTCGTCCACCGTGTGCGTCGCGGCGGCAAACCCGGGGTCGCGCGGCACCATCAGCTCGAAATCGAACAGCAGGCCGCCGTTGCGGTATTCAGGCAAGCCGGTCAGGGCTTCCAGCCCGGTCACCTTGAGGCCGGCATCTTCCAGCGGCTCCAGCAGCGAGTAGGTCAGCCACTGGGTCAGCTTATGGAACGGCACCAGTCCATCGGCGCAGGCCGGGTGGCGCCAGCAGTCGCCCAGCGAGACGCCTTCCAGGCTGATGCGCCCCGGCCACACCGGCCCCAGCGCCACCAGTAGCGTGGTGAGCACGTAGCCGGCCTCGATCTGGCCGTCGACGGCATGGGCCTTGAGGTAGTCGTACAGGTTGCCCAGCCGCGCCGGTGTGCCGAACACGGCCGGCGTGGCCTGCGCCACCTCGCCGAGCCGCCGCAGCAGCCCGGCGCGCCCCTCCAGCCCCACCAGCGGATTGTGCTGCGCCACCTGGAAAGCGGTGGCGATGGTGGACGCATCGATCCGCCTCAGCCGCTCGGCGTCGGCGCGCAGCGGCTGGCCCGATTCGGCCGAAAAGCCACCCCGAGCGAACAGGTCGAAGCTGGCGACGCCAAGCCCTTCGGAGCGGGTCAGCGACAAATCGCTGGCCGGGTCGCGGTAACGCCAGCCCGGGCCGGCCCCGGCATCCAGCAGTACGCTGGGAATCACCAGGTCGATGCCGATGCGGGCGCGCTCCTCGCGATCGGACTCGCCGGACAGCCCGCCGCGTTCGCACAGGATCTGCCAGCGGTCCCGCTTCTCGCCCGGGCCACCGCTTTCGAAGTGCCGCCAGCGGCTGTGGTAGGGCACGTTGAGGTCGGGATAGCGCTGGCGGATGGTGGTCGCGACGTAATCGGCGACCGCCGGAATCCGCTCCGGATGCCAGGTAAACAGCCCGGATGCGCCAGCCGCCACGTGATCCGTCACCGCGGCGCAACGGGTGCGCACCGCGTGGCCGGTCAGCAGTGCCGCGGCGGGATGGCCGGGAGGCACTGGACAGGCCCAGCCGGCGCGGTCCTCCGCGCCATGCGCGGAAGCTTTCGGGCCGCCATCCGGCGGGCCCGCTTCGGGTGTCTCGTTCATTCGTCCAATCCCCTACCCTTGGCCAGTGCGAGTTCTTCCGCATCCGGCGGGGTATAGCTCGTGAAATAGCCGGCCGCCACCTTGGCGTCGATTTCCACGCGGGCGTCGGCCGGAATCAGCGCATCGGGAATCGCCACCTGCTCGACCACCTCGATACCCTGGGCTGTCAGCGCCCCGTGCTTCATATTGCTCATCGAAGCCCAGCGATCGATACGCTTGATGCCGAGCCAGTGGAACACATCGGGCATAAGCTCCTGGAAGCGCATGTCCTGCACGCCCGCCACGCATTCCGTGCGGGCAAAATAAGTCTCGGCGCGGTCGCCACCCACCTGGCGCTTGCGGGCGTTGTAGACCAGGAACTTGGTCACTTCTCCCAGCGCACGGCCCTCCTTGCGGTTATAGACCACCAGGCCCACCCCGCCCTGCTGGGCCATCTCGATGCAAACCTCGATGCCGTGCGCCAGGTAGGGCCGGCAAGTGCAGATATCGGAGCCGAACACATCGGAGCCGTTGCATTCGTCATGCACGCGGCATGCCACCTTGGTCTCGGGCTTGCCAAGCTGGCCGACATCGCCGAAGAAGTACAACGTCATGCCCCCGATCGGTGGCAGGAACACCTTCAGGTCCGGCCGGGTCACCAGTTCGGGAAACATGCCGCTGGTCTGCTCGAACAGGCTGCGGCGCAGCATGCTTTCCTTGATATCGAAGCGGCGCGCCAGCCCGGGCAGGTACCAGACCGGATCGATCGCCGCCTTGGTGACGCGCACGTCGCCGTTGGCATGCAGGATGTGGCCATCCGGCTTGAGGCGGCCGGCAGCGATGGCGCCCATCAGTTCGGGCATATTGATGTGGGCCCGCGTAACGGCGATCGACGGGCGGATATCGATGCCCGCCGCGATCCGGTCGGCGAAGGCGCTGGACACCAGGTGGCCCCAGGGATCGAGCGAGACGATCTTGTCCGGATCGCTCCATTGCGGATGGGGTCCGATGCTTTCGGCCGGGGCGGTATCGGTGAGGTCGGCGCGATGGTCGCGCTGCAGCTTGCCGGAGGCCACCGCCAGCGCCCGGTACACCGCGTAGGCCCCGGAATGGGTGCCGATCACATTGCGCTGCGCCGGATTGGTCAGGCTGGCGATCACGGGACCGCGCTCCGCCGCGCTGACGGCCCCCCAGTGGATGGGCTCGGCCGGCTTGTCGCGGCGCGCGTGCGAGGTCAGGACGATATGGTCGGACATGGCAGCCTCGGAACGGGAATCCTGACCAAACGGTCAGGTTTGCAATTCCATAGTAGGCAACCTTCGTGCCATATCCCAATGCTCGTTTCCACCCTGTGTTGCATGCCGCACCATGTGGCGGCGCACCGGGAGCGTGCGTGCGATCCTGCCCACTGGCCGGGGATGGTGCACAGGCACCATGTGAAAGCGGCACCCGCCCGCCGGGGCCGGGTGCCGCGTGGACGCGACCGGATGCGCCGGGAAGCCGGCAGGAAACGTCAGGTCGACTGCTGCCGCTGGACCGGCCGCGGGCGTGCCGGCCACAGTGCCAGGCGCAGGCTCCGCAGCGGCGCGCCGCTCTCCACGTAGCGGTGGAACACGGCGCCGGCGCCATTGCTAAGCGCCCATGCCAGCACCATGCCAAGTGCATTGAGAACTGGCTGGTGCGGTACGAGATGGAATACCAGGGCGTTCACGACCAGGCAGACCGGAAAATGCACCAGGAAGACCGAATAGGAAATACGCCCGAAAAATGCCAGTCCCCGCGCCCGCGGCCAGTGTTCGAGCCAGCCGCCGCGCCGTGCCGCGCCAAGCAGCAAGGCAACGGCCAGCGCCACGGCGATGCGCAGCCGGAAGTCCAGGATCAGCGCCGCCACCACCACGGCACCGAGCACCAGCAGCGCCACCGGCGAACGCTCCGGCGCGGAGACCCAGAACGCCAGCGTGCCGAGGCCATAGGCACCGAAGAAGTAGATCGCCCAGACATCCCAGGCCGCATTGCGGTTGAACCAGAACAGCGACGCCAGCACCAGCCCCGCCACCGTCAGCGTACCCAGCTGGCTGCCGCCAAACTCGAACCATTGCGCGCAGCGGCGCGCCGCCCACAGGGCGACAATCAGCAACGCGAACAACTGCAGGTCGATCGCCACATACCAGACTCCGGCCGACAGCGCGTCGAAATCGAGCAGGTTGTGCAGCAACAGCACATGCGCCAGGAACTGATGCAAGCCCGGTGCGGAAGGAATGGAATCATGCTGCATCCAGGTGCGTGCGATGGCCGCACCGGCAATGGCAATCAGGATAGCCACCGTATAAGGCACCACCAGCTTCTGGTAGCGGCGCCAGATCGCCAGCAAGGGATGCGGCACCACCAGATGCCCGCCGGGCGCCAGGCTGCGCGCCGCCAGGAAACCGCTGATCACCAGGAAGACCTGCACCGCGATACGCGCGTATTGCGAGAGCCAGTCGAGCAGATCGGGCGCCAGCACGTGGGCCGCATCGGACATGGGGCCGTAGAAAGCAAGATGGTGCAGCACGATCAGTTGCGAACTGAGCGCTTTCAGAGCGTCGATGCACGCCATGCGCGAAGGACGGGGGCTCATTCCCATTTGTTATAAGAATGCTACAAAGTACATGAGAAGCGGATTCTACTCCTGTGCGATCGCGCTGCGCGCCAAGGCGGGATATCGTGCCCCGCTGTGGCGGGTAAGGTACATGGTGGAGCCCCTCATTGCATTTTGCCGGGACGCGATCTCGCACCGGCCCCGGCCTGCTGGCGCCGCCAACGCCGGGCTGCGCGGGCTCAGCACGGAGATCGCCTTGCCCCTTGCCGTAAGCAAACTGTCATGTAACAGACCTATGGTAGGAGATCCCCCCCTGCATCGCCGATGCGGTGCAGATTTCTGGCGTCACTTACCGGAGGCCACTATGTCGGTCAGGCTCAGGTGCTGGTCCGAAGACGGCGAGGAAATCATCGACGTACCGCAATCCCAATTGATTTCGCAGTTCGCGCCACATGGCACAACGCCGCCGCCCAAACAACCGGTCGAGGCGGAAGACGTGTCGATAAAATGGACGATGCCGGACGATCCAGACAGTTTTGGCGATTTCGCGTAGCAGGCCCAGGTTTCATCTGCAAAAAGGCCCGCTTGCGCGGGCCTGCCTCTGAGGCTTGCTGCGGCAGATCTTCAGCGCCCGCGCCGCTCGGGAAACCAAAGCGGCTGTCGGCCAGAGCGCCGTGCGTCGACCGGGAACCCGAAACTAGCGCGCGCCCGACACCCTGCACGACAACCGGAAAAGCGCCGCGGCCGCCGCCAGCGACACCCAGTAATCCGTCGGCGCACCCGCCCACCAGTGAATATGCCAGGGCACGAAATCCGGCGCGAAGCGGGCTATGCCAAACGCCGGGTTCAGCACGAACCAGAGAAAATCCTCGGTAATCCAGAACACCATGATGCAGGCGATAACCCGCGCCTCGGCCCGCCAGTTCCAGCGCCCGCCGAACAGCAGCGGAAAATGGAAAAACAATGCCACGCAGGGAAATACCCAGGCGTGATAACCGGTCATCGGGCGGCCACCCCAGAATATGTCCAGCAACCAGTGATGCTCGATGCGCCAGGTGGGCAAATTGCCGGCCCACCCCGCGGCCCCCTCGATCTGGATCTCCACATTGGCGAAGAAAAAAGCCAGCAGCAAAGTCCAGGCCACCGTGAGCACAAGCACCAGCGGATGCCGCGGCGGGTAGGCAGGCGCGGCCTCGCGCGAGGCCGACAGGTTCAGGGTGCGCATCTCAGCGTCCCACCGTGGCGGCCGTCACCGCCTGGCCCTGCCGTCCCGCCGGTTCCGTCTGCGCCATCCGCCCCAACACGATTTCCAGCACGCGCCGGGCCGCCGCTGGCTGCCCCAGGGCACGGGCGCGGGCGCGCATCTGGTCGAGCCGGGCCGGTTCCGCCAGCAACAGCCGCACGCGGTATTCCAGAGAAACCAGGTCGACTGCCTTGAGCGCGGCGCCCTGCTCCAGCAGGTAATCTGCGTTGCGCTCTTCCTGCCCGGGAATCGGCGCGTTGACCACCATCGGCACGCCCATCGCCAGGCATTCGGAGGTGGTCAGCCCGCCCGGCTTGGTGATGACCAGGTCGGAACAGGTCATCAGGCGCTCCACCTCGTTGGTGAAGCCAAAGGGAAATAGCCGGCCGGGATGCGCGGCGGCCAGGGTCTTGAGGCGCGCCAGCGCGGTCTCGTTGCGCCCGGCCAGCACGATCAGCTGGAAGTCGTGTTCCAGCCGCATCAGCGCGCCCGCCACCTCGTCCAGCCCGCCAAGACCCGCCCCGCCACCCATCAGCATGATGGTGCGCCGCGCCGGATCGAGCCCGAAATGCCGGGCGCAGGCCTGGCGGTCCTGCGGATGGGCAAACGCCGGCACCACGGGAATGCCGGTGGTATGGATGCGGCCGGCCTCGATGCGGCTGGCGCGCATGCGGAAGGCGATCTCCTCGCTGGCGGCGAAGTAGCCAGTCATATGCGGAATCACCCACATGCCGTGCAGGTCGAAATCGGTCACCTGCACCCATACCGGCACCGCCAGCCGCTGCCGCCGCACTTCATGCATCAGGATCTCGGCAGGCAGGAAGTGCGTGCAGACGATGGCATCCGGGGCAAACTCGTCGATCGCGCGGCGCAGTGCGCGCGTGCTCAGCCGCTCGGCGGCGCGACGCAGCTTCTGCATCGGCCCGGCGGGGTCCGCCTCGGAAGTATGTTGATAGAGCATCCCCCAGATCGCCGGGTAGCTGTTCACCAGCTTGATATAGAAATCCGTATACAGCTTGCGGAAAGTCGCCGGAACGTACTCCATGACGTCGAGGTGCAGGGTCTGCACCCCGGGAAACTCGGCTTCGGCGGTAAGGCGCAGCGCTTCGGCGGCGCGCATATGGCCGGCGCCGGCGGAAACGCTGAGAAACAGGATCTTCTGCTGCGACATGTGGACTTGGGTTTCCGGGAGTCACCCCGGATGTTCGGAAATGGCGGGTAGCAGTGTATACGCCCGGCGAGGCAGCCGGCCACGGCAAGGCAGGGAGGCCGCCGCGGCCTTACTTCATGACGAACGACTTGACCAGGGTCAGTTCGCCGGGCTTGCGCATCGGCACACGGAACACCTGCTGCTTTTCATTGGGCGTGTTCTCGTCGGTGATCACCGCGACCTGCGCCACGGTGATGGCTTCCGGGCCGGCACCGCTGCCATAGTAGTTGACGTAGACCAGGTAGGTCCCGGGCGGCGGCGCGGCAATCGAATAGATCTCGGGACCGTAGCCGGTGGTCACGTCGACGTCGAGCGCGCCGCCGTTGGTGGCCACGCGATTGGCATAGAAGGTGTGCTGGCCATCGGGCGCCACCACGTGCAGGTCCAGGTCGGTGCCGTCGCTATCCCAGGACAGCACCACGCGCAGGCGCGGACGGGTCTTGCGCTGGTAGCCGTCGTAGAACTGCACGCGCTTGCTGGCGCCCTGCGCGGTACGCATCTCTACGCTGTTGCTGCCGCCGGAGAAGGCATAGGGCCGAGAAAAGCGGCCATCCTCCTCCACCCGTTGCGGCATGGCCACGCCGTTGACCACCAGGGTGGCGACCGAACTGCCATCGCCGCGCCTGGCGCGCCGGGCCTGCGGCTGGCCTTGCACAACGCTCGCGGCCTGGACGTCGGCAGTCTTCGGTGAGGAGCGGATACGCCCGGCAATCATCGCGCTGGCGGCCTGCCCGGGCCTGGTGGAAACCGCCACCGCCGGGTAGTGCACTTCCTGGGTGTAGGCCGACGCGTCGCCGGCCGAGTTGCGCCAGCCATTGCTCGGCGTAGTGAATTCAATGGCCTCGTCCGCGTGCGCGGCGCCCGCCAGCAGCAGCAGCGCGGGCAGGGTCAGGTTGGTAAAGAAAAGATTCGGCAAACGCTGCATATCCACGGTTCCTTCCTGGCATTCCTTGCGGCTGTTCTGGCTGTTCTGGCTAGGCTTCCGGCGGCGGACCGGGATCAGAAGCGCACCGATTTCATCAGCGCCAGTTCGCCCAGCTTGCGCAGCGGCACCACCAGGGTTTCACGCTTTTCATTGAGCGTGTTCTCGTTGTAGATCAGGGTGAGCTTGGCGGTGATCAGGTCGCGAGCGTTCGCGCCCTTCTCGAAGTTGTAGCCGGCGGCGCTGAAATTGCCCCAGTAGTTCACATAGAACAGCCACACCCCCGGCCGCGGTGCCGCGCTGGAGAAAATCTCCGGCCCCGCCCCGTCCACGCTGTCGACGTCCAGGCCACCGCCCTCGGCCAGCAGCGGGCTGGCGAAAAACGCGTGGCCGCCGTCCGGTGAGATCACATGCAGGTCGACCTCGGCCTTGGGATCGTCCCAGGTCAGGACCGCGCGCAGCTTGGCCTGGGTCTTGGTAGCGTCGGCCTCAAAGAACTGCAGGCGCTGGCGCGAAGCGCCGTCGGCGGACACGATCTCCACGCTGTTGGAGCCGCGGCCGAACGCCCACGGCCGGGCGAAGCGCCCTTGCTCATCGGCGTACAGCGGCATGGCGGTGCCATTGACGACCAGCGTGGGCGGCTTGCGGTCGTCCTTGCCGACCTTGCGCAGGCGGCCCTCGATCAGGGTGCGGTATTTCTGCGCGCCGCGATCCACCGGTGGCTTGGGATAGGCGGCGGTATAGCGCTCGAGTTCATTCGACAGGCCGCCGTGGCGCCAGCCCCCGACCGGGCCATCGAGGTCCGCGACCGGCTCTGCCGCGGCGATCAGCGGCAGCCCGGCGCAGGCCAGGGCGAGCGCGCCGCGGCGCCAGTTGCACAGGAGATTGCGGGTCAGGTTCATGATGGATTTTCCGTGCGCACCAGCTTGCGCGCCAGGCCTTCGACGAAGTTTTCGTCCTGGCCGCGAGGATGGCGCGCGAACGCGAGATGAAGATATTCGTGGGCCAGCGCGATGCGGTCGTCCTCGCTGGCGAGCCGGTGGATGTAGAGGCGATTGCGGCGCGCGTCGGCATATGGCCGGCCTTCGCGCACTTCGCACACGGCGGGCAGCGGCGGGGTTTCGTAACCCGGCTCGCCGGCAAGCCGGCGCGCCCACTGCGGCGCGCGCCGGGCCAGCCACTGGCGCGCATTGGCCACCGCCAGGCAGTCGCCGGCCACCGGGCTCTGGAACGAGGTCAGCGTGGCCTGCGGCCACCAGCGCGCCAGGATGGCGTCGAATGCCTGCCCCTGCCCGGCCGCGCGTTTGGCCTCGAGCCAGGCCATGCGCCCCTGGCCGCCCGCATCGTGGTGGTAGCGCACCGCCACGCCGGACAGCACCAGGGCATCGGTCAGGTCGGCGGCACGGCGCGCCGCCGCCGTGGGCGCGCGCGGCAGCACGCGCTGGGTGCGGCTGCTGTCGGCAATATGGAAGCAGCCTTGCTCGCGCGTGGCCTGCTGGATCAGGTAGCTGCGCGCGGCGACAGCAAGGGCGCGGGCGGCCTCGGGCTCGGCGGTATCGCCTTCGCGCTCGACCACGCGGGCCACGTAGTCGTTAAGGCCAAAGCGGCCCAGCACGCGCGGCGCGGCGCCCGGCGCGCGCAGCAGCGTCAGTTCGCCGCGGCTTTCCAGCCGCAGGCTGTTGCCGTTGGCGAACTCGGCGCGGAAGCTGCCATTGAGCGGACCGGCCGGCGCGGCCTTCCGCCCCGGACCGGCCCCCACGGCGAGCAGATCGCGCAAGGGGTAACGCTCGAACATGTCGACCAGCACGCAGGCGCCGTCGTCGGGCACCGGCACGGATGCCAGCAGCGGCTGCAGGCGCGGCGCCGCGCGCCGCAATACATTGGCGCTGGCGCCGGGCCCGCCCAGCCAGACCGGGCTGCCATCGGCAAGCCAGCCCGCGGCGCCACCGATCGACGCGCCCGGCCGCGCCGGGTCCGGCATGGTCCAGGTCTTGGCGCGCAGCAGGCTGCCATAACCGGCCAGCGTGCCCTCGCCGCGCCCCACCGTCAGCACCGACACCAGGGTCGCGGCGGCCGCCTGCTGCGCAGCCGGCGGCACCGCATGCAGCCCGGCCAGCAGATCGGCCACGGACACCGTGCGCTGCGGCTGCATCGCCCGCATGTCCTGCAGCCACGCCGGTGCCCCGGCCGCCTTCCAGAACCGGCGCCAGTCGGCGCCGGACAGCCCCAGCCGCCCCGGTTCGAAATAGCGCCCGCAGGACTGGATCAGCGCATGTTCGCGATCGATGCTCTGCCCGGCGGTGCAGCAGTAGACTTCCTCCGGATCGCCCCCGCGGCAGGTGTAGTCGTCGGAGGGCGTGTCGCGCCCCACCAGGTAGCTGTAGACAAACAGCTTCCACACGCTGCCCAGCGGCGTCTGCAAGCCCGCCGGCAACGGTGCCGCGGCGCTGCCGTCGAGGCGGGACAACCAGGCCTCATTGCCCGCCAGGCGCGCAAAGCGCAGTGGCTCGGCCACGCCGGACTGCGCCGGTACACGCGCGGCAGCCGGCACGGGCGTGGCGCACGCCGCGCCCATTGCCGCCGCCATCGCAAGCCGGCGCCACCAGCCCGGCCGTGTGGCGCGCGGCATCGGCCAGCGCCGTGCCGGCGACCCGGCCCGGCCCGTTGCCTGGCACACTGCCCCGCTCATGCCTGCCTCACTCCACCGTCAACGGGAAGCCCGCTGCCTTGCCATCGCCCTGCAGGGCCTTGGCATCCGGCTGGTACATGCGGAAATAGCGCACCGGCGGCAGGTTGAACTTGCCCGGCAGCGAGAAACGCACCAGCTGGCGCAGCACCACCGGGCGCTCCAGCGACACCACCGGCTGGTGGTAGGACAGCATGCCCATTTCATAGGTCACCGCGCGCTGGAACGGCTGCAGGCCGGTGGCCTTGTTGTCGGGATCGGGCAAACCGTCGATGCGCAGGCCCCAGGTGGTGCCCTCGACTTCGCCGCCCGGCGGCAGCGGCGCCTCGACCAGCCCATAGCGATAGGCGCCCTGGCGCGGGCTGAGCACGATCTCGTCGACGTAGAGCGTATTGCTGTCGAGCTTGTCGCCCGGCTTGACCGGCTTGGCCGTGAAGTTCAGCCCGGCCGTGCCCGCCGCGGCGTCGTCCGCCTTGCCCTCCTTGGCCGCGCCATCGCTGGTGGGTACCAGGCGATAGAGCTTGCGTTCGATGCCGATGGGCAGGCGCGCGGCTTCCTGCGCGCGGCTGCGGTACGACACCACCGCATTGGTATTGAACGACTGCGAGGCCGCGTCCATGTTCTGCGGCACGGTGAGCGCCAGCGTCTCCGGCAGTTGCGCGCCGGTCCAGCGCCATTCCGGGCGGCCCAGCTGGCTGCGCGCGGCCTTCCAGTTGCCCTGCGGCACGCGCAGCGCGGGATCGCCCTCGCCGGCCAGGCCGCGGCCCAGGCCGCCGCCAAGCGCCTTGTTGAGCCAGACCAGGGTCACGGCGCGGTCGATGGTGGGCGAGGCGGCGCCGGCGCGGGACAGCAGCGCCTGCACATCGGAGGTGGCGGCACCCTTGCCCGCCATCAGCAACAGGCTCTGCACCAGCGGCGACGGATCGTTGGCGAGCGTCTGGCGCGCGGCGTCGGCAGCGCCGGAAAGACCTTCCGGCATCGGCTGGCCGATCTGCCTGTAGAGCTGCGCGGCCAGCACGGTCGCCACGCGGCGGCCTTGCGGCGAATCCGGCGCGGCAAACACCAGGCTCTCGCCAACCGCGGCGCCGGGCGCATCCGTAGCGGGGCGGCCCAGCTCGGCAGCCACGCCGCCGAGCTGCGTGGCCACCGGCAGGCCCATCTCGTTGATGAACCACAGGGCCAGCGTGCGATGCAGCAGCGGCTCTCTCATGGCCTGCTTGTAGGCTTCCAGCGTGCGCTTCCAGTGATCGGGCGGCAGGCTGATGCCCACGGCGCGCGTGGCGAGCCAGTCGGCATAGTAGGCATAGGCGGTCAACAGCGCGCTGTTGCCCACGGTATCGCCCCACCAGCCGAACTGCCCGTTGACGCCGGCCAGCAGCGCCAGGCGCTGGCGCTGGGTACGCAGCAGCGCGTCGATGCCCTGGGTACCGCCGCCGGTGTCGGCACCGGTGGCGGCAAGGCTGCGCTGGGCCAGCGCCAGCGGAATCAGCCGGCTGGCGGTCTGCTCGGTGCAGCCGTAGGGATAGTTGAGCAGGTCGTCGGCCACGCGGGCGAACTGGCTCGCGGCGCCATCCACGAAGCGCAGGCGCACGTCCTGCGCATCGGCCGGCAGCTTGAGCGCGGCGTTGGCCCCGGCCAGCGGCAGCGTCAGCTCGCGCTGCGAGAGCCAGCCCGTGGGTTCGACCGTCAGCGTGGTCTGCAAGCGGTCCACCGTCCTGCCCTGGAGCTTGATCTCCGCATTGACCACGCCGCTTTGCAGCGCGCTTTGCGCGACTGGCAGCCGCACGTAGTTGGCGCCGCGCTTGAGCGTCACGCTCTGGTTGACGTTGAGTCCGGCGCCGATCACGACCAGGTCCGCGGCCACGTCCTGGTCGCCCTGGTTGAAGGCCACCATATCGATGCGCGGCGCGTCCTCGGCGCGATAGCGCTGCGGACCGGTCCACTTGAGGTAGAGGCCCTTGTCCGAACGGATGCTGGCGGTGCGCTGCCCGACCACGCCGTCGCCCGCCATGGCGCGCACGGTGACACGCCAGCGGGTCAGGGAGTCGGGCATGGTGAAGCTCATGCGCGCGCGCCCGTCGGCGCCGGTGCGCAGGTTGGCCTCCCAGGCGGCGGTGTCTTTCTCGTCACGGCGCGGGCGCTCCAGCACCTTGACGCCGCGTTCGTTGTAGCGGCCGCGCTCGGGGCCGCCGGCGCCCGGCTGGGCCGAGACGGCGAGGTCGTAGCCGATGAAATTGAGGCTGGACGTGGTGCGCACGCTGTTGCGGCGCGGATGATAGAAGAAGTCCACGATGCTCGGCGCGATTTCCGGCTGCAGCACGTAGACCATCTCGTCGACCACGCTCACAGTGAGATTGGCCGGCACGGGCTTGCCGTTGAAGGCGCTCGACAGGTCCAGCGTGACGGTGTCGCCGGGCGCGTAGACCGCCTTGTCGCTCTTGACCGCCAGCTCGATGGTGGGCTGCACCACGGCAATCCCGGCGTTCTGGAACACGTAGTCGCCGTCCTTCACGTACAGCACGGAGAACGTCATGTTGGGGCTGAAGTCATTGCCCACCTTGATACGCGCGCGCCACTGCCGGTCCGTGACTTTTTCCAGCGAGAGCCAGTCGCCGCCCTTGGACAGCAGGCCGCGCCGTTCCACACGATCGCGCTCCAGTGTCAGCAGGGCGTCTTCCACCGCGAGCGGGAACGTCACCAGCGCCTCGGCGGTATCGCCGATGCGGTAGCGGTCGCGGTCGAACACGATCTCGATATTGCCGGGCACGGTCTGCAGGCCTTCGCCGGCCACCCAGTGGCTGGCCGCGGCCAGCAGGTTGCCGGCGCCGTCCTTGACGGAGAGTGTGTACGAGCCCGGCTGGTCGAACTTGACGGGGAACGACAATGCACCGCCGGCGCCCGGGCTGAGCTTGCCCTCGGTACGCGTGCGCGATTCAAGCCGCACCAGTTCCCACCTGGCCGGCGCCTGGGCCGGCGCCTGGCCGGTGGCGGCCAGCGCCTGCAGCTGGAAGGTCGCGCTCTGGCCCGGGTTGGTGAAGTTGGCCGGCGTGCTGAGCTTGTACGGCGTGGCGCCGCGCGCGATCAGCAGTTCGCGCGTCACCTTGACGCGATAGGCGGCGCCGTCGTTGGCGAACACCGTCACCACGTAGCGGCTGGGGTCCTTGGCCGCCGGCAGGGTCAGCGCGGCATTGCCGCTGCCATCGGTGCTCAGTTCCTGCTGCTCCAGCTTGACCGGGAACAGGCCGGCATACTGCAGCTCGCCTTCCACCATGGTCACCTGCTGCGCGCGCAGGCTGACCGACAGCCTGGCGTCCTTGACCGGCTTGCCGTCGGGGTAGCGTAGCTGGATCTTGCCCTTGACCGCCTCGCCGGTGGCGTAGTCGGCCTTGTCCAGCGCCAGGTTCACGTCGAAATGCGGCTTGATGTATTCGGCCACGCGGAAGGCGCCGCCGTAGGTGTTGCCGCCGTAGTCGAAGCGCAGCGTATAGCCGCCCGCGAGTGCATTGGCCGGCAGCGTGAAGCGCGCGTCGGCGCCGTTGTCCGCGGCCAGCGCGGTATTCACCGAAGCCAGCGGCGCGCCATTGGGATCCAGCACCTCCAGCTTGATATCGCCGGCGGCGGCCGGCGCCGATTCGGTGGCGTTGCGGAAATTGCGGCCGATGAACTTGACGCGGACCTCGTCGCCCGGGCGGTACAGCGGCCGGTCGGTGAAGGCGTACAGCTTGGTGTTGTATATCTCGCTGTCGTAGTAGAAGTTTTCCGAGATAAAGGCGCCGCCGGCCGGGTCCACGCCCAGCAGGTAGCTGCGTTCCGGACTGGTGTGGGCCAGTTCAGCCGCGCCGTCGGTGCCGGTGGTGGCGCTTTGCAGCACGCCCAGGCCATCGGTCCAGGCCAGGCTGGTGCCGGCAACCGGACGGCCGCTCTTGCGCTGCGCGGCCCAGACCAGCATGCCGTTGCTGGTGCTCTTGGTGATCGCCACGGTATCGGAAACGAACAACAGCGTATGGGCACGGTAGGTGCCGATGATGCCTTCGACGATGTACAGCCCGGGCTTGAGCTTGCCCAGCGGCACCATCACGTTACCGGCGTCGCGCGGCAGGAATTCGCTGCTGCTGCCTTCGAGCTTGACATCCTTGGGCGGCTCGATCTCCTTGGCGTCCCAGATCGGATAGCGGAAACGCTCCACCAGGTCGTAGCCCTTGAGCGGCTCGTATTGCGGATTGTTCTCGAAGCGGGTGGGCTGGGCGATCTGCTCGCCCATGCTGAACTGGGGCGCGTCCTCGACCGCCTTGCTGCGCGTGGCGAAGGACAGCACGCGCTGCCATGCGCGGCGCGCCTGCTTGTACCAGCTATCCCACAGATAGGACAGCGTATTGGCCAGGCCTTCGCCGCGGTAATTGGCCTTGACGTCGATCCGGTGCAGGTTCTTCTGCGCCTTCAGGAAAGCGATCGGCTCCGCGACCCGGTACACCAGGATGTCCGCGCCGCCGTAGCGCTGCAGTTCGCTCTTGTATTCGCGCCCCGGCGCTTCGAGCCGCACCCGGGCAGTCTGGTCGCTGCCGAAACTGGCATCGGACAGCAGGAAGAAGGGCTGGCCCTGGAACGCGCCATAGCCGCTGGAGGGCACCGGGTCGAGCGTGGCGCTGGGCCGCTCGGCGGCGCTGGCGGCATGAGCGCCCGCCAGCAGGGCAAGCGCCAGCAGCACGCGGGCAATCACGGAATTCAGGAACGCGCTTGCGCGCAGCGTGACGACAGGCATCGTCTTTACCTCGACAGAAAGGCGAAACGGAACACGCCGATGAAATTGGGATTGCCGTCCTGCGGCTGCCAGCGCGTATCGTTCCATTGCATCAAGCGGGAAAGGGTGACGGCACGCAAACCGTTGTCAGTACGGGTCACGGTGCCGGTGTGGTAGGCCAGGTACTGGCCCATCCAGATCATCAGGTGCTGTTCGTCGCCCTGGTCATAAAAAAGCAAATCGCCGGGCTGGGCCAGGTTGACGTTCCTGGCAACGAAGCGGCTATTGCCCTGCACCAGGGCAAGGGCGGAGGCATAGGCTCCGGTGCTGCCGTCTGCACGGGTCCAGCGCTGGCCAAGCGTGCGCTGGCTCGGGGTCAGGCTGAACTCCGGCGGCAACTGGCGGGCCGAGGCGCCGCCCTGCATGCCGTTGGCGCGCAGCCAGCGCGCGTCATGCACCTTGAGCGCCTCGCCCACCGCAAAACGCACCAGGCCCGCGCAATCGCGCTGGTACCAGCGCGGGGTCGGGCCCTGGCGCAGCTGCTCGCCGACGATGCGCACGAACCAGGCGCGAAACGCCGCCGACTGCGTGGCATCGAGCACGTCAGCCTCGGGCGTGTCGGCTTCCAGGCCCGATAAAGCCCACGCGCGGCCGACGCCGGCAAGGGGCAAACCCGTCCCCAGCGCCGCCAGTGCCGCCAGCATCGCGCGGCGGCCTTGGCTCACAGCCGTCACTGCGCCGCCTCTTCGGTTGCCGGGCTTGCTGCCGCCTGCTCCGCTTGCGCCGGTGGCACGGGAGCCGCGGCCAGCGCGCCACGCGGCGCGCCTGCCTGCTGCCAGTTCACCGTGACCCAGCCGCGGCCGGACGGCAAGCTGTCCGGCAACACCAGTGACACCGCCGGGTAGGCCCCGAGCGCTTTCAGCTTGGGAAACAGGTGCGCGCGCGCGGCGTTCAGGAACAAGGCTTCCTGGTCGGCGGGCAGCGCCTTGGTGGCCTCGCGCCGCACCAGCGGCGCCAGCGTCGACGGCGTGAAGCCGAGTACGGTATGCGCCTGCTGGCCGCGCGGCATGGTATCGGCCACCGCGGGAAAGCGCTTGGCCAGCACAGCCAGCGCATCGTCGACCAGTGCCCCGTCGGGCGAGAACACCACGGTGGTGCCGGCCAGCGCCAGCGTCACAGGGAAATACATGCCGGACGACAGCTGCGCCGCGAACGGCGCGCCCTTGGCCTCGCGCGTGCCATAGGGCGAACTCACCGGACGCGACCACAGCGTCGCACCGCCCGCGCCCTGGCGGCTCTGCACCGGCAGGCGGGCATACGTGCCCTTCTCTCCCCCGGCGTTGGGTTCATAAGCGCCAATCACCCGTTCGAACAGGCTGGCCAGCACCGGCCGCAGCGTGGCCGCGGCTTCCGGCGACTTGAGCCGGGCCAGGAACAGGGGCGCGACCAGCGCCGACTTGCTGTACCAGCACACAGCGGCCGGGCCGTCGAAAGCCTGGCCGACCTGGGTGGCCAACTCGTCCTCGCCGTCGCTGACCTTTTGCAGCATCTTGCCGGCGGCCTGCCAGTCGACCGGCAGCGTGGCGCAGGCGGCCGGATCGGCGGGCAAGGCCTGCCAGAGCCCGGCCGTATTCCACTGGCCGGGCAGGCGCGCGCCATCCACCAGCACCGCGCTGCGCCAGGAGGCATCGCCCGTCCCGGCCTTCGGATCGGCGCCGGCAAAGTCGAAACGCAGCGCTTCGATACCGGGAAAGAACGCCTGGTAGCCAAACGACAGGTAATTGGCCCCGACCACCACGCGGTGGCCCTTGGGTGCGCCCTTGGCGGGGTCCAGCGCGAACGACTGCAGCGGGGCCTCGCGGGCGGCGGCGTCGCCGGACAGCCAGGCCGCCACCGCCTTGGCGCGCGCGCCGATCGGCTTGCTCTCGGCATCCAGCAGCATGCCGGCTTCGGACAGGACCACCAGCCGGTCGCCCTTGCCTGCCAGCAGCAGGCTGCGGGCCGGACCGATGCGCAAGGCGTAGAGGGGGGTGCCGTCGATCTCGCCGGCGCGGCTCAGCTGCGTGTCGGCAGGCGCGACGGTGCCCAGCGTCTGCAGCACCTTGGCCAGCCCGTTGCGCTCCATCGCCAGCGCCCAGTAGCGCAGCGTGCCGTCGGCGCCGCGCCACAGCATCAGGCGGCCCGGTTCGTCGAAGACGCGCTTGAGCAGTGCTTCGTCCCAGTCGAGGTCGTGCTCGAAGGCGATGCGGCGCAGGGCGCCCGCGGCGGACAGCCGGCCTTCGTTGTCTTCGTAGTAGTTGACGAAATCCTCGGTAAGCACGTCGCGCAACAGCGGCACGCGCAGCATGTCGCGCGGCAGGCTGGAGAGGCTCTCGCTGTCGACCAGTGCGTCCGGGCGGGCAAAGTCAAGCTCGACCTGTCTCGGCTGCCCCTTGTATGCACGTCCGAACGGGTGCCAGACCACCTGCACGGCAACGCCCGCCGCAACTGCCAGCGCGGCCGTACCCAGCGCGATTTTCTTGCGCGACATCTTCATGATTCCCTTCACGATCGTGATCGCTGCAAGTCACAAATGCAGCGAACCCGGTAGCGTACCGTGCACATCGATGCCACTGCAACCCGGCGATGGTGATTTTTTGTGACGCCGGCCAAGGCTCCCGCCGTTGCCCGCAGCCCCCGGCACCTTGGTTCCGGGCGCCGAAAACCTTGCTCCAGGCGGGTCTCCAGGCAGGTATTTGCTTATGACAAGAATGTTCTTTGCGTCGGCAGGGCGGAAAGGTAGCCTTGCCACTTTTGAAGATTTCGCCACATGCTGTTGTTTTCCTCACTCGCCGGCACCGGCGCTTCCCGCGCGCCGCGCCTGCTGGCCAGGCTGGCTTTCGTTGCCGCCGCCGCCCTCACCTTTGCCGCGCCCCAGGCCGCCCGGGCCGATAGCCCGGTACTGGACAAGATCCGCAATACCGGCACCATCGTGCTGGGCTACCGCGAATCGGCCCTGCCCTTTTCCTTCGCCAATGACAAGGGAGAACCAGCGGGCTACGCCGTGGACCTGTGCCTGCGCGCCGCCGAAGCCGCGCGCGCGAAACTGGGCCTGAAGACCATCAAGGTGCGCTGGATGCCGCTCACGCCGCAGAACCGCATTCCCGCCGTGGTCAACGGCCTGGTGGACCTCGACTGCGCGCCGAACACGAATTCGCTGGAGCGCCAAAAGCAGGTTGCATTCAGCGTCTCGCATTACATCTCCACCGTTCGCATGCTGGTGCGCGCGGACTCCGGCATCCACACCTTCGAGGACCTGCGCGGCAAGAACGTGGTCACCAGCGCGGGTTCCACCGGCGACCGCCATGTGCGCCGCCTGAAGGCCCAGTACGGCTTTCACGATATCTACGCCAAGGATCATGGCGAATCCTTCCTGCTGCTGGAGTCCGGCCGCGCCCAGGCATTCGTGATGGACGACGTGCTGCTGGCCGGACTGCGCGCCCGCGCCAAGGACCCCTCGCAGTTCGTGATCGTGGGACCGGCGCTGTCGGTCGAGCAGAATGCGCTGATGATGTCGAAGGCCGATCCTGAATGGAAGCAACTGGTCGACCAGACCCTGGCCTCGGTATTCGCCGGCCCGCAGGTCGCCGCGCTGCAGAAACACTGGTTCCAGCAGCCGATCGGCGCGCGCAGCATCAACCTTGCGCTGGCACCCAGCGCGGAGGTACGCGAAGCCTGGAAGCACCCTTCGGACGTGGCCGCCGAGTAAATTCCAGCCCCCTGCCGACGCAGCAATGCGTTGCAAGCCCCCGCCGGTCTCGGGACTGCCGGGGGTTTTTTCTTTGCGCCACACCTCGCCGGTCCCGCCCTGTGTGCCCTATGCGCCTGGACGCGGATCGACGCCAGTCAAAAAATGCTTCATGAGACACACTCAACCCATCTCGTCAAGCAAGTCTGAGTGACAAACGCAATAGCGGCTTTCCATAAGCCGTCACAAACCGCGCTCCCGGCAATACAAAGCGTGTTGACATGCAGGCGAAATGTTGGCGACACTGGGACCTAGCGGACCACCCGGTACATCGGCCAAGTTTCGGCAAAGCGGCGTTCCGGGCAGTTTCCGCGTACTCGAACCGCCGCAAGGCGGCATTTTCCAGGAGAAATCATGAACAAGTTCGTCGCGACAGCCATCGCGCTGTGCATTGGCGCCGTTTCCGTGGCTGCCCAGGCGCAATCCACCGGGAAGCAGCAATTCGACCCGTATAGCCAGGGCGCCAAGTCGGGCGAGAAGTTCGACCCGTACACCCAGGGTGCCAAGTCCGGCGACAAGTTCGACCCGTACACCCAGGGCGCGAACAAGAGCACGCGCGCGGATCTGGCCGACGCCTCGGCGCCGGCAGCCAAGAAGTCGCACAAGAAGGCCAAGAAGAGCAAGAAGGCTGCATCGGCCGCAGCCGCGAACTGATCGGCCGGGCGCGCCAGGTTCCGGCGCCAGACAGCAGAAAGCCCGCCATTGGCGGGCTTTCTGCTGTCAAAAGCCGGCTGACACGGCTGACTCGCAAGGCCGCGGCATGCCTCAGGGCGCCGTGGTATCGAGCTCCAGCCCGGTCACATCCACGCGCTGCACCTTGTCCTGCTGGCGGATCTCGGTGCGCAGCACGAACGCCTCGGCCGGGCAGTACCAGTCGGTAACATGCATCACGGTGGGCTCGACCTGCACCACCTCCTCCCCCACCATCAGCGGCCCGAGCGATGTCCGCTTGTCGTAAGTGATCGGCATGCACTCCTTGCGCCCGAGCATGGTATCGATCATCTGGCGTTTGCCCACGTGGCGCGAGCTGACGATGATCGAGGCATAGAGCGCACGCATGCTTCCCACCACCTCGTCCTTGCCAAGCGGATAGATCTGCAGCGAAACACTGGACTCGAAGGCCTCCCCGTCGAGCGTGCTGCCCTCGCGGATATCCATCCCGGCATAGCTGAACACGCCTTGTCCCCGGAACGCCGCTTCGCCATACATGCGCGCATAGCGCCCCTGCGCGTTGATGACCGCATGCTCGCTCTCGATGCTGGCCCTGGCGGTGGTACTGCGGCGCTCGATACTGACCATGTGGACCTGGTCCATGATGACCGGCGGCCCCATCAGCGCCGACAATGCCGATTTCGAGCGCACCTCGAGCTGGGCCCGGCATCCGGTCTCGGCCTTGGTCGTGCGGCGCAGGGTCATGGTGATCGACATCGGCATGTCCCCGTCGCCCTCCATCTGTACCCGCGAGCCTGAACGGAACCACGGTGCATCGCAAAGAACAGCGCCCGGCCGTGCCGACGCGGCATCCGCGGTGTCGGCGTCGGAGCCCGCCACGGCCTGTGCCAGCGCACCATGGCCGGTCGCGATCAACACAGCGCCCGCGACCGATATGGCACCGACGAATTGCGCCTTTGTCCTCACATGATTCCTGTCTAGAATGATTTTATGCCTGCGCTTGCCCCAATGAAGCGCCGCGGCAGCGCCGTGCGCAGGGCCGGCCGCGTGCCATTGTCCAGGCTGGCTAGAAATTAGCGCGTTTTAGCCCGCTTGTCTCGCGGTCTTTGCTGGTCTTCGTCGCTACCGGCGGGCTGCCGGCCCCGTTCAAGGGAGTTCGTATGCTCCAGTATTACGCCAAGCTCTGGTGGGTCGTGGCATTGCGCGGCGTCTTCGCCATCATGTTTGGGATTTGCGCCTTTTTCGCGCCCATTGCCACGCTGGCGGCGCTGGTGCTGGTATTCGGCACGTTTGCGGCCGCCGACGGCATTGCCGCGCTGCTGATGGCGATCTCGGGCCGCCAGCGGGAAACCGGCGATCGCGGCATCCTCGCGCTGCAGGGCCTGCTTGGCCTCGGCGTGGGCCTGCTGACCTGGTTCAGCCCGGTGGTCACGGCCTTTTCGCTGCTCTTGTATATCGCCGCCTGGACGCTGGCTACGGGCGTGCTGCAGATCGTAGCGGCGATCCGCTTGCGCAAGGATATTCCCAATGAATGGTGGCTGGTGCTGGCAGGCCTGGTCAGCATCGCATTCGCGTTCCTGCTGCTGTGGCAGCCGCTGGCTGGCGCCCTGGCGCTGCTATGGCTGATCGGGACCTGGGCCCTGGTATGCGGCATTTTGCTGGTTGGCGTGGCGCTGCGGCTGCGCAGCGCCAGAAATACGCCTATTACATCACTTTAGAGCAAAGCATCACTGCGCCATGCCGGGCCGTCTTCATGCCGGCCCCCTGTGGCTGACGGGCGGCCCCGGCTGTCGTGCTAACATTGCGCGCCGCGCCACATGGCAATCGAGGTTGCGTGTGCGCGGAAAGACAGATAAGTGGCCGGCCAATGCCATCGCTTTCACTTTGCGTCTACTGTTATGTCTGCCAAAGCAGTGGCTGCTGCGTTGTGGTGTTTTCCCTGAATCCAGGCATCCCGCAAGGCGCCCGGCGATTGGCCCGGCGTACTGCATCACCCGGGGGCTCGTTGGCCCGCGGGCAGGAAACAGGGCAAGCCAGCTGGTCCGAGTGCGCCGGGTGCGCAGCTTGCGACAGGCCGCGGATGCCATCCGCGATGGCGGCAAGCGCAGCGCCGGCAGGTCCGACCATCGCCCGTCACGTGCGCAAGCCTGACGGTTACCCGATCAGTTTCCAGGAGATGTATGCGTAGTTCGATGACCTCGCGAGATACCTCGCCGAACACCGCGCAAGGTGTTTCGCAATCCGCCGGCCTGCCTGTAGTCGCGATTGCGCTGGTCAGCCTGTTTATCCTCCTGGTCTGGTTCGGTACGCTCGAAGCACGGCATCTGCTGCGTTCGGACGAAGGCCGTTATGCCGAGATCGCCCGCGAAATGTTCGCCACCGGCGACTGGGTGACGATCCGCTACAACGGGCTGAAATATTTCGAGAAGCCGCCGTTCCATATGTGGGTGACCGCGCTTTCCTACACCCTGTTTGGCGTGGGCGACTGGCAGGCCCGGCTGTGCGTGGCGCTGTCCGGCATGATCGGCCTGCTGGCCTCGATGCTGGCGGCAAAGCGCTGGTATGGCATCCGCGCCAGCCTGCTGACCGGCCTGGTGCTGGTGGCGGCGCCGATGTGGAGCGTTGCCTCGCACTTCAACTCGCTCGACATGACCCTGTCGGGGGCCATGGCCTGCGTGCTGGCGTTCATGCTGCTGGCACAGCACCCGTCCGCCACCCCGGCATCCCGCCGCAACTGGATGTGGGCCTGCTGGGTGGCAATGGGCGTCGCGATCCTGACCAAGGGCCTGGTGGGCATCGCCCTGCCCGGACTGGTACTGGTGATCTACACCCTGGTCTCGCGCGATTTCGGCCTGTGGCGCCGCCTGCACCTGGTCACCGGCATCGTGCTGATGCTGATCGTCACGGTGCCCTGGTTCTGGCTGGTGTCGGAGCGCAATCCCGAATTCCTCAACTTCTTCTTTATCCACGAGCACTGGCAGCGCTATACCTCGACGGTCCACTCGCGCAAGGGCCCGCTCTGGTACTTCGTGCCGCTGCTGGTGGCGGGCTTCATCCCCTGGCTGGGCCTGATGCCACGCATGTGGCAGGTGATGCGCGGCGGTGCCGCCGCAGCACGCGCGGCCACCGTCAAGCCCTTCCAGCCGGCGCTGCTGGCGGGAATCTGGGCCATTGCCATCTTCGTATTCTTCAGCCTGTCCGGCTCCAAGCTGCCTGGCTATATCGTGCCGATCTTCCCGGCGCTGGCCATCCTGGCGGCGGTTGCACTCGAAAAGATCGACGAGCGCGCCTGGAAGCGCCAGCTCAACGGCATGCTGGTGGTGGCGGCGATCGGCCTGCTGGCGAGCCCCGTGGTGGCCACGCTGAACTCCGACAATACGCCCAACGACCTGTACCGCCTGTTCGCGGTCTGGGTGGGCACGGCCTTCGTGCTGATGCTCGGCGGCATCTTCCTCGCGCGCAAGCTGCTGGCCAGCAAAGGCGTGATGGTCAGCATCACGGCCTATTCGCTCGCCATGTTCACCAGCTTCACCGTGGCGCTGCTGGGCCATGAGGTGATGGGCCGGCCGACCTCGGGGGTCGACATGGCGCCGGCCATCAAGGCGGTTCTCACGGACGACATGCCGATCTACGGCGTGCGCATGCTGGACCACACCCTGCCGTACTACCTGCGCCGCACCACCATCATGGTGGAATGGCCGGACGAGCTGGAATTCGGCACCAAGCAGGAGCCGCAGAAATGGATCCCCACGCTGGATGCCTTTATTGCAAAATGGCAGGATGGCCAGCACGCGGTAGGTATCATGTCGGCCGCCACCTACAAGCTGCTTGAAGAGCGCAAGGTGCCGATGTACAAGATCGGACAGGACAAGCGCCGCGTGGCGGTGACCAATTTCCCGCTTCCCGGCCAGGCGCCGGCAGCACCCCAGCAAGAACCGAACCGCGCGCCATGACGCTTTCCACCTTCGCCTTTATTTTTACGGGCGTGCTGCTCAATGCGTGCGCCCAGTTGCTGCTCAAGGCGGGCACCAACGCCGTCGGCGCCATCACCATCGACCGCGCGACGCTGTTCACCACCGCCCTGCGCGTGCTCACGCAATGGCCGGTGCTGGCCGGGCTGACCCTGTACGTGGTCAGCGTCGGCGTGTGGATCGTCGGGTTGTCGCGGGTCGATGTCTCGATCGCCTACCCGATGCTGTCGCTGGGCTACGTGGTCAATGCGCTGGCAGCCTGGTGGCTGTTCGGCGAAATGATCGGCCCGATGCGCGTGGCCGGCATGCTGCTGATCCTCGCCGGCGTGTTCCTTGTTGCCCGTTCCTGATCAACGTCACACCCGTACCAAGAGCCTGACCGCCATGACCGCTTCCGCCGCGCAAGCCTTCCTGCCCTTCGTCAAGCCGAATATCGACGCCGATGCCATCGCCGAGGTCGGCAAGGTGCTGGCCTCGGGCTGGATCACCTCCGGCCCCAGGATGCACGCCTTCGAGGCCGCCCTGTCCGAGCTGTTCGGCGGACGCCCGGTGCGCACCTTCGCCAATGGCTCGGCCACCATGGAAATCGCGCTGCGCGTGGCCAATATCGGCCCCGGCGATGAGGTCATCACCACCCCGATCACCTGGGTGGCCACCGCCAATGTGGTCGTCACCGTGGGCGCCAGGCCGGTCTTCGTGGACATCGACCCGCGTACGCGCAATATCGACCTCGATGCGGTGGAGGCCGCCATCACGCCGCGTACCCGCGCCATCATGCCGGTCTACCTGTCGGGCCTGCCGGTGGACATGGACCGGCTCTACGCCATTGCCCGCAAGCATGATCTGCGCGTGATCGAAGACGCCGCCCAGGCCATCGACTCGCGCTGGCGCGGCCAGCGCATCGGCGCCTTCGGCGACCTGGTCAGCTTCAGCTTCCAGGCCAACAAGAACATCACCAGCGTCGAAGGCGGCTGCCTGGTGATGAACTCGCCAGAAGAGGCCGAGCGCGCCGAACGCCTGCGCCTGCAAGGCGTGATCCGCACTGGCATGGACGGCATGGACGTGGAAGAGCCCGGCGGCAAATTCAACCTGACCGATGTCAACGCCGCCATCGGCCTGTCGCAGCTCGCGCACCTGGATGCCATCACGGCACGCCGCGCCGAGCTGGCGGAGAACTATTTCCGCTGTGCCGCCGACAGCGGCCTGGCCGAACTCGGCATCGAGCTGCCGCTGCCGCGCGACGGCGAACTCGCCACCACCAACTGGCATATGTTCCAGGTGGTGCTGCCGGCCGAGCGCATCGAAGGCGGGCGCAACGCCGTGATGGAAGCCATGCGCGAGCAAGGCATCGGCACCGGCGTGCACTACCCCGCCCTGCACCTGTTTTCCTATTACCGCTCCCTGGGCTGGCGCGAAGGCATGCTGCCGCATGCCGAACGCATTGGCCGGGGCATCGTCACGCTGCCGATGTTCCCTGCCATGCAAGCCGCCGATGTGGAGCGGGTATGCGCAACTCTCAGCGAAACATGCAAACGCCTCTTCAAATGAGCCCTGTCGAAGTCTCGGTCGTCATTCCCGTCTACAACGAGGAAGACGGTCTCCAAGCCCTGTTCGACCGGCTTTACCCGGCCATGGACGGACTCGGCTGCAGCTACGAGGTCATCTTCGTCAACGACGGCAGCCGCGACCGTTCGCCGCAGATCCTGGCCAGCCAGTACCACAAGCGCCCGGACGTCACGCGCGTGGTGCTGTTCAACGGCAACTTTGGCCAGCACATGGCCATCCTGGCCGGCTTCGAGCAGACCCGCGGCAAGATCGTGGTCACCCTGGACGCCGACCTGCAGAACCCGCCGGAAGAAATCCCGCGGCTGGTGGCGACCATGCGCGAGGGCCATGACTACGTCGGCACCATCCGCCGCGAGCGCAACGATACCGCTTTCCGGCGCATTGCCTCGCGCGCCATGAACCGGCTGCGCGAACGCATCACACGCATCAAGATGACCGACCAGGGCTGCATGCTGCGCGCCTACGACCGCAATGTCGTCGACACCATCAACGCCTGCCGCGAGGTCAACACCTTCATCCCCGCGCTGGCTTACACCTTCTCCGCCAACCCGGTGGAGATCGTGGTGGAACACGAAGAGCGCCATGCCGGCGAATCCAAGTACTCGCTGTTCCAGCTGATCCGGCTGAACTTCGACCTGGTCACCGGCTTTTCGATCGTCCCGCTGCAATGGTTCTCGGCCATCGGCACCCTGCTCTCGCTGGCCTCCGCCGGCCTGGTGGTAGTGCTGCTGGCACGCCGCTTCCTGTTCGGCGCGGAAGTGCAGGGTGTGTTCACCCTGCTCGCCTTCAACTTCTTCCTGGTGGGCATCATGCTGTTCGGCATCGGCCTGCTCGGCGAATACATCGGCCGCATCTACCAGGAAGTGCGCAACCGTCCGCGCTATCGCATCCAGGCCGTGCTCGAAGGCACGCCGGAACAGCAAAAGACCACGGAGTCCTCGTGCGCGCGGTAGTCTTCGCCTATCACAACGTGGGCGACCGCTGCCTGCGCACGCTGCTCGCGCGTGGCGTGGAGGTGGCGCTGGTCATCACGCATCGCGACCGTCCGGACGAAAACATCTGGTTCCGCCGCGTCGCCGATACCGCCGCCGAGCTCGGACTGCCCGTCATGTACGGCGAGGACCCGGCCGACCCGGCGCTGGCCGCCGCGGTGGCCGCCGCGCGTCCGGACGCGATCTTCTCCTTCTACTACCGCGCGATGATTCCCGCGGCAGTGCTGGGCCTGGCCCCGCAGGGCGCCTTCAATATGCACGGCTCGCTGCTGCCCAAGTACCGCGGCCGCGTGCCGGTGAACTGGGCGGTACTGCACGGCGAAAGCGAAACCGGCGCCACCCTGCACGCCATGGAAGCCAAGCCGGATGCCGGCTATATCGTCGACCAGACCCCGGTGCCCATCCTGCCGGACGACACCGCCGGCGAGGTGTTCGAGAAAGTCACCGTGGCCGCCGAGCAAACGTTATGGCGCGCCCTGCCCGCCATGATGGCCGGCCAGATCGCGCAACTGCCCAACCGGCTGGCCGAAGGCAGCTACTTCTCCGGGCGCAAGCCCGAGGATGGCCGCATCGACTGGCAACAGCCCGCCGCGCAGGTCTATAACCTGATCCGCGCGGTGGCGCCGCCCTACCCCGGCGCCTTCACCGAGGTCGGCGGACGCCGCTTTGTGGTGGCCCGGGCGCGCCGCCCGCATGCCGGCATGCCGGCAGCCCTGTCCCAACCCGCCAGCGCCGCCCTTCCGGGCCTGCACGTGATCGACGGGCAGATCGTCGGCGTATGCGGCGATGGCGGCGTGATCCTTGTACGCGAACTGCTGGACGACAGCGCGGCCGCCGCGCCCGTCCCGGCAGGCGCGCTTTCCGTATTTCTTACCGCATTGTCCAAAGAGGAAAACCGATGAAAAAGGTCCTGATTCTTGGCGTCAACGGCTTCATCGGCCACCACCTGACGCGCCGCATTCTCGAAACCACGCCGTGGGAAGTCTACGGCATGGACATGTCCAGCGATCGCCTCGGCGACCTGGTCGACCACCCGCGCATGCACTTCTTCGAAGGTGACATCACCATCAACAAGGAGTGGATCGAGTACAACATCCGCAAATGCGACGTGGTGCTGCCGCTGGTGGCCATCGCCACCCCCGCCACCTACGTGCGCCAGCCGCTGCGCGTGTTCGAACTGGATTTCGAGGCCAACCTGCCGATCGTGCGCGCCGCCGTGAAGTACGGCAAGCACCTGGTGTTCCCGTCCACCTCCGAGGTGTACGGCATGTGCCACGACGAGGAATTCGACCCGGAAACCTCCGAGCTGATCTGCGGCCCGATCAACAAGCCGCGCTGGATCTACGCCTGCTCCAAGCAGTTGATGGACCGCGTGATCCACGCCTACGGCATGGAGCAGGGCCTGAACTACACGCTGTTCCGTCCCTTCAACTGGATCGGCGCCGGCCTGGATTCGATCTTCGAATCGAAGGAAGGCTCGTCGCGCGTGGTGACCCAGTTCCTGGGCCATATCGTGCGCGGCGAACCGATCAAGCTGGTCGACGGCGGCGCGCAGAAGCGTGCCTTTGCCGACGTCACCGACGGCATCAGCGCCCTGATGCGCATCATCGAGAACCCGAACGGCGTCGCCTCCGGCAAGATCTACAACATCGGCAACCCGCGCAACATCCACTCCGTGCGTGAACTGGCCGAGATGATGCTGAAGATGGCGGGCGACTACCCCGAGTACGCCGAAGAAGCCAAGAAGACCCAGATCGTGGAAACCTCTTCCGGCGACTTCTACGGCAAGGGCTACCAGGACGTGCAGAACCGCGTGCCCAAGATCGACAACACCGTGGAAGAGCTGGGCTGGAAGCCCGAGGTCAGCATGGAAGACGCGCTGCGCGCCATCTTCGAGGCTTACCGCGGCAAGGTGATCGAGGCGCGCACCCTGGTCGATTCGGCCAACTGAGCGCACGCAGCCGATGGCCCGTATCGCCCTCAAGGTAGACGTCGACACGCTGCGCGGCACCCGCGAAGGCGTGCCGGCGCTGCTCTCCATGCTGGCCCGCGTGCGGGCCGAGGCCACTTTTCTCTTCAGCCTCGGCCCCGACCACACCGGCTGGGCGCTGCGGCGCGTGTTCCGGCCCGGCTTCCTGAAGAAGGTCTCGCGCACCTCGGTGGTGTCGAACTATGGACTGCGCACGCTGATGTACGGCGTGCTGCTGCCCGGTCCCGACATCGGCCGCAAGGGCGCCGCCGAGATGCGCGCGGCGCGCGCGGCCGGCCACGAATGCGGCATCCATACCTGGGACCATGTCTACTGGCAGGACAACGTGCGCGAGCGCGATGCCGCCTGGACCCGGCGCCAGATGCAGAGCGCGTTCGACCGCTATGTCGAGATCTTCGGCGAAGCCCCGCCCACCCATGGCGCGGCCGGCTGGCAGATGAACGACGAGGCCTTCCGCCAGATCGACGACTGGGGCATGGCCTATGCGTCCGACGGCCGCGGCACCGGCCCGTACCTGCCCACCGTCGGCGGCGTGGCATGCCGCCACGTGCAGATGCCGACCACGCTGCCGACGCTGGACGAACTGATCGGCGTCGACAACCTGACCGAAGACAACGTCCACCAGGCCGTGCTGCGCCTGAGCGAAGACGGACGCGATCACGTTTTCACCCTGCACACCGAACTCGAGGGCGGCAAGCTGGCGCCGGTGTTCAACCGCCTGCTGGATGGCTGGCGCGCGCAGGGGCATGAACTGGTGTCGATGGCAACGCTCTACCGCCATCTCGATCACAGCGCCCTGCCGCAGCTGCCGGTGACATGGGGCGCGATCGAGGGAAGAAGCGGCGAGCTGATCCTGCAGCCGTAAGCCGCTGGCCGGGGCGGGCTTGCCGCCCCCCGCATCAGGAAACCATCAGGAACCATCGACAATCGTCAACGGCCGGCAAGCAGCCGTTGACGATGCGTTCATGCGCGCGCCGCTTGCGTGCGCGTGTGCCTCAGCCGCGCTTCGACCTGCTCTTGCCAGGCAGGCGAGCCATAGCCCCCGGCCAGATCGCCGCCGATGCCGGCCAAGCCCGGCGATGCAGGGTCCAGGCCAAGTGCCTGCACGAACGCCCCATCGGCAACAATGTACTGCCGGCCATAGGGAAACAGGTACCGGCCGCTGCACTCGCGCAGGGACTCCCGCGCGTCTTCATAGCTGGCGAACCAGAGGTTCAACAAGGCCCAGCAGGTTTTGTCATACCAGAACCTGCCCATATCGCTCCCCCGGCCCGCCTCGCCTGCGAGCACCTTGCGCGCGTGGTCCCATTGATCGAAGCCCGCTTCCACCGACACCACATTCAGGCAAAGCCCGAGCGTCCAGGTTTGCGGAACAGCCCAGCGCTGCCGTTTCGCCACGCCGCGGGCACGGTCCAGCGCGGCCGTATCCTGCCGGTCCAGGCCCTTGCACAGCAGCCGGGCCCGGATCTTGATCTCGTCGACCGGGCAGGTCACGGCATGTCCCCGAAATGCAGGGTGGGATGCCCTTCCACCACCACGCCATGGTGCCGCCCATCGATCGCGGCCAGCGTTTCCTGGTGCGTCAGCCAGTAGAACGGCGCATCGTCCAGCCCATCGAGTACGCGCCGCGCGAAATCCCTGGCGGGTTCGGCATGCCGCATGGCCTCGATCATGTAGGCCGTGAACGCATCCGTTGGCATCGGTGTGCCCGCGGGCCGGGCGTTATCGAGGATCTGGCTTTGCACCATGCCAGGACACAAGGCATGCAGCTTCACGCCCGACTCACGCGTTTCGTAGAACAGGCTTTCCAGCAGGCTCAGCAATGCCGCCTTCGAGGCGCGGTACAAGGCCGCCCCGGGATACGCTAGCAAGGCCGCCGCCGACACCGTGACCGCTGCCGTGCCGCGCGCCAGCTTCAATTGCGGCCACCAGCTTTGCAGGGTATTGAGGGCGCCCATCGTATTCACGTCCCAGGCGCGCTGCCAGTCCTGCCGGCCAGCGCCAAAGACCGATCCCGGCGCGCCCATGCCGGCGTTGGCGAAAAGATAGTCGAGCCGCCGGCCGGCGTAGATGTCGCTCAGCCGCTGCATGGAAGCGGTGTCGCTGACGTCGAGCCGGACCGCGGTGATATTGGGAATGCCCTCGAACGGCATCGCGTCCTTGTCGATGGCAATGACATCGACAGCGCGCGCAATGAGTTCGTGGGTGAGTGCCAGACCAATGCCGGAGGCGGCACCAGTCACGACGGCAAGAGACTTGGTCATGTGATTCTTCCTGTTCGCTTATCGGCTGCCCGCTGAGCCATTGCGAATGGGTCGATCACATCCACTATGGAGATGATGCTTGTGTATAAGGGTGAGAGCCTCTTTTGCGGGAGGGCGTCCCTCAACGCCCCGTGTCTGGCGCGCATTCTATGCCACTTGCACGCCCCTCGCAAGAGGGGCCGTCGCAGGATTGCATCGATGGCGAAGGCTCCGGCCAGTGCCCTCGCCAGGGATCAGCCACGGTGCTTCCCCGCCAGCCGCAGGCCATTGAACACCACCAGCAGGCTCGCCCCCATGTCGGCGAACACCGCCATCCACATGGTGCCCAGGCCCATCACCGTGAGCGCCAGGAAGATCGCCTTGATACCGAGCGCCAGGGCGATGTTCTGCTTCAGGATCGCCGAGGTTTGCCGCGACAGCCGGATAAAGGCCGGAATCTTGCGCAGGTCGTCGTCCATCAGCGCCACGTCGGCGGTCTCGATGGCGGTGTCGGTGCCGGCCGCGCCCATGGCAAAGCCGATATCGGCGCGCGCCAGCGCGGGCGCGTCATTGACGCCGTCACCCACCATGCCCACCACCACGCGCTTGCCGCCGGCACCCTGGGCACTTCCAGCACCCTCGGCGCCCTTCACGCTCAGCGCCGCGATGGCATCCGCCTTGTCCTGCGGAAGCTGGTTGCCGCGCGCCTCGTCGATCTGTACCTGGGCGGCGATGGCCTGGGCCGTGTGCGGGTTATCGCCCGACAGCATCAGTGTCCTGACGCCCAGCGCGTGCAGCTCGGCAATGGCCTGGCGGCTGCTGTCCTTGACCGTATCGGCCACGCCGAACAGCGCCTCGACGCCATGGTCGGCGCCCAGCAGCACGACCGTCTTGCCCTGCCGCTCCAGCGCCTCCAGCGTGGCCTCCAGTTCCGGCGAGCACAGCCCGCGGTCGTGGATCAGGCGATGATTGCCCAGGTAGTAGGCGCGGCCGTTCACGCTGCCGCTGACGCCGTAACCCGGCAGCGCTGCGAAATCCCGCACTTCCAGCGTCGCGATGCCGTCGGTGCGCGCGGCGTTTGCCACCGCCATGGAAACCGGATGGTCGGAGCGGGCCGCGAGGCTGGCCGCGATGACGCGCGCCATGTCGCTGGCCGCCGCGCCGGCCGCCGCGGTCTCGCCCAGCGGCTGGAAATCGGTCTGGGCCGGCTTGCCGTGCGTGATGGTGCCGGTCTTGTCCAGGGCCAGCCACTTGAGGTCCTTGCCCTGCTCCAGGTAGACCCCGCCCTTGACCAGGATGCCGCGCCGCGCTGCCGCGGCCAGCCCGCTGACGATGGTCACCGGCGTGGAGATCACCAGCGCGCACGGGCAGGCAATCACCAGCAGCACCAGCGCCTTGTAGATCCAGGCGCTCCAGTCGCCATCCACCGCCAGCGGCGGCACCACCGCCACCAGCACCGCGCCCAGGAAGACCAGCGGCGTATACACGCGGGCGAAGCGGTCGACAAAGCGCTGGGTGGGTGCGCGGCTGCCCTGTGCCGCCTCCACCGCGTGGATGATGCGCGCCAGCGTGGAGCCGCTGGCCGGCGCGGTCACTTCGTATTCCAGCTCGCCGGCCTGGTTGATGGTGCCGGCGAACAGCGCGTCGCCGATGGTCTTGTCCACCGGCACGCTCTCGCCGGTGATGGGGGCCTGGTCCAGCGTGGACCGGCCGCGCAGCACCCTGCCGTCGAGCGCCACGCGCTCGCCCGGGCGCAGGCGCGCCAGCGCGCCGATGGGCACGGCGCGCGCATCCACCGGCAGCCAGCTGCCGTCCGGCTGGCGCACCGTGGCTTGCTCCGGCGCCATCGCCATCAGGCCGCGCACGGCATTGCGCGCCCGGTCCAGCGAGGCCGCCTCGATGCGCTCGGCCAGCGCGAACAGCACCATCACCATGGCCGCTTCCGGCCATTGCCGGATCAGCATGGCGCCGGTGACGGCAATGCTCATCAGGGCGTTGATATTCAGGTTGCCGTTGGACAACGCGATCCAGCCCTTCTTGTAGACGCCGAGACCGGCCAGGGCCACCGCGGCCAGCGCCAGCAGGGGCGCGAGCCATTCCTGGCCGGGCACCTGCAGCCATTCCACCACTTCGGCACCCAGCGCCGCCGCGCCGGCCAGCGCCAGCGGCCACCACGGCCTGGCGGCCTGGGGAGGCAGCGCTGCCGCCTGCTCGGACAAGGGCTCGGCCTTCATGCCCAGGCTTTCGATGGCACGCACGACCGGCTCCAGGGAATCCAGCGTGTGATGCACGGTCAGCACCCGCTGCATCAGGTTGAACTGCAACGCGGCCACGCCGGCCATACTGCCAACCTTGTTGCGGATCAGGGTCTCTTCGGTGGGGCAGTCCATCGCGTCGATGCGATAGCTGGCCGAGGCAGCCCCGGCCGGCACCGGGGTGGCCATCGCGGGCGCTGCGCCGGCGGCGCCGCAGGCGCTGCCGCAGCAGGCGGGCACGGCGACATGGCCGTGCTCGTGCCTGTGGCCGTGCTTCTCGTCATGCTTGTGGCCGTGGTCGTGCTTGTGGCCATGATCATGGTCGTGGTCGTGGTCGTGCGCATGGTTGCGATCGTGCGTATGCCCATGGTCATCACCCTTCTGGTCACGGAGCGAGGCTTGGTCTGGCGTTGCGCTAGGCATGGCGGATTTCCCTGCTTGTTGTTTCTTACCCGCCATTAAAGACCCTGGAGCGGCTACAGGGTCAAGCGTGTCGTGCACCTCGATAAAAATATCCCATGCAGCATTTCACGGAACCAGGAGAGCCGCTTTGTACTCATACCGACGGTTCCGGCGCGTCGCAAGGGCACACACCTGACCCGCCGCCTGTTCGCGACGCCGGTTGAACCACAGTGGCCACAGTGCCGCAGGGGTCAAGCCATCTGCCTATATAATCCGCCGCATGCGCCGTTTCCTGATCCTGCTGTTCGCCATCCTGCTGCCGCTCCAGTTCGCCTGGGCCGGTGCGGCTGCGTATTGCAATCACGAAAGCCGGCAGCAGGAAGGCGGCGCGGGCACGGCCCGCACCGGCTGGCATTTCGGCCATCACAGCCACGCCCACCATGGCGAGGCGCACCAGCAGCCCGGCACGGATGGCAAGGGCGGCACCAAGCTGCCCGACCTGGACTGCGCGGTCTGCCACTTCGCCGGTGCCCAGCTGGTATTGCCGGACGTCGCCTCGACCACCGCGCACCTGGGCGTGACGATCAGCTACCGGCCGCTCGCCATGGCCTATCTCTCGGCGCCCGGCGCCACCCCGGACCGCCCGCAATGGTCTCTCGCCGCCTGAACGGCGAGACGACTCCTTAACCTCCAGACTCTCGTCTCGCCGAACTTCCCTGGCTTTTTTCCGGTGAAATTCGATGAGAACACTTGTGATGCCGCTCGGGCTGGCGGCAGCTTTGCTCAGCCCTGCCGCGTTCGCCCAGAACGCGGCGACTTCCCCCATCCCCGCCGCGCAAGCCGTGGCGCCAACGCCGGAGCCGGTCGCCGAGCCAACCGGCACGCTGACCCTGGACGCCGCGCTCGCCCTGGCGGCCGCACGCAATTTCACGCTCTCCGCGGCCGGCCATGAGCTCGATGCCGCCGAGGGCGGCATCATGCAGGCAGGCGTGCTGCCCAACCCGGAAGTGGCCGTGCAGTTCGAGGACAACCGCCGCGATACCCGCACCACCACCGCGCAGCTCAACCTGCCGATCGAACTCGGCGGCAAGCGGTCCGCGCGGATCGGCGCCGCGCAGAAGGCGCGCGAACTGGCGCAATCCCAGCTCGGCGCCACGCGCACCGACCTGCGCGCGGCAGTGGTCGGCGGCTTCTTTGGCGTGGTGATTGCGCAGGAACGCGTCAAGCTGGCACGCGGCTCGGCCGGGATTGCCGCCAAAGGCGCACAGGCGGCCGCGCGCCGCGTCGCCGCCGGCAAGATCGCGCCGCTCGAAGAAAGCAAGGCGCGCGTCGAGCAGGCCAATGCCGAGCTCGAGGTGGCGGATGCCGAAGCCGCGCTGGCCGCGGCGCGCCAGTCCCTGGCGACCCTGTGGGGCAGCGGTGAAGCGCGCTTCACCGAAGCCGCGGGCAGCCTCGACACCCTGCCCGCGCGCCCCGACGGCGCCAGCCTGGCGCTGGCGCTGGACGGCGCGCCCGAACTGGCCAGCCGCCGGCTGGAACTGGAGCGGCGCCAGGCCATCATCGGCGTGGAACGCAGCCGCCAGTATCCGGACCTGACCGTCAGCCTTGGCGGCAAGCGCGACAACGGTTCCGATCGCGGCACCATGCCCGTGGTGGGCATCGCGCTGCCATTGCCGCTGTTCGACCGCAACCAGGGCAATCTCTACGCCGCCAAGCGCCAGGCCGACAAGGCCGCCGACGAATACCGCGCCACCCAGGTGCGGCTGGCCGGAGAGCTGCAACAGGCGGCGCGCCAGCTCACTGTATCCCGCGCCTCGGCCGAGGCGCTCAGGAGCACCGTGCTGCCTGCGGCCCAGCAAGCCTTCGAGGCCGCCACGCGGGGCTTCGAGGCCGGCAAGTTCAATTTCCTCGACGTGCTCGACGCGCAGCGCACCTGGTTCCAGGCGCGTATCCGCTACCTCGGCGTGGTCGCCAGCGCCTACCAGGCCGCCACCACCATCGACCGCATTCTCGGCCGCTAGCGCCACAAGGAATTCCATCATGGCAATGAACAGCAAACAGAAGACCAGCATCGCCGTCATCCTGGCCGGCGGCGCTATCGCCGCGGCGGGACTGATGTTCGCCGGACGCGGCAGCGGCGACGGCGCGGCAGAAGCCGCACCGGCAAGCGGCGCGCATCGCGAAGCCGCGGCCCACGGCGACGGCGAGCATCACGGCAGCCCGGCCGGCGCGGCGCATGACGACGCCCCCGCGCACGGCGACCATGAGCATCACGAGGCCGGAGGAAAGGAAGAGAAGGAAGGCCACGTCGAGATGACGCGCGAGCAGATCCAGGCGGCCGGCCTCACGCTGCGCGTGGCGGGCCCGGCACGCATCGAAGGCATGGTGTCCTTCCCCGGCGAGATCCGCTTCAACGAGGACCGCACCGCCCATGTGGTGCCGCGCGTGGCCGGCGTGGTGGAGGGCGTATCCGCCAACCTGGGCCAACAGGTGAAAAAGGGCGAGCTGCTGGCGGTGCTGGCCAGCACCGCGCTGTCGGACCAGCGCAGCGAACTGCTGGCCGCGCAAAAGCGCCTGGAACTGGCCGAATCCACCTTCCAGCGCGAGAAAAAGCTGTGGGAGGACAAGATCTCCGCCGAGCAGGACTACCTGGCGGCGCGCACCGCGCTGCAGGAGGCCCGCATCGCCACGCAAAATGCCACGCAGAAGCTGACCGCCATCGGCGCCAGCGGCAATGCCGGCAACGCCCGCGCGCTCAACCGGTTCGAGCTGCGCGCGCCCTTCGACGGCACCGTGGTGGAAAAGCACCTGGCGCTGGGCGAAGCCGTGGCGGCCGACGCCAACGTCTTCATCATCTCCGACCTCAGCACGGTATGGGCCGAGTTCGTGATCGCGCCCAAGGACCTGGATCGGGTGCGCGTGGGCGAAACGGTCAGGATCGCCTCCACCGCCTTCGACGGCAAGGCCGAGGGCAAGGTGTCCTACGTAGGCTCCCTGCTGGGCCAGCAAACGCGCACCGCCACTGCCCGCGTTACCCTGCCCAACCCCAAGATGGCATGGCGGCCGGGCCTTTTCGTTACCGTGGGCGTAACCGACTCCAGCGCCGAGGCAGCCGTGGCGATCGAAAGCGAAGCGCTGCAAAGCGACGGCGAGAAGCAGGTGGTGTTCGTTGCCGTGCCGGGCGGCTTCCAGGCGCAGCCGGTCAAGACCGGCCGCAGCGACGGCAAGCTGGTCGAGATTACCGAAGGCCTGAAGCCCGGCGCGCAATACGTGGCGGGCAACAGCTTCGTGGTCAAGGCCGAGCTGGGCAAGGCCGGCGCCGAGCATAGCCACTGAGCGGAGACTCCATCATGTTCGAACGACTGATCCGCTTTGCCATCGAGCAGCGCTGGCTGGTGCTGCTGGCCGTGTGCGCCATGGCCGCGCTGGGCATCTACAACTACAGCCGCCTGCCCATCGACGCCGTGCCCGACATCACCAATGTGCAGGTGCAGGTCAACACCTCGGCGCCCGGCTATTCGCCGCTCGAAACCGAGCAGCGCGTCACCTACCCGATCGAAACCGCGATGTCCGGCCTGCCCGGCCTCGAGCAGACCCGCTCGCTATCGCGCTACGGCTTGTCGCAGGTGACGGTGATCTTCAAGGACGGCACCGATATCTACTTCGCGCGCCAGCTGGTCAACCAGCGCATCCAGGAGGCCGCGCAGAACCTGCCCGCCGGCGTCGCGCCCCAGATGGGCCCGATCTCGACCGGGCTCGGCGAGATCTACCTGTGGACGGTGGAAGCCGAGGACGGCGCGAAGAAGGCCGACGGCACGCCCTACACCCCCACCGACCTGCGCGAGATCCAGGACTGGGTCATCAAGCCGCAACTGCGCACCGTGCCCGGCGTTACCGAGATCAACTCCATCGGCGGTTTCGCCAAGGAGTACCTGGTGGCGCCCAGCCCGGAACGGCTGGCCTCCTATGGCCTGAGCCTGCAGGACGTGGTGGCCGCGCTGGAGAAGAACAACGCCAACGTCGGCGCAGGCTATATCGAACGGCGCGGCGAGCAGTACCTGGTGCGCGCGCCGGGGCAGGTCAGGTCCGTCGACGATATCCGCGAGATCATCGTCGGCAGCGCGCAAGGCCAGCCGATCCGCATCCGCGACCTGGCGGACGTGGGCATTGGCCGCGAGCTGCGCACCGGCGCCGCCACGGACAACGGCCGCGAGGTGGTGCTGGGCACGGTGTTCATGCTGATCGGCGAGAACAGCCGCGCCGTCTCGCAAGCGGTGGACCAGCGCATGGCGGCCATCAACCGCTCGCTGCCGGCCGGCGTCAAGGCCGTCACCGTGTACGACCGCACCGTGCTGGTGGACCGCGCCATCGCCACCGTCAAGAAGAACCTGGTCGAGGGCGCGATCCTGGTGATCGTGATCCTGTTCCTGTTCCTCGGCAACCTGCGCGCGGCCATCATCACCGCGCTGGTGATCCCGCTTTCCATGCTGTTCACCTTCACCGGCATGGTGACGTACAAGATCAGCGCCAACCTGATGAGCCTGGGCGCGCTGGACTTCGGCATCATCATCGACGGCGCCGTGGTGATCGTGGAGAACTGCGTGCGCCGCCTGGCCCACGCCCAGCATCAGCACGGCCGGCCGCTCACGCGCAGCGAACGCTTCCACGAAGTCTTTGCCGCCTCCAGGGAGGCACGCCGCGCGCTGATCTTCGGCCAGCTCATCATCATGATCGTCTACATCCCGATCTTTGCGCTGACCGGCGTGGAGGGCAAGATGTTCCATCCGATGGCGATGACGGTGGTGCTGGCGCTGATCGGCGCGATGATCCTGTCGGTGACCTTCGTGCCGGCGGCGGTGGCGCTGTTCATCGGCGACAAGGTGGCGGAGAAAGAGAACCGCCTGATGCTGTGGGCCAGGCGCGCCTATGCGCCGCTGCTGGGCAGGACCATTGCCAATACGCCGGTGGTGCTCACCTTTGCCGCCGTGGCGGTGCTGCTCAGCGGGCTGGTGGCGACGCGCCTTGGCAGCGAGTTCATCCCCAACCTGAACGAAGGCGACTTCGCCGTGCAGGCGCTGCGCATTCCCGGCACCAGCCTGACCCAGTCGCTGGCCATGCAGCAGCAGATCGAGACACGCCTGAAGGAGAAGTTTCCGGAGATCGAGCGCGTCTTCGCCCGCACCGGCACCGCGGAGATCGCCTCCGATCCGATGCCGCCCAATGCGTCCGACGGCTACATCATGCTCAAGCCCCGGGGCAAATGGCCCGACCCCGGCAAATCGCGCGAACAACTGCTGGCCGAGATGGAAGCCGAACTCGAGACCATCCCCGGCAACAAGTTCGAGTTCTCGCAGCCGATCCAGCTACGCTTCAACGAGCTGATCTCCGGGGTGCGCAGCGACGTTGCCGTGAAGATCTTCGGCGACGATAACGCGGTACTGGAAGACACGGCGCAAAAGGTCGCCGGCGTGCTGCAGGCCATCCCCGGCGCGGCGGAGGTCAAGATCGAGCAGACCAGCGGCCTCCCGGTGCTCACGGTGGACGTGGACCGCGCCCGCGCGGCGCGCTACGGGCTCAATATGACCGACGTGCAGGACACCGTTGCCATCGCCGTGGGCGGGCGCGACGCCGGCATCTTCTTCCAGGGCGACCGCCGCTTCAATATCGGCGTGCGGCTGCCCGAAGGCATCCGTGCCGATGTGGAAGCATTGCGGCGCCTGCCGATTCCCCTGCCGAAGGGCGCCGCCGCGCGCGCCGGCGAAGCCGCGCCCGCCAGCTATATCCCGCTGGGTGAAGTCGCAACCCTGACGCTCGCGCCCGGCCCCAACCAGGTCTCGCGCGAGAACGGCAAGCGCCGCATCGTGGTCAGCGCCAACGTGCGCGGGCGCGACGTGGGCACCTTCGTGCCCGAGGCCATGACAGCGCTCGATCGCCAGGTGAAGATTCCCACCGGTTACTGGGTCACCTGGGGCGGAACCTTCGAGCAGCTCCAGTCGGCCGCCACCAGGCTGCAGATCGTGGTGCCGGTGGCGCTGCTGATGGTGTTCGTGCTGCTGTTCGCCATGTTCGGCAACGTGCGCGACGGCTTGCTGGTCTTCACCGGCATCCCGTTCGCGCTGACCGGCGGCATCCTGGCGCTGTGGCTGCGCGGCATCCCGCTGTCGATCTCGGCGGCGGTGGGATTCATCGCGCTGTCGGGCGTCGCCGTGCTCAACGGGCTGGTGATGCTCTCCTTCATCCGCAGCCTGCGCGAGGAAGGCAAGCCGCTCGACGAAGCCATCCACACCGGCGCCCTGACCCGCCTGCGCCCAGTCCTGATGACCGCGCTGGTGGCCTCGCTCGGCTTTATCCCGATGGCCATTGCCACCGGGACCGGGGCCGAGGTGCAGCGGCCGCTCGCCACCGTGGTGATCGGGGGCATCCTGTCGTCCACGGCGCTGACCTTGCTGGTGCTGCCGGTGCTGTACCGGCTGGCGCACCGGCGGGATGAGGCCGGGGCCGGCGCGGAAGATGAAAGCGGCAACGAACCCCAGGCGGATAGCGCGGCCGTCGCACCGGTATTGCCAAACGGCTGACGCTGGCCGCAGTCGAGCCCGAAGGCGATTGCCGGGGCTTGCGGCTGCGGGACGGCTTGCCGCTCCCGCAGCCAAGGCGGCCTCGCCCTATTGCAGCCAGGAGCCGGGTGGCGCCAGCACGATTTCCACGCGGCGGTTCTTTGCGCGCCCGGCGGCGTTGTCATTGTCCGCAAGCGGCTGCGCGTCGGCGCGGCCGATCACCCGGATCCGGCCTGGCGCCACGCCACGGCTTTGCAGGTAACGCGCCACTGCCAGCGCGCGCGCTTCCGACAGCGCAAGATTCGAGAGCCGGCCCTCACGCACCGAGGGCGTGGCATCACTATGCCCGATCACCGTCAACGTGCCCGGACTGCCGGCAAGCTGCATCGCGACCTTATCCAGCAACGGCATCTGCGCCAGCGAAAGTTCGACTTTGCCGGTAGCGAAGGCCAGTTCATCATCGATGGCGATATGCAGGCGATCCTCCCGCAACAGCAAGCTCAACGCCCCTGGAGCGGTTTGCGCAGCCAATTGCGCAGCGATACGTTGGATGGGGGCAAGCTCCAGCGGCGCGTTCAGCGCCATCAGGCTATCCACCTTCCTCGCCAAGTCCTTCTCGCTGACATATTGCCGGTACTGCAACAATGCCAGGCCGCCCGCGACAACAAGCGCCAGCACCATCCACATCAGGGTCCCGCGCCAGGTGACGGTCTTTGCCCGTCTTTCGCGCAGCGGAGTCGGAACCTCGATATCCGTCCGGGACGGCATGAGCGGCAGGCGTGCGGGCTCATGCATTGGCATTGGCATTGGCATTGGCATTGGCATTGGCGGAGCCGATCGTGGCGCCGCGACCCGGCCCCCCAAGGGCACGCCTTGCTCATCGGCCAGTCCGCGCGCGGCGAGGTAGGACACCACCTGAAGCGCATCCGCATGCGCCCCCGGGTCTCCCAGCAGGCCGGCGATGAGTGCGCGGCAATGCCTGCCCGCGCCATGCTCGCCATAGCATTCCAGCAATAGGCCATGCTGCAGCCAGGCACCGCGCAGCCCGTTCGACCTGCCGGTCAGCCGGCTTCCGGCCTGGTCCAGCGCAGCGCACAGGCAGTAATGGACCACATGCACCTCGTTGCGATCCAGTCCGGCCGCGGCCTGCTCGAACGCGCGCAGGCGTTCCCTGGCCTGGCTTTGCAAACGATCCAGCCGCGCTGCCGATTCCAGCGCCGGAACCAGTTCATCGAGCACGCACAGCACCGGCTGCGCCAGCCTCAGCAACTGCGAACTGCGCGCTTGCGCATCAACGTTGTTCATTTGCGACTACTCCCATTCCAGAACCGCGCTTGCCGTTGCCCACCTGTGCCGACTCCGCCCACAGCCCACCAATGAGCTGCCCCAGCATGGCTGCGTCACGCAGATGCACTACCCGGTCCGAACCTGCCTGCCAGCAGCACCCGGCCGTACCCGGCCGATACAGGGATGCCGGCCAGTCGACGCGTAAAGCCGCGGGGGTTCCCATGCCATAGCCCGGCCAGTCGGCGGGTATCGTCGCCACGGCGCGATCCGCCATCCTGGCCGCAATGGCGGGCCAGGCCAGACGCGCAGGCAAGCGGTGCCGCTCCCAACTCGCCACCACCTCCCCGGCCAGCGGTTCCGCCACGGGCTGGCCCGCGTGCCGGGCGGCAATCTGCGCCACCCCGGACAGCCAGGCGGCCGGGGCACGCAGGTAAGGCGCCAGGCCGGCGGCATTGGCGCGCTGCCAGATCGCCATCGGATACGGCCGCCCCACCCTGTCGCGGGAAGCCACCAGCACGCCGAGCAGGAAGTCATGGCCGGGAAACGCCATGGGACGGGCGCCGAGCAGGAAATAGAGCGGTTCGCCAGCATGCCTGCCCGGCCGGCACGGCTGTCCGGCCGCCGCGCCGAACCATTGGCGCCATGCGTCCACCTGTGCCAGCGAAGCGTTGTGCCGGATGAAATCCCCCTGCGCCGGCACCTTGCCGAAAATGGACGGCGCGCTGATCACCCCGACCTCGCCGGACACTGGAAACCCTGCAACAACCCCGTCGTCCAGGGATTGGCAAGGCTCCCGGTGTTGATGTCCAGCGTTGCCTTGCGCCCATCGAAGTCGTATTCGGCGGAAAAATGGCTGGCACTTGCCGAACCCGCCAGCTTGCCCTTGGCAATGACACGCATCAGCGCCCACGGCCCGCTGGCGGAAAGCGTGGAAGTCTCCGGCCGAATCTTCGGGCTGGCGGCGAGTTCCGCCCCATGCCCGCCGCGCGGCCCGGGCCAGCTTACCTTCAGCGGCACCACGGGACCATGGACGTAGCGCTGGCTCTGCCCGTCGAAATCCAGATTCAGCTCGACGATTTCCGGGTCAAGCGCCACCACCTTCAGATCCACCTTCCACGCCATCCTGCTGGCGCCCGGCTCCCGGAAGAACACCTCCCGGATCGCCTTGGCGCGCTGGAACGGCACCAGGCTCGGGCCGGCAAGCGGCGGCACATCGGGTGCGGACAGCGTGTAGCGCCAGGGCGAGATGGTGGTATCCACATGGGGTGCCAGCACCTTCTGGAAGAAGTCGTCCAGCACGCCGCCGGCGGCAAAGATGCGGGCAAAGTCATCCGGATCGACATCGCGCGCCGAGCCCGGGCTGAAAGGATATTTGCCATCGATGGCGCTGCGGCAGCTCTCGCCGATCACCGCATCCATGCGCGCGACGAGGATATCGCCCGCGCCCTTGTTGACGGCGCGCGTGCCCTGGACCACCAGATCGTTGAGCACCGCCTTGAACGGCGCCGGCAGCTTGGCGGCCTCCATGCGCAACTGCGCCCCCGCCTCGCTCGGCGGCGGCAGGTTGCGCGTCTGCAAAGCATTGCTGGCCACCACCAGCGTGGTGTAGTAGGCATTGACCATGCCGGCGATGGCATCGAGTTGCGGCTTGCCGGCCGCCGCTTGCGCCGCCGCACCGGCCTTCTGCGTATCGGCCTGCCCCGTCACCACCTCGCGCAGCGCGGCAAAGCGGTTGTCCACGGCCTCCCGTTCCTGGCGCCCCTCGGCGCGAGCCGCGAGACCGCCCAGGCCGGTCTTGCGCTCCAGCGCGGACAAGGCCTTGTCCGCCAGCGACTTATCCTCCGGCTCCAGCGTCTGGCTCAAGGTGGTCTCCCGCACCGCCGCACGACCCAGCCGCGCCAGCGGAGAATCGGGCGCCGCGAAGTTGCGCAGGATCTCCAGGTCGAATGCAAGGTTGTTGCCCGTCACCACGCGGATATCCCCAAGAAACGCTTCCCACCGGCTCGCATACTCGTTCAGGTACAGGCGGCGGATTTCCTGGGTCAGCGGATCATTGCCGGCAAGCCCTCCCGACATGCCCTCAAGCGTTTTTTTTTGAGCGGCCGGCCTCGCTTCGCGCCCCATCACCCAGGCATCCAGCGCCTGCGCGACCGCCACGAACTCCGGCAGCCTCGCGTTGAACAACTCGTGATAGCCCGCATAAGTGAACAGGCCGGCGACTCCGCGCTCCAGCGGCTCATCGCTGGCACGCACGAACAAGGTGCCGGCCTGTGGCCCCACGGCCCGCATCAGCGTGAAATCCTGCGGCGCCTCGGCCGCCATCGCGGCCTTGGCCCTCTCGTACAGGCGCTCCGTCGAGGTATTGCCGTCCAGGAACGCCCTTGCCGAGTGGATCAGTTCTTCATTCCGGGCCGAGTTCGCCTGTACCGAGCGGCTGCCATCGAGCAAGGCCTCGAGCTGGCCGAGGATCGCCACGCGGCCGCCGGCGGCTTCCGCGCCGCCGCCCTTGGCCCAGTCGTCCTGGACCCAGTGCCAGACGTCGCGCGCGTTGAATTTGTCTTTCTCGTGGAGCATGAGGTAGACGCGCAGGGTGTCGTAGGTGCGTTTGGCGTCGCGCTGCGCCACCGCCGTCTGCAGGACGGCTTCGATCCGCTTCACCATATGCGGCACCAGCAGCCTGTCCTGAAGCCTTGCATGGACCTGGCTGGCCGCCGCAACCGGCAAGGGCGCCGCGTACATGCCGTAGCGCCATGGCAGCGCGGGCTCCGACAGCACGAGCCCTGGATATGCGGCCAGTTCGGAGCCCGCCGCCAGCACGGCTGGCATGGATTCGGCCCGCGGCGCTTTGACGTAGGCCGCATACTGCGTGATCAGCGCGCGCGCCTTGTCCGCCACCACGTGCAGGTAGTCGCTGTTGCGGCGCGTGCTTTCGACGAATGCCGCCAGGAGCCAGAGGGCCAGCAGCGCGCCCATGACATGCGCTACCGTGCGCATCAGGCGGAAGCGGAACTCCCAGCGCAGGTTCGGGCGTACAAGGTGCGCCTCGGGCACCACCACGCGGTGAAAGACGTCGCGCAGGAAGTAGCTGCTGTTACCGGTCACGATCCGGGAGATCGCCGCTTCCCTGGCGTCGGCACCGGCGTCGGCCGCGCCCGCCGCCTGCTCACTGCTACCCGTCGCCGACAGGAGGCGGTGGATCAGGTGGTCCGTGTCGGCTAGCGCCACCTCGCCGGTCTGGGCGGCGCTGGTGAAGTAGACGCCGCGCAGCATTGGCTTGTGCTGTGTGCCGTCGAAGCGGGAGTCGAGAAAAATCCGTTCCACCATCTCCATGGCCGGAACCGCCAGAAAGGAAAAGTCCTCGACCAGGCTGTGCATGGCTTGCATCTGCTGCGCGTCGAACGTCTCCAGGAGCCGGCGGTCCACCGTGCCCTCCACGCGGCGGACCAGCGCTTCCATCTGTGCCCGGCATTGCGCGGCAAGGTCCTGCGCATCCTCGCGCCGCCCGCCCTTGTTGCCGTACGGCAAGGTGAAGCCCCAAGGCTGGGATTTGGCTTCGCTGGTCAGCGCACGGAAATACGGCTCGAACCCGGGAATCGTGTCGAGCTTGGTCACCACCACATAGATCGGGAAACGAATGCCAAGGTCCTGCCTGAGATCCTCGAGGCGCGCGCGAATGGCGGCGGCCTCCAGCGCCGCTTCCTCGGCAGAGTTGCTGAGGAGATCCTGCGCGCTGATGGTGACCAGCACGCCGTTGATGGGCGCGCGTGCGCGATACCGTTTCAACAAGCCGAGGAATCCCTTCCACTCCGCCGCATCAAGGTCCGGGCTGGACGCCTGGCTGGTGTAGCGGCCCGCGGTGTCGATCAGCACTGCCTCATTGGTAAACCACCAGTCCGTGAATGCCGTGCCGCTGCGCGCGCCAGCAGCCTTGCCCATCTGCCCGGCGAGCGGAAACTGAAGGCCGGCATTGAGCAAGGCTGTGGTCTTGCCAACCCCGGCCGCGCCCACCGTCATGTACCAGGGCAGCTCATACAGATAGCGCCGCCCTTCAAACAGCCGGCCCAGGCCCGAGCCGGTGCGCATGCCCCGGAGCTGCGCCAGCGCGGCCAGAATGGCGTCGTTGAGCTGTGCGATCTCCGCTTTGGCGACCTGCTCCTTGCTCCCCTTGCCAAAACTGAGCAGCATCCTGACGAAGTGCTCCTCGGCCTGCGCCTTCCGCCATATCAGGAACAGCCAGTACGCAATGAATCCGAGTGCAATGACCGATATCAGCGTCACGCGGACCTCCACCGGCGCAAGCGGACGCCGCTCGCCAAAGGCGAACAGCGGCCCGGCATGCCAGATCAGCAGGCAAAGCGCCACCATGCCGACGACGGACACCGTAAAGCCCCGTAGCAGACACACTACCAGGCCCAGCAGCAACAGGATCACGGTCACCCTCATTCCTGCGCCGGCCAGCGGCTGCATGCCGCCGAACGCCAGCAGCGGCCCGACAAACCAGACTGCGGCGGCGGCCAGGAGCAATGCCACCAGCGCCAGCACGTACCGAGAGGCCAGCGCACCGGCCATCCGTTTCATGAATTCCATATCTTGATTTCCGTTCCTGCGCGACAGCCCTGCAGCCGCTGCATGCGCGATTCGGGCGCGCCCGGGCGGTCACGCCCAAGCCTTGGTGGCCCATGCGGATAGCGCCGGTTACTGCGTCACCACGATCTCGACGCGCCGGTTCTGCGCGCGCGCTGCAGGCGTCCTGTTGTCCGTCAGCGGCGCCGTGTCGCCCCTGCCGATGGCCTCCAGGCGGCCCTTCGCCACGCCCCGGCCCGCCAGGTACTCGGTCACGGTAGCGGCGCGCTCCTCGGACAGGGCCTGGTTGGAAGGGAACTTCGCCGTGCGGATGGGCATGTTGTCGCTATGCCCGATCACCGTCACCTTGCCACTCACCTTGGCGATCTCGGCCGCCACCTTGTCCAGCAACGGCAGCATGCGCGCGCTGACTTCCGCCCTGCCACCGCCGAACATATCGTCGCCACGGAAGGTGACGGCGCTGCTCGTACTGTCCTCGCGCACGCTCACCACGCCGCGGGCGATCTCCGGCTTCAGCAGTTCGGCGAGACGCAACGTCGCGCGCGGCTCGGGAGGCGCGGGAACATCCTTGCCGATGGAGAGGATCAACTGTTCAAGTGCGGCCGCCTTCTGCATCAGCTGATACTTGTTCCAGGAGAACACCCCGAACACGACCAGCGCCATCACCGACCAGCTGACCCAGACCGGCACCGTTCGCAACATGCCGAAGCGGCCCTCGGTCTCGCCTCGCCAGTGCGGCGATAGCTCGTGCGGCACATCGCCCCGCGCCGTGGCGATCAGGCCATACAACTGCTGACGCAGCGTCTCCAGGGTCCTGGGGCCGTCGGTCTGTCCCGCATAGCGCCCGACAAAGCCCAGCGAAATCAGCCGGTACATCAACTGGATCACGTCGATATGCTCGTTTGGCGTTTTAACCAGCCGCCCCATCAACTGGAACACCTTCACGCCGCCACCGGTATCGCCGTGCACTTGAATCAGCAGACTGTTGACCGCCCAGCCGGTGCCGCCCCAGGGCTGGCGGATCACCGCTTCATCCAGTGCCGTGCACAGGCTATAGCTCGCCGCGAGCATATGGTCGCGCCGGACATCAAGGCGCTCGCACACCGCCTGGAACTCCAGCACGGCCTCCACCAGCATGGTCTTCAGCGTCGCCTTCTGGTCCTGGCGCAGCAACGCAGGCAGGTCGGTCATCGCGCGCAGCAACGGCATCGCGGCAGCCAGCAGCGGGTTTTCCGACTTCAGGCAACGCTGCGCCCGCTCCTCCACGCTCCTGCGCGGAGGCAGCCTCGGCTTGGCTTTCGGCGCGGGCGTGGCGACTGGCGGCTCAGCCGTGGCCGTCGCGTCAGCGTCCTGCATTCCCAGCGCATCCGTGCCGCCTGTGGATCTCGGGTTTCCGTTCATTGCCGCACCCCCCAAAGCTCCATGCGCAAGTCGTCAAAGACCCCGGCAACGTGCAACGCCAGGCCGCCGTGGCGTGCCACCTGCTCCCACAAGGGATGGTCTTGCCTGAGCTCGAAATAGACATAGCCCGCGTGGTACGGAATCTGCCGGGGCGGCACGGGCAGGGATTGCAGCGGAATGCCCGGCAAGTGTGAACCGACCAGTTCGTTCAGCCGCTCCGACGGACCCAGCTTGGCTTGCGCCGGGAAGGTCTGCTGCAGCAGATCGGCCGGCATCCTGGCCGCTACCGCCAGCACGAACGCGCTGAACTGCGCGATCTCGCCTGGTTCCAGCACCGCCGCCCGCAGGCCGTGTCCCTGCTCCAGCAGCTCGATCTGCTGCGCAGCGCGCTCCAGCACCACATTGAGCAACATGCGCAGGTCATCCACCACGGGCTTCAGGCACAGGTGGGGTGTCCCATGCCGGTATGGCTTGTGCTTGAACGGCCGCCGTGTGTCGGTGCGGACAAAGGTGGACAACTCTCCGGCCAATGCCGTGAGATGCGCGTACAGCGCCTCGGGCGAAGCCGCCTGCGCCTCCAGCAGATGCGCGAGGATCGCGTCGTAGCGATTCAGCAATTGCAGGATCAGGTACTCCGATATTTCGGCGGCATCGCCACCCCTCGCCGTGGCGGCGGCCATCCGCTTTGCGGTCGCCTCGGCGCGCATTCGCAGCAGGCTGTGCAGTTCCGCGAGCCATGTCTGCAAGCGACTGCTGGCGGTGTACACGTTGACGGGTGGAATCAGTTCGGCATCCAGCCGCACGCTGCCGTCAGCCGCGATCTCCGTCACCCTCGCCAGCGGCAGGCCCAGCCATGCGTCGCCCAGCTCGTTCTCGCCCATCAGGCGCATGCGCAGGTCCGCCAACTGCACGAGCCTGGGGCCCTGCGCAATCGAGTTGACGTCCGGCAGGCTCTCGTCGAACACGCGGTAGCGTGCCAGCGAGTCGGCCGCGTCGGCAAAGTTCGTCTCCTCCGCATTCGGCGAGCGGATCGGCACCGCCAGGCAGATGATCCCGTTCAGGTGCTCATGGCGCACAGCCAGCGGCGCCGGCAAGCCGGCATGCGCGGGCGCGTCGAATGGCGTGCCATCCTGGAACAAGCCGGCCGCGGAAGACAGCACCAGTTTTCCCAGCGCGAGCGCTTCCGAATCGATGGCGAAATGATGGAATCCCCAGAAAAACGGCGTCAGCGGCGCGCTACGCTTGTGCGCGTAATGCTCGATATAGCGTTCCTGTTGCTGGAATAGCTGCGGGCGCAAAAACAAGCCCTCGCTCCAGACCACTTTGTTATACCAGCTCATGCTCTTAATCCGGTTTGGAAACTGTAATGGCTTGCTGGTCCAGCAGCACCTGCAGCCTGACCTTGCGCGCCGGAATGGCCGCGCGATACCAGGCCGCTTCCGGCGCCGGCGGCAGCTTGTACACCAGCCGCCACGTTGCCTTTCCCAGATCCCGATAGCCCACCAGGACACCCAGCGCGGTGGTATCCGCGTTCAGCTTGCGTGTGATGGCGCGTTGCTCGCCCGGCCGCAGGATGAACTCGTCGCGCACCAGAAGGTCCTGCGCCAGCAACTGCCGGTCGGACTTGTCCAGCGAGAAATAATCGGCATTGGCGAACGCACTCTCCGTCTTGAGTTCATAGACGCGCACCAGCACCGGCGCCGCCTTGCCGGCCTCGTCGGGATTGACGGTGGGCCTGGCCTCCAGCGCCAGCTCCAGTTTCATCTGCTCCGGCTGCGCCGGCATGGTGGAACAGGCGCAAAGCAGCGCACAGGCGAGCGCCAGCCCAAGCGGGCGGACGGCGCCAGCCATCGTTCGTCCTGTCGGCAACGTCCGCACGCTCATCGGCTCACCCGCGCGGGTGCGGACCCGATCAGCACCGCGCCGCAGCGCGTTCTGTCGCCAGTTGCAGCGCCGTCTTCGCCATCGACTTTGAACAGGCCCATGACCTGTTCGATGACATTGGGCCCATGCAGCGGACAGCTCACCATATCTCCTCTGCGCGCAATGGGACGCCCATTGATCCTTCGATTGGGGGAGCCGGAGAGGATGACACCGCCATGGGTATGGAGATCGCCAACAGTGGCTATGGAATTGGACATATCGGTTTGACTCCGAAAGATTTGGCAAGCGGCGCCTGCCAGGAGGGCTAAGCGTCAGGACATGGCGGCAATGGCTGGGCGGCGCGTCGGGCACTACTCGCACGGCTCCACCATGGCCAGCGCCCGCATAGGCCTGGCCGCTTCGAAGAAGGCGCCCAGGCCGTCATCGCCCAATGGCGGATTCACGCGTTGAACAAGCTGCTGGCATTGTTCGAGACCGGGTGCCTTGCTTTTGTCCATGCACGCTGCAATGACCGTTCGCATCTGCCCTTTCAACTCTTCGTCCATGCCGATCGCGCCATAGCGTTGATCGACATCCGTACGCAGCGCCGGATGCACCTGGGCGCACCCCTCGGCGATGCCCAGCATGACCGCGATCGTCTTTACCGTCTGCAATTGGGCCTGCATCTGCAGTTCCTGCAGTTGGAAGGATGTGATATCGGCCCTGGCCTGCCCGGCAAACTGCAGGATCACCGCCACCGCGAGAAGCGGCTTGCATCGTCTGGGTTTGGTCATCGCCTGAGTTCTCCTGTCTGGTTGCTTATGGTTTCCAATGCAAGCGTGCAATCGAGCGCGCGCGTCATGTCAATCCGTCCGCCTTCCGAACCACGGCAGGTACGCACTCGTCCGGCCTCGCGCCCGCGGCCACGTCTTGACCGGCTCGCGCTTGACCCAGCCCGGTGGCGGCCCCACCAGCACCGACCACGCATCGCTGGGGTCCGTGGCGCTGGCCACCACCGCGCTGTTGCCCGTGTGGTCCACATAAGCCGTGGCCTGCGCCACGTTCACGCCGACGCTGGCGGCGCGGGCCGGGCCGACCATGTGCTCGGACACGCTGCGGAAGTCGTTCAGCTGGTCCAGGTCCGGCCAGTGCTGATGCACCGCCGTGCGCAGGGGTGCGAGCAATGTGTTGACATTGGCGTCCCGGCGATCCACGTCGTGATAGAGACGGCGCACCGGGTGCCCTGCCGGAGCCTGC